>CAZJOA010000017.1:0-25540 GCA_964547515.1 uncultured Faecalibacterium sp.
GGGGGTCCGGGGGGAAAGCCACAACTTGCTTTCCCCCCCGGCGGCTTTGCGCCGCTTTCGACGCGCGAAAGCGGCCTTGTACGCCAGATTGCATACACAGAAATTGGAAGAAGCGAGTTCCTGGATGCAAACGTATGGCGCATTATTCGGGGACATCCCACGCCTCGTAGGATTCGTCCTCCAGCAGGGATTCGAAGCGCGCGTCGGTCAGGCGGGTCAGGTCGGACAGCATGGCCTCCGCGTCCTTCTCGCGCACCAGCAGCGTGAAGCCCACCGCCGTGGTGAATTCACTGCTGACGAGCTGCACGGGCATGGTCTTCAGCGCATGCGTCACCCGATCCCACAGGGGGTAGGCGACCTCGCACAGGTAGCGCTGACTGGGTTCCATGACGACGACCTGCGCGGCCTTGAGCGCGATGACCGTCCCCTGGGTGTAGGCGCGGACTAAACCGCCCGCGCCCAACAGCACGCCGCCGAAATAGCGCGTCACCACCACGCAGCAGTTGACGACCCCCTGATTCTTGAGCACCTCCATCATGGGCAGTCCGGCCGTGCCGCCGGGCTCGCCGTCATCGGAATAGCGCATGATGCCCGCATTCCGCCCGATCACATAGGCGTAGCAGTTGTGGGTCGCATCCTTGTGCTTCGTGCGGATCCTTTGCAGGAAGGCCAGTGCCTCCTCCTCGGTCTGACAGGGACAGGCATAGCCGATGAAGCGGCTCTTGTTGATGATGACCTCATCGGCGGCCTCGCGCCTGAGCGTCTTGTAGGGAGCGGCGCTCATTGGAGGATCAGGCGGCGGAAGCCCTTCTTGCCCTTCTGGAGCATCAGGCCGTCCGTGCCGAACTGTTCGGCGGACACGGTCGCGTTCATGTCCGTCACCTTCTCGTCCGCCACCAGCACCGCACCGGCCTTGATCTGGTTGCGTGCGTCGCTCTGGCTCTTGCACAGGCCGGACTTGACCAGCATGGTGGTCAGCGCAAAGGAGGGGACATTGGCGCTGTTCATGCCGCCGCCGAAGAGGGAAGCCGCCGCGTCCGCCGCCTTCTGCGCCTCTTCCTCGCCGTGCACCAGCTTCGTCACCTCGTAGGCGAGCACCTTCTTGGCCTCGTTGATGGCGCTGCCCTCCAGCGCACCCAGACGGCGCACCTCGTCCATGGGCAGGAAGGTCAGCAGACCCAGGCACTTCTCCACGTCCTTGTCGTCCACATTGCGCCAGTACTGGTAGAAGTCGAAGGGAGAGGTCTTGTTGGGGTCGAGCCAGAGCGCGCCCTTCTCGGTCTTGCCCATCTTCCTGCCGTCATGGGTGAGGAGGAGCTGGAAGGTGCAGGCGAAGGCCTTCTCGTTGTCCTTGCGGCGGACGAGATCGGCACCGCCCAGCATGTTCGACCACTGATCGTTGCCGCCCATCTCCAGCCGGCAGCCGTAGCGGTGGAACAGCTCCAGGAAGTCGTAGGACTGCATGAGCATGTAGTTGAACTCCAGGAAGGACAGGCCGTTTTCGCTCTCCATGCGGGCGCGGTAGCAATCGGCGCGCAGCATGGTGTTGACGGAGAACATGGAGCCGATGTCACGCATGAACTCGATGAAGTTCAGGTTGCGCAGCCAGTCGCCGTTGTTGACGATGATGGCCTTGCCGTCAGAGAAATCCAGGAAGCGGCTCATCTGCTTCTTGATGCATTCCACATTGCTGTCGATGGTCTCGACGGTCATCATCTTGCGCATGTCGGTCTTGCCGCTGGGGTCGCCGATCATGGCGGTGCCGCCGCCCATCAGGGCGATGGGCTTGTGACCGGCCTTCTGCATGTGCGCCATGGCCATGATCGGGATGTAGTGGCCGATGTGCAGCGAATCCGCCGTGGGGTCGAAGCCGACGTAGAACGTGGTCGGCTCTTCCAGCTGCTTGTACAGCTCGTCCTCAAAGGTGGTCTGCGCGATGAAGCCGCGCTCCTTCAATACGTCCAGAATATGCATGGGTGTATCCTCCTTATATTATGTCGGTTTGTGGGCGGACATGGCCTCGGCGAGGACCTCGCGGATGATGCGCATGCCCTGATGGATCTGTTCGACGGTGGAATTGGAGAAATTCAGGCGCAATGTGTTCGGGTGACCGCCGCCGGAGAAGAAATGCGTCCCGGGGACGTAGGCCACGCCGCGTTCGACGCAGGCCGGGAGCAGTTCCAGCGCATCGAGGCCTTCGGGCAGCTCGACCCAGATGAAAAGGCCGCCCTCGGGCCGGGTGAAGGCCGTCCCGGCGGGGAAGTCCGCCAATTCGGCGAGCATGGCATCCAGCTGTGCCTTGTAGGAGGCGCAGATGCTGCGGATGTGTCCGGGCAGCAGACCCTGCCGCAGGAAGGCATCGACGATGGCCTGGGTCAGGTTGGACGTATGCACATCGGCGGACTGCTTGCCGATGGTGCATTTGCGCAGGATGCGCGAGTCGCCCGCCATGTAGCCGACGCGCAGGCCGGGGGAGATGATCTTGGAGAACGAGCCGAGGAAGACGACCCAGCCCTCCCTGTCGAAGGACTTGATGGACGGCAGGGGCGACCCGGCGTAGCGCAGGTCGCGGTAGGGGTCATCCTCCGCCACGACCACGCCGTATTTCGCGGCCAATTCGGCGATGGGCTGACGGCGCTCGGCGGCGAGGGTGCGTCCGGTGGGGTTCTGGAAGGTCGGGATGACATAGAGCATCTTCGGGTGATGCTGACGCATGGCTGCTTCGAGCCTGTCCGGGATGAGTCCGCCCTCGTCGCTTTCGACGGGAACGAGGTTCGCCTGATACAGGCGCATGCACTGCATGTTCCCCAGGAAGGTCGGGTCTTCCACGAGGATGACATCGCCGGGGTCGATGAGTGCCTTGCAGAGCAGATCCATGCCCTGTGTCGAGCCGGTGGTGGGCAGCACGGCTTCCACCGGGCAGCTCAGCGCCTGTTCCGCATAGGGGTGCAGGCTTTCCAGCAGGGGCGGATACCCTTCGGTCGCGCCATACTGGAGGATGGCTTTTCCATCCCGGTTCAGCACCTCCTTTGCGATCTGCGCGCAAATGTCATCCGGCAGGGCGGACTTCGCCGGATTGCCCCCCGCGAAGGAGATCATGCCCGGCCTGGCGATGAGCTTGAATATCTCGCGGATGGCACTGCCGGACACCTGGTCGAACCGGCGGGCGAATGAAAGCTGATCGAGCTGCATGGCTGCGCGCCTCCTTTCGAATGAGAATGATCGGGAATGATCGGCTGATTTGCTGACAAAGCGCGTGGGGAAAAGAAAACACCTTCCCGGACACCATGTCCAAGGAAGGTGATGCAAACATCACGGTACCACTTCCGTTCGGCTGATGGAAGATCAGCCCTCAGCGAGGAACAGCCATTCCTCCCGCGCTGTAACCGGCGCACCGGACGCGACCTACTGACCGTTCAGGCGGAAATCGTGGATGGAAAGCGGAATGGGCAGCATGCACTGCCGCGCATGTCCCCGCCCCCTCTCCCGGAAAAACCGCCCCCGGGGTTCAGTCCGTGGCTCGGAGCTGTACTTCGCCTCATCGCGCGCACCGCTTCCTCACAGCGACCGGAAGCTCTCTGAAGATGCGTCAGCAGGCAGGCTACTCGTCTCCTCATTGCCCTGATGGAGGTATTATAGGCGGTTTTGCGGGCGATGTCAAGCGGAAAATGCGGCGTGCGGGAAGAAACGCAAAGGAATCCGAAAAAGGCCTTGCTAAAAAGGCGAAAATCCTGTATACTACATAATGACCCCTACTATGGGTATATTTGACGTGGAAAGAACGTCTGCACATACATGGGGACTGCCCCTGGCACAAGGAGCAAGGAGCAAGGAGGTTGACACAGCCATGGATTGCAAGATCAGGAATGACATCGGCACGATCTACATCACAGAGGATGTGATGCTCAAGGTCGTGGGCTATGCGGCGCTGGAATGCTACGGCATCGTCGCAATGTCCTCCAAGCGGGCCAAGGATGGTATCGTCGAGTGGCTTGGCCGGGAGAATCTTTCCAAGGGCGTGCAGATCCGCAGTGTGGGCGACATGCTGGATGTGGATCTGTTCATTGTTGTGGAATACGGCATCTCCATCGCGGAGGTGTGCAAGACCATCGTCGATCAGGTGCGCTACAAGCTGGAAAGCATGACCGGTGTGAAGGTGCGCAAGGTGAACATCTCGGTGGAAGGCATCCGCGTGTGATGACACCGAAGGAGTGACGCTGTGCACGGATGAACCGGACACAGGCCGAATGGAGGAACGACCTTTGATACAGCATAAAGTAATCGACGGGCTGCTGCTGCGCGATATGCTCATCGCGGGCGCGAATCTGCTGGAGCAGAATCGCGAGGCAGTGGATGCCCTGAATGTATTTCCCGTGCCGGACGGCGACACGGGCACGAACATGAGCCTGACGATGCAGAGCGCGGTACGGGAGATCAACGCGCAGGAATATCTGCGGGCGGACGAGGCGGCAGCGGCCATTTCGAAGGGCGCGCTCAAGGGGGCGCGCGGCAATTCGGGTGTCATCACGTCCCAGCTGCTGCGCGGCTTTGCCACCGCGCTCAAGGGCGTGGAGAAGATCACCCCCGTGCAGTTCGCCAAGGCGCTCAAGGCCGGGTCTGACAAGGCGTACAAGGCCGTGATGAAGCCCAAGGAGGGCACCATCCTGACCGTCGCCCGCGTCATCGCCGAGGATGCGATCAAGTTCACCGAGCAGAACCCGGACGATTATGACGGGCTGATGAACATCATCCTGACCAGCGGCGAGGCCATCCTGCGCAAGACACCGGAAATGCTGCCGCCGCTGAAGGCCGCGGGCGTGGTGGACTCCGGCGGACGCGGTCTGCTGCTGATCTACACCGGCTATGCGGCCTGCATGCGGGGCGAGGAGATCGCCGATCCTGCGGGGCTGCTGGCGGGGGACACCAATGTCGTGGAGGAGGACATCCACGACCTCTCCGGCGAGATCCGCAATGCCTACTGCACGTCCTTCACCATCGTGAATTTCCGGGAGGACTGCACCGAGGGCGATGTGGATTCCTTCCGCCGCCGCCTCAACCGCATTGGCGACTGCGTGCAGGTCACGGGCGATATGTCCGCCACGAAGGTGCATGTGCACACCAATAACCCCGGCAATGCCATCGAATACGGCATCGAGCTGGGCGAGCTGATCGACCTCAAAATTGACAACCTGCTGGACATGCAGCGCAAGCTGGCGGGCGAAAGCGCCCCGGCGGCGATCGAGGCCGCACCGGCCGAACCCGCCAAGGACTTCGGCATGGTCGCCGTGTCCCTGGGCGAGGGCTTCTCCAGCATCTTCCGCGACCTGACCGTCGATCACATCGTCGAGGGCGGACAGACCATGAATCCCTCCGTGGATGACATCCTTTCCGCCATCAACGCGGTCAACGCCAAGTGCGTGTTCGTCTTCCCGAACAACGGCAACGTGATCTTCGCGGCCAATCAGGCGGCGGAGCTGGCCGAGAAGGAGGTCCATGTCATCCCGACCAAGAACGTGGCGATGGGCATCGCGGCGGCGGTGGCCTTCCAGTCCGACGTGTCCGGCGAGGAGAACGCCCGCCGCATGACCGAGGCCGCCAACCACGTCAAGACCGGCACTGTCACCTATGCCGTGCGCGACAGCGAATACAATGGCGTGCAGATCCATAAGGATGACATCATCGGCATGCACAATGGCCAGATCGAGTATTCCGGCAATTCCGTGCATGATGTGGTGATGGAGATGATGGATGCCATCGTGGATGATGAGGCCGAGCTCATCACGGTGTACTACGGTGCGGACACCTCCAGGGAGGATGCCGAGGCCGTTGCCGCCGAAATCGCCGACCGCTATCCCGACCGCGATGTGGAATGCCTCCTGGGCGGTCAGCCACTGTACTATTATCTGATCTCTGTGGAGTAATATGGAGCTTTCTGAGATGCGGGGCATCGGTCCTGCACGAATGGAATCCCTTCGCGCAGTGGGTGTGACCTCACTGCGCGATTTGCTTTACACCCTGCCCGTCCGCTATGAGGACAGGACGAAGCTCACCCCCTGTGCCCAGGCGCATGGGGAGGTGCTCGTCCGCGGCGTGGTGAACGATCCGCCCAAGCTCAGCCGCTTCAACGGGCTGGTGCGCGTCACCGCGTCCCTGCGGGACGATTCCGGCAGGCTGTCGCTGGCATGGTACAATCAGCCGTGGATGATGAATCAGCTGCCCGTGGGAGCATGCATCATGCTCTATGGGCGCATCGCGGAGAAGAACGGCCGCCGGACGCTGCAAAACGCCGTCATCGTCAGCGAACCCTCCATTCAGCCGGTGTACCGCGCGGTGAAGGGCATCCCGGCCAAGTCCTTCCGCACGATGATGGAGCAGGCGCTGGAACAGGTCGACGATGTCTGCCCGGAGACGCTGCCCAATGCGCTGCGCCTGCGCCATGGGCTGTGCGAATTGAATTTCGCGCTGCGTCAGGCGCATTTCCCGGCGAATTTCGAGAACCTCAGGGTCGCGCGGCATCGTCTGGCCTTCGAGCAGATGCTCATGTATCAGGCGGCGCTGGGGCTTCTGCGGGGTCAGAAGGCGGACGGCATCCCGCTGGCACTGGCGGAGGACGCGGCGGATTCCTTCTGGCGGACGCTGCCCTTTGCACCCACCGGCGCACAGAAGCGCGTGCTGGAGGAGATCGCCGCCGATCTGCGCCGGGAGCACGCCATGAGCCGCCTGGTGCAGGGCGATGTGGGCTGCGGCAAGACGGCATTGGCCTTCGGGGCGATTGCCATGACCGTGCAGGCCGGGTATCAGGCCGCGATGATGGCGCCCACGGAAATTCTGGCACGCCAGCATTACGAATCCGCCAAGGCCATGCTGGAGCCACTGGGCATCCGCTGCGGACTGCTCATCGGCAGCATGAAGGCCGGGGAGAAGCGTCAGGCGCATGCCGCATGTGCATCCGGCGAATGGGATGCCGTCTTCGGCACGCATGCGCTCATCAGCGCGGGGGTCGGATACGCCCGCCTGGCGCTGGTGGTGACGGATGAGCAGCATCGCTTCGGCGTGCGTCAGCGTTCCACCTTGCAGGAAAAGGGCGCGTATGAAGGCAAGTCCCCCCATGTGCTGGTCATGTCCGCCACGCCCATCCCGCGCACATTGGCGCTGATCCTCTACGGCGACCTGGATGTGTCCGTGGTGGATGAGCTGCCCCCGGGGCGCACGCCGGTCAAGACGCGCATTGTCCCGCAGGAGAAGCGCTCGGCCATGTATGGCTTCCTGCGCGATGAGGTTGCCAAGGGGCGGCAGGGCTATGTGGTCTGCCCGCTGGTGGAGGACAGCGAAACGCTGGAGGACGTGCGCAGTGCCAAGGAGACCTACGACGCGCTGATCCATGGCGAATTGCAGGGCCTGCGGGTCGGGCTGACCTGGGGCAGTCAGAAGGCTGACGAGAAGGCCGGTGTGCTGGCGGACTTTTCCTCCGGCGCGCTGGATGTGCTGGTGTCCACCACCGTCATCGAGGTGGGCGTGAACGTCCCCAATGCATCGGTGATGATCGTCGAGAATGCCGAACGCTACGGGTTGAGTCAGCTGCATCAGCTGCGCGGGCGCGTGGGACGGGGCGCGGCGGAATCGTGGTGCTTCCTGCTGGCGGAGGAGAGCGAGCGCCTGCGCATCCTGTCGCAGACGAACGACGGCTTCCTTGTCGCCCAGAAGGACCTGGAGCTGCGCGGCCCGGGCGACCTGATGGGCACGCGCCAATCCGGCGAAATGATGCAGGGTTTCCTGCTGGATGGCGACGTCAAGACCATGGAGGAGGCCGCGAACTGCATGAAGCGCCTGCGCAGCGATGCCGCCTTGTCGCAGGAGAAGAGCGCAGTCGAACGGGAAGCGCTGCGGCATTATCGCGACAAGCTGGAGAATATCGCACTGAATTGACCCAATTCCTGACAGAAGGAAGGATATGACAACATGGATACCCAGATGATCTGCCTTGAAAACCGTGAACTCAGCTGGCTTCGATTCAACGAGCGTGTGCTGGAGGAGGCGGAGGATGAGCGCGTTCCGCTTTGTGAGCGCCTGTCCTTCCTGTCGATCTTCCAGAGCAATCTGGATGAGTTCTTCATGGTGCGCATCGGTTCGCTGCACGATCAGATGCTGCTGGACAAGGAGTCGCGGGAGAACAAGACCCGCATGACCCCCGGGGAGCAGATCGATGCCTGCATCCGGCGCATCCGCGACCTTTGCCATCGCCGCGACCGCGCCTATGCCGCGCTGATGGATCGCCTCCAGGAGCAGGGCATCTCCATCGTGAACTTCCGCTCCATCAGCGATGAGAGCAGCGCCTATCTGCGGGAGATGTTCCGGCGGGAATTCCTGCCGCTGCTGTCCACCTATGTGGTGGGGAAGAAGCAGAGCTTCCCGTTCCTGCGCAACAAGGACATCTATGCGGTGGCGGTTCTGGGGACGAAGGGCGACAAGCAGAAGATCGGCATCGTGCCCTGCGGCAGCGGCGTCTTCCCGCGGCTGATCGCCATTCCGGAGCGCACGGGCTGCTTCATGCTGGCGGAGGAGCTGATCCTGCACTTCCTGCCGGAGCTGTTCCCCGGCTACAAGGTGGTGTCCAAGACGCTGGCGCGCATCACCCGCAGCGCCGACATCGATGCGGACGTGGTGTACGATGAGGATCTGAACTACCGCGATCACATGGCCGAGGTGGTGAAGCTCCGGCAGAAGCTCTGTCCCGTCCGGCTGGAGCTGTCCCGGCAGATCGACGTGGGCATCATCCAGCGCCTGTGCAATGAATTGAAGCTGGGCATGGATCGGGTGTACGAATACGACACGCCGCTGGATGTCAGCTTCCTCTACAGCATCCAGGACAACCTGCGCAGCCATGCGGAGCTGTTCTATGCGCCGCGTCATCCGCAGAAGACCCCCGATCTGGATATGTCCCGCCCCATCATGGATCAGGTGGCTGAAAAGGACGTGCTGCTCCACTATCCCTACCAGTCCATCCGCCCCTTCCTGAATATGCTGACCGAAGCGGCGCATGACCCGAATGTCAGCGCCATCCAGATGACGCTGTACCGTCTGGCGCGGGATTCGAAGGTGGTGGAGGCGCTGGTGGAAGCCGCCGAGAACGACAAGCAGGTGGACGTGCTGGTGGAGCTGAAGGCACGCTTCGACGAGGAGAACAACATCGAGTGGAGCCGCCGTCTGGAGCGTGCGGGCTGCCATGTCATCTATGGTGTGGAGAAGCTGAAGGTGCATTCGAAGCTGTGCATCATCACGCGGCGGACGGCGGACGGCATCCAGCGCATCACCCAGATCGGCACGGGCAACTACAACGAGAAGACCGCCCGGCTGTACACCGACCTGTGCTACATGACCGCACGGGAGGAGATCGGGCAGGACGCGCAGATGGTCTTCGAGGCGCTGCTGAAGGGCGAAACGGTCGACCATATGCAGACGCTGCTTGTCGCGCCCCATTGCCTGCAAAACAAGCTGATCGACATGATCGACGGCGAGATCGCCAAGGTGCGCGAGGGCGGGACGGGACGTATCCGCCTGAAGATGAACAGCCTGACGGACAAGACGCTGATCGACAAGTTAGTGGAGGCCTCCAAGGCGGGGGTGAAGGTCGAGATGATCGTCCGGGGCATCTGCTGCCTGAAGGGCGGCGTGGCCGGCGAAACGGACAACATCCGCATCATCAGCGTGGTGGGACGCTTCCTGGAGCACAGCCGCATCTACATCTTCGGGGAGGATGAGGAGGCCCGCATGTACATTTCCTCGGCGGACTGGATGACGCGCAACACCCTGCGCCGTGTGGAGGTCGCCACGCCCATCCTGGATGCGGACTGCAAGAAGCGTCTGCTGCGCATGTTCGACGTGATCTGGCGGGACAATGTGCAGGCGCGGGAGCAGCAGGCGGACGGCACCTATCGCCGCCGTTATCCCGGCGTGCAGCAGCCGCTGAGCAGCCAGAACTGGCTCTATGACGAGGCGTATCGCATGGCCGCAGAAGGCAAATAATGCTGATTAAAAACGGACTGACCCGCGTGATGGCAGGTCAGTCCGCTTTTTATGGTTCAACCTTTTCCAGGATCTCCACCAGCATGGCGTTCTGCACGTCCATGCCGCGCCGGGTCAGCGCCCAGCGGCCATCCTCATGCCGGAGCAGTCCGCGTGCCTCCTGACTGCGCAGCACATCGCCGCAGTAGTCCGTCAGCGGGAGTCCGTGTGCGGCAAGGAAGTCCGCCTCCGATACGCCCCGCGTCATGCGAAGCCCCAGCATCAGCGTCTCAAAGCGTGCATCGGCGGGCAGGAGCGACACGCGCTCGCGCTGCCGCCAGGCCTTTTGCGCCGCCATGTCGATGTAAGCGCGGAGGGACGGCGGGTTGGTCAGGCGAAGTCCGCCGGTGGGGGTGGACAGCAGCGACGCGGCGGACGCACCCAGCCCGATGTACGGCACGCGCGTCCAGTAGCCGATGTTGTGCCGGCATTCGCAGCCGGGTCTGGCGAAATTGCTGATCTCGTATTGCGCAAGGCCGTTTTCGCCCAGGATGGACAGGGCATCGTCGTACATCCGGCGTTCGTCGTCCTCCGCGGGGAGGGTCAGACGGCCAATGTCCAGGTCGTGCCTGAGGGGCGTGCCCTCCTCGGGGATCAGCCCGTAGCAGCTCATGTGCTCCACGTCCAGCGCCAGCGCCGCATGCAGCGTCTCGCGCCACATGTCGGGCGTCTGTCCGGGCAGGCCGAACATCAGGTCAACGCTGATGTGTCGGATGCCCCGCTGTTTCGCGAGGCTGACGGAGGAAAGCACGTCCGCATGGGTGTGGATGCGTCCCAGCGTATGGAGGAGCATCGGCTGACTGGCCTGCATGCCCAGGGACAGGCGGTTCACCCCGCAGGACAGCGCCGTGTCCAGCCAGTCCGCCGTCAGCGTACCGGGATTGGCCTCGGCGGTGAATTCAATGTCCGCCGGGAAGACGAATCGCTCGCGCAGACCCGTCAGCAGGCAGCGCAGCTCCCCTGCGGGCAGCAGCGACGGCGTGCCCCCGCCCAGGAACACGGTCTCCAGCGCCGTGCCGTGATACGGCTGATACGAATCCGCCTCCGCCAATACGGCATCCACATAGGCGGACATGCTGCCCTCCTGCCCGGCGTAGGACGCGAAGTCGCAGTAGCGGCACTTCTGTCGGCAATAGGGGATGTGGATATACAGTTCCATAGTTCACCTGCAAATTGGAATGGGACTTGGCGCATCGCCGGAAAACCGGGCATAATACCCACCGGGAGGTCATGCGATGGAAAAGCTCATCACATTTCTGGAGCAGGTCGTCCACATGGCGGCGCAGGTGGGCATCACCCTGGCGGAGCTGGCGGGCATCCTGATCCTGCTCATCACGGTGGCGAAGGCCATCATCGGCTATTTCCGGCGGGACGCGCACATCCGCCTGGCGTTGGCGGACGGCATCGCCCTGGCGCTGGAATTCAAGCTCGGCAGCGAGGTGCTGCGGACAGTCATCGTCCGCGAATGGACGGAGCTGCTCATCCTGGGCGCGATCATCGCCCTGCGCGGTGCGCTGACGATGCTGATCCATTGGGAGATCCGCGTGGAGGAAAAGCGCGAGAGGGAGCTGTCCGCCGAAGGGGGGACGCATCAGAGGGGGTAGGCGTGCGCATACTCATCGACGGCAGTGATGACACCCAGATTCACCAGGATCAGATCCTGGGAGGAGGCGTAGCAGGAGGTCGACATCGTGCCGCCCCGCGGCCTTTTCAGATACGAAACGCAGACGCTGCTGCGATCGACCATGTACTTATTGCGCACCTGCATGCAGCCCTCGTAATAGAAGTTGCTGAGGACGCGCACCTCGTCGCTGAGGTAGAGCAGGCGACGATAGCGGTTCTGATCGTTGGCGCGCCAGCGCGTGCACTGCTCCTCGCATGGGATGCAGGAGATGAGGCGGACATCGGGATGGCGGTTGCGCAGGACAACGACCTGTTCGGCGGCGAAGAGGTCAAAGCCCAATGCGCCGCCGCAGAGATAGTCACGGTAGCCGCGCTCATAGAGGAGCTCCAGCAGCTCCGCCAGCCTGGCCAGATAGGGGGCATCTGCCTTGCCGATGAAGCGATGCCCTGTGAAGCAGACGGATTCGGTGCGACGCTCCAGGAACTTTGCGCTTTGGGGGTCGGAAATTGTATTCACGCCTGCGAACATGGAGGACTCGTGGAGCGCCCCCATGCGGGGTGTGATGGCACGGGCAGCGCCCCGCCAGGGAATTCTGCGATAGACGGGCATGTGAGTCACCTCCATAGGCGAATCAGTCGGCATCCATTTTGAGGACGGCAAGGAAGGCCTCGGAGGGCACCTGCACCGTGCCGAACTGGCGCATGCGCTTTTTGCCCTCCTTCTGCTTTTCCAGCAGCTTCTTTTTGCGGGTGATGTCACCGCCGTAGCACTTGGCGAGCACGTCCTTGCGCATGGCCTTGACGGTCTCGCGGGCGATGACCTTCCCGCCGATGGCGGCCTGGATGGGGATCTCGAACATCTGGCGCGGGATGACGTCCTTGAGCTTCTCGGCGATGTTGCGTCCGCGGGCATAGGCCTTGTCCCGATGGCAGATGATGGAGAATGCGTCGCAGAGATCACCATTGAGGAGGATGTCCAGCTTGACCAGGTCGCTCTCGCGGTAGTCCTTCAGTTCATAGTCGAAGGAGGCGTATCCGCGGCTGCGGCTCTTGATCTGGTCGAAGAACTCAAAGATGATCTCGTTCAGCGGCAGCTCGTAGTTCAGCTTGATCCGGCTGCCCTCGTACTGCATGTCCAGGAAGATGCCACGCTTGTCCTGGCACAGATCCATGATCGCGCCGACAGCGTCCTGGGGGGTGTAGATGGTCGCATGGACGAAGGGCTCTTCCATCATGGCGATGTCGCCCACGGGCGGCAGGTTGGAGGGATTGTCGATGCTGACGACCGTGCCGTCGGTCTTTGTGACCCGGTAGATGACGCTGGGCGCGGTGGTGACGAGGTTCAGATCCCATTCGCGCTCCAGACGGGTGGTGATGACATCCATGTGCAGCAGGCCGAGGAAGCCGCACCGGAAGCCATAGCCCAGCGCCGCAGAGGTCTCCGGCTCGAAGGACAGGGACGCATCGTTCATGCGGAGCTTCTCCAGCGCGTCCTTCAGCGCCGGATAGTCCGCGCCGTCCGCCGGATACACGCCGCAGTACACCATGGGTGTCACCTGCCGATAGCCGGGCAGAGCCACATCCGCCGGGCGTGCCGCATCGGTGATGGTGTCGCCCACGCGGGTCTCGCGCACGTCCTTGATGGATGCCGCCACATAGCCCACGTCGCCCGCGCGCAGGCAATCACAGGGCTGATAGCCGGGGTGGAACGTGCCGACCTCGACCACGTCGAACTCGCCGCCGGTGGCCATGAGCCGCATGCGCATGCCGGAGCGGATCGTGCCCTCCTTGACGCGGACGAAGCAGATCGCGCCGCGGTAGTTGTCGTAGAAGGCATCGAAGATCAGCGCCTGAAGGGGTGCAGACTCATCGCCCTGGGGCGCGGGGACATGGTGGACGACGGCCTCGAGCACGTCCTGGATGTTGAGGCCCGTTTTGGCGCTGACGCAGGGAGCGTCCGCCGCATCCAGGCCGATGACATCCTCGATCTCGGCCTTGACCTCATCGGGCTGAGCGCTGGGCAGGTCGATCTTGTTGATGATGGGGATGATCTCCAGGTCAGCGTCCAGCGCCATGTACACATTGGCGAGGGTCTGCGCCTCAATGCCCTGGGTGGCGTCCACCACCAGCAGCGCGCCCTCGCAGGCGGCCAGGGCACGGCTGACCTCGTAGGTGAAGTCCACATGGCCGGGGGTGTCGATCAGGTTGAGGGTGTAGGTCTGACCGTCCTGCGCCTTGTACTGCATGTGGACGGCCTTGGACTTGATGGTGATGCCGCGTTCGCGTTCCAGCTCCATGGAGTCGAGGATCTGTTCGGTCATCTCGCGCTTTTCGAATACGCCCGTCAGCTCCAGGATGCGGTCGGCCAGGGTGGACTTGCCGTGGTCGATGTGCGCGATGATGCAGAAATTGCGGATCTTGGATAATCTTTCAGACACTGTCGTGGCCTCCGTTCGAATGGGCAGATTCATACATCCTGTATTGTAACTGATTTCGCGCGGGAATGCAAGGAAATTCCGTTGGAAGGCCGATGCCGCCCCGATCAAAACGAAAAATTGTTTTTTTTATGTATTCCCAAAGCACAGCTTTTATGTTACAATAAAAAAAGCGGAGGAAGCTCCGCAGAAAAACCGAAAGGGGAACTCCATATGAAGCGAATCATCGCTGCAATCCTGTCCCTGGCGCTGGCGCTGACCATGCTGGCCGTGCCTGCCATGGCGGACGAAGCCGATGCCGACATCATCATCGTCGGTGCGGGCGGCGCAGGTCTGTCCGCCGCGATCCATGCCGCTGAGGCGGGCGCGGAGAAGGTCATCGTGCTGGAAATGACCGCCAAGACGGGCGGCGCGCTGAACTTCACCTCCGGCTCCATGTCTGCGGCCGGTACCATCATCCAGAAGGAAGAGAACATCGAGGACACCGTCGACTCCTATGTGGCGGACATCATCAACAACGGTGATGACTTCGGCGGTCAGCCCAATGAGAAGCTGATCCGCGTGTACGCCAATGACGCGGCTGAGGTGTTCGACTGGCTGTACGAGAACGGCATCAAGGACTGCTTCAAGCCCGGCGCGGCCCGTGCCGTGTTCGCGCCCGAGCATGCGCTGTATTCCGTGAAGCGCACCTATAAGCCCAGCGCCACGGCGGAGGGCTATAAGTCCGCCGCGCATCAGGTGCTGGACAAGCTGGTCGCCGCGGATGACCGCATCGAGATCGTCACCCTGACCACCGCCAAGGAGCTGGTCGCCAACGAGAAGGGTCAGATCACCGGCGTGAAGGCCATCGGCCCGGACGGTGAGGTGACCTACACCGGCAAGAACGGCGTGATCGTCTGCACCGGCGGCTATTCCTCCAACGCCAAGCTGATGGGCAAGTACTCCGAGTACGGCGAGTACTATGTCGCGGGCGGCGCTCCCGGCGCTGACGGCTACGGCATCTACATGATGCAGAAGGTCGGCGCGGGCATCACCGCCATGGATGCCATCCCCACCTTCCCCATGGGTCTGGTGCAGAAGGATGACCCCGCCCGCGGTCAGATCGCGTCCACCTACACCTGGAAGACCGGCGGCATCGTCGTCAACCAGGAGGGCAACCGCTTCTGCAACGAGACCGAGAGCAACCCCGCCATCCGCGAGGTCGCCCTGGAGCAGCAGCCCCAGGCCGTGCAGTATGACATCTACACCGACAAGATCCTGGAGGATCTGATGCAGACCTCCTCCTCCATCTTCATGAAGTTCTACTTCTATGAGGGCGGTGCTGGTGCGCATGTGATGTATTCCGCTGACTCCATCGAGGAGCTGGCCGAGAAGATCGGCGTGCCTGCGGAGAATCTGACCAACACCATCGCCAAGTACAACGCGGCGGTGGAGGCCGGTGTGGACGAGGAGTTCGGCCGTGAGCTGACCAACACCGACCCGAGCTACAACCTGGCGTTCAACAAGATCGAGGGCGAGAAGTTCTACGCCATCCGCCTGCATGCGCTGTGCGTCATGACCCTGGGTGGTGTCACCGCCAATGAGAACATGCAGGTGCTGGACGAGAACGGCAACGTGATCCCCGGCCTGTATGCGGCTGGCGAGTGCGTCGGCGGCATCTGGGGCAAGTTCGTCTCCGGCGGCACGGGCGTTATGGGCCCGATCGTCTTCGGCCGCATCGCTGCGCAGCACGCCATGACCAATGTGATGGCCGAAGACTATGAGGTGAAGGAATCCACCCAGCTGCTGGACGCGGCGCTCTTCGAGAAGGAGACCTCCACCGAGGAGAAGTTCGACATGACCAAGACCCTCAAGGACGGCGAGTACGAAGCCACCGTTGACGGTCAGCATGGCCCGATGGTCGTGAAGGTCGTCATCACCGAGGGCAAGATCGCCGATGTGGTGATCGTCTCCCACAACGAGACCGAGGCGGTCGCTGCCGCTCCTCTGGCCTCCGTGCCCGCTGCGATCGTCGCCGGCAATACCGCGACGGTGGACACCGTGGCCGGTGCGACGCTGACCTCCAACCGCATCATGACCGCTGTGGCTCTGTGCCTGGAGCAGGCCGCGCAGTAAGCGAATCAGCAGCCCTGTGGACTCCCTTGCATTTGCAGGGGAGTCCTTTTTGCATGCAAAAAGCGCCCCCGCTTGTCAGGCGGAAGCGCTTGGGGGTCAGCCGACCGGATTGCGGGAAGCGGCGCGAAGCTCCACGATGCGTTCGTACTCCTGATTCCAGCGGGTCAGAACCTGAACGCCTTCGCGGAGGATGCCGTATTCGTTGAGGGTCGGGGCGGCGAGGATGACCACATCGGCATGCATGCGGCTGGGCATGAGGCGCTTGTCCGCGCTGGACATGGCCATGATGAAGGCCTCGTCGTCCGCGGGCATGTGCTTCAGGTCGATCCTGAGCACCAGGAAGCCCCCCTGCTTGTATGTCACCTGGGAGATGCCCAGCTTGTTGGCCTGCGCGCGTACCTGGGCGATGTCCAGAAGGGTCTCCACCGCCGGGGGAACGTCGCCGAAGCGATCCATCAGCTCGTCGAGGATGTCCGCCCGATCCGCATCCGTCACCAGTCCCGCAATGCGCTTGTACATCTCCATCCGCTGACGGTCGTCCTTGACGTAGTTCTCCGGCAGATAGGCATCCACCTTCACGTCCACGCGGGTCTCCATGTGGGGCTGGGGTGCGGCCTTCCCGGCCAGTTCGTCCTTGGTCTCCGCCAGCACCTCCTCCATCAGCTTGCAGTACATATCGTAGCCGACGGTGGCCAGATGGCCGTGCTGTTCCGCGCCGAGGATGTTGCCCGCGCCGCGGATTTCGAGGTCGCGCATGGCAATGCGGAAGCCCGCGCCGAATTCGGTGAACTCGCGGATGGCCGCCAGGCGCTGATCGGCCGTTTCGGAGAGATTCCGATCCGGGCGGACGGTGAAGTACGCATACGCCTGACGGTTGGAGCGTCCCACGCGCCCGCGCAGCTGATACAGCTGACTGAGGCCGAAGCGATCCGCGTCAAAGACGATGAGGGTGTTCGCCGTGGGGACATCCAGGCCGGATTCGATGATGGTGGTGCACAGCAGCACGTCGTAGCTGCCGCCGTAGAAGTCCATCATGACGTCTTCCAGGCCGTGCTCCTTCATCTGTCCGTGCGCCACGCCGATGCGGGCTTCCGGCACGAGGGCATGCAGGCGCGCGTAGAATTCATCGATGCGCCGCACCTGATTGTACAGGAAGTACACCTGACCTCCCCGGGACAGCTCGCGCAGGATGGCATCGCGGATGATGCCGTCGTTGTATTCCACCACGCGGGTCTGCACGGGCAGGCGCTCCTCCGGCGGGGTCTCCAGCACGGACATGTCGCGGATGCCCACCATGGACATGTGCAGCGTGCGCGGGATGGGCGTGGCGGAGAGCGTCAGCACGTCCACCTGATTCTTCATGTTCTTGATCTGTTCCTTGTGCTGCACGCCGAAGCGCTGCTCCTCGTCCACGATGAGCAGCCCCAGGTCGTGGAACTGCACGTCCTTGGCCAGCAGACGATGGGTGCCCACAAGGATGTCCACCTCACCGGCCTTGACGCGCGCCAGGATGTCCCTGACCTCCTTGGGTGTGCGGAATCGGCTGAGCACCTCCACCCGCACCGGGAAGCCCTTGAAGCGCTTGAGCACCGTGTTGTAGTGCTGCTGCACGAGGATGGTGGTGGGGGCGAGGATGGCGACCTGCTTGTTGTCCATCAGTGCCTTGAAGGCCGCGCGGAGGCTGACCTCCGTCTTGCCGTAGCCGACATCGCCGCACAGGAGGCGATCCATGTTCTTGGGGGCTTCCATGTCGGCGGTGATCTCCATGACGCTCTGCGCCTGATCGGGGGTCAGCTCATAGGGGAACATGTCCTCGAATTCGCGCTGCCAGGGGGTATCGGGGGAGAAGGCAAAGCCGGGGGTCTTTTCGCGTGTGGCGTAGAGCTTCACCAGGTCGAAGGCGATGGCCTTCAGCCCCTCGCGCACCTTGGCCTTCTGCTTCTGCCATTCGGAATTGCCCAGGGAATTCAGCTTGGGCGGACTTTGCGGATTGCCGATGTAGCGCTGCACGCGGTCGAGCTGCTCGATGGGGACGTTCAGCTTGTCCGTGCCGTGATACTGGATCTGGAGGAAATCGCGGCGGACACCGCCCGGGCCGCCGACCTTGATCTGCGTCGTACCCAGGAAGATGCCCACGCCGTACTCCTCATGCACGACATAATCGCCGGGCTTGAGGTCGGTGAAGGCCGCGATCTTCTCACCCACATGGCTGCGCTTTTTGACCTTGCGGTAGCCCGCGCCGTACACATCCGTGTCGCTGATGACCACCAGCCCTGCGTCCGCCCAGAGGAAGCCATGCCCCAATGTGCCGGGGAGGATGATGACCTCACCGGGGGACAGTGCATCCGCCGTCTCCATGAACTTTGCGGGGATCTTCTGTTCCCGCAGGCTGTTTTCCAGGCGCTGACCGCGTGCCACGCCGCCGCACAGCAGGGCGATGCGATGCCCGGCCTTCATCCATTTGCGGCAGTCCTCGGCGAGGGTGCGCACCTGATTGGAATAGCCCTGGATGCGCGAGACCTTGAGGTCGATGGCATCCTGGACGCGCACGCCGCCCAGCCCCTCCAGGAATTCGGTCAGGGCGACGATGCTGCGGTCGTGCATGGCGAAGACCAGCTCCTCCCAGGACAGGAGGAGGGCTTCCTGTTCCCTGACGGCCTCGCCGCGTCCCATGGCGGCTTCGAGGTCCTCCGCGAAGCCGTTGCGGCGCTCTTCGGCGCGTTTGCGCAGTTGATCCGGGTCGCTCAGCAGGATGACATCCGGCTCGAACCAGTCGATCACGGTGTACATATCGTCTGTCAGCACGGGAAGCCATGCCCGGATGCGCCGGAAGGGGAGTCCATTGCGCACGGCTTCGGCATCCTTCAGCAGGTGCGCGGTGCGGCGCTCCAGCTCGGCGATGCGGGTGGCGGTCTGTTCGCGCTGCCTGACCTTGGGGGCGAGCTTCTTGTCGTAGTAGGCGGGATCGTCCTCCGCGTCATCGGGGAGGGGCGGCAGATCGGCGAAGAGGCTGACGGCTTGGGGCTTGTCGGGGCGGGAATGCTCAATGGCGGACTGCATGCGGTTCGCGGCGGATTCCGCATCGGCGGTGTCCAGCAAAACCTCGGTGGCGGGGGGGAGGACGGCATCCTCCAGGTGGTCGAGGCTGCGCTGGCTGATGCAGTCGAACGCGCGGATGGAGTCCACCTCGTCACCGAAGAACTCAATGCGCAGGCTGACCGCGCCGGAGGGGGGATACACATCGACGATGTCGCCGCGCTGGGCGCATTGCCCCTTGCCCTCGACCATGCTGACGCGCTCGTAGCCCATGTCGGTCAGGCTGCGGATGAGCTCCTGGGGGGAGGATATGCTGCCCAGGGAGAGGCGGATGGTTCGCGCGGCGAAGCGCTCGGCGCTGCCCATGCGCTGGATGCCCGCTTCCACCGGCACGCACAGGAGGGACACCTCACCGGCGGTGACCCGGGCGAGGGTCTCGAGCCTGCGCCAGGCGCTCTCGTGGGAGGACGCGCCGCGGGTCAGGTCGATCTCGCCGCCGGGGAGGCACGCGCAGCGACTGCCCAGCAGCTGCTGACCGTCCTCCATGTCATGGTTGGCACGCAGGTCATTGGCGCTCAGCAGGAGCACGCGCTGGCCGGTCTCGTCCGCCAATTTGGCTGCGACGAAGGCGCACATGGTGTCCGGCAGACCCGTCAGCGCGATGGTTCGGTGCTGCTGCGACGCGGCCGCAAGCTGCTGCCATGCCGGGGAGGTGGGGAGAAAGAGTGCTTGCTTCATATGCTTCCTTTCTGATACGGGGGGACGCGCCGCTCAGGGGCGATTGCCCAGCTGCATGGCGTGGTCGATGCCGTTTTTGAGCCAATCCTCGGCCACATCGGCGGCTTTTTCGAAGGCCTTCTCCATATCGGCGCGTTCCTCGGGGAGACGGCAGGTGCTCAGCACCCAGTCCGCCAGATCCCAGCCCTCGGGCTTTGCGCCCACGCCCACCCGGATGCGCGGGAAGCCCTGTTCGCCGCCCAGGCATTGCAGGATGGAGCGCATGCCATTGTGCGTGCCGGCGCTGCCGGTTTTGCGCACGCGGAGCCGTCCCAGCGCCAGGTCGATGTCGTCGTAGATGACCAGCAGGTGATCCGGCGGACACTTGTACCACTGGAGCAGCTGTCGGACGCATTCGCCCGAGGCGTTCATGAAGGTCTGCGGCTGACAGAGCACCACGCGGCTGCCCTCGAAGGTCGTTTCGGTCAGCAGACCGTCGAATTTCCGTTTGCTGAGCTGGACATGCCACCGGCGGCACAGTGCGTCCAGGGATTCCCAGCCCGCATTGTGGCGCGTGCGGGCGTATTCTGCGCCGGGATTCCCCAGCCCCACCACGATGTAGGTTTCCATTCCGTTCGTCCTTTCTCCAAAACACGGCTTGGCGGAGAGGGATGCATCCCCCCTCCGCAGCATATGCGCTTTTTCCGTTTATTCCGCCTTGATCCGGGCGATTTCGCGCTCGATCATGGCCTTGTCGGCGTAGTTCAGCGGGCTGAAATTGCCCTCCAGCGCGGTGGACAGCTTCTCCAGCGCCGCAGCCTTGTCGCCGTTTTCCAGATCGTAGCGGCTGAGGAACCACAGGCTGTCGATCTGCCCGGGCTTCTCCTCGTGTGCCCTGTCGAACCATTCCTTTGCGGCGGCCTTGTCCCCCATGACGCGATAGAGGAACTGCCCCTTGTTGTCCAGGCAGACGGGGTCTTCGTCGTCGTATTCGATGGCATCCTCGATGAGCTTGGTCGCCTTGTCCAGCCTGGCCTGCCACTGTTCATCCAGGATTTTCTGCTTTTCGGCGACGGTGAGGCCTTCGCCGGGCACGGGGTCGGAGAACTCATGCGGCCCGGGGACCATCACCACGGTGGACTCATCCGCCACGGGCTTGGGCTGACAGAGCTGCTCGATGTACAGATAGCCCAGGGTCTGATAGGAAATGCCGATGGGCGTGCGCTGATGCTGACGCTCCAGCAGCTTGACGCCCTTGTCCAGCTGACCGGTCTTGGCGCAGCATGCGGCGTAGTCCACAAAGAGCTGACTCTTGCGGTCGGGGGTGAGGTCGGGGGCTTTCTGCGTCTTGAGCAGCAGCTCCATGGCCTTTTCGTATTCGCCGCCGCGGATGAGCAGCAGCGAATAGCCCAGCATGGGGCGAGCCTCCAGCAGACCCTTGCTGATGGCCTCCTCATACAGCGCCTTGGCCTTGGTGATGTCGCCCTTGGTATGGGCACGCATCGCCTGCTGCCCCTTCAAACTCGCCATGAATCCCATAAAAGTGTCTCCTTTTCATTCGGTCTCCTGCGGAATGCCGCCGGAAGCCTGCTGCGCCTTCTTTTTCAGGCGCTCATACCGGTATTGTAGCGCATTTCGCTCCGCTTGTACAGCGGGATCTTCAAATAAGGTGGGTTCGGCCAGGTGCATCAGGGCCTGACGGACGACGGCCAGGGCAGCGGCGTAGTCCCGGGTGACGTGCTCGTGATGCTTGGCCAGCTCCACATAGGGGGTGATGCCGCCCTCATGGCGGCGGATCATGCCCTCCCACACGCGGACGGCCTCGTCCCTTTCGCCGCTGCGGCGATAGCTCTGTGCCAGGCGGCTCTGGGACGCCGCATGCATCGTCCCGCCCGCCAGACGGTAGCAGCGCCGGGCTTCCTCCGTATGCCGGAAGCGCTCCAGCGCCATGCCCATGGAGTACACATCCTCGTCGAAGCGCAGCTGCTCGGGGTTCTCGAACATGCGACACATGTGGCACAGGAGGGTTTGCAGGCTGACGATGTCCTGCTCGTTGTGCTCCAGCACGTCATCCAGGAGGGAGAAGTCCCCCGTCTTCAGATAGGAGAAGAAGCGCTCCGGGACGAGCGCACCGGGCAGGTCATCCACGCGGGGGATGCCCAGCAGCGCCTCCTCCAGATGGGTCAGGTTGCATTTTTGCAGCCGCAGCCTCCACACGCGCCGGGCGATGTGCAGCAGGTCGATGTGGGGGATGTCCAGACAGGCGGTGCGGATGCGGTTCATGATGAAGCGGTTGCGCAGCAGCGGCAGGTCGAAGGTCTTGCCGTTGAAGGTGCACACCACGTCGAAGCTCTCCGCGATGCGGACGATCTCCTCCAGCAGGAAGCGCTCCTCGGGGTAATCGCGCATGACCAGCTGACGCACATGGAAGCCGTCCGCCGCCAGCCATCCCAGCCCGACCTCGAAGGCGACCGTCCCCGCGCCCATCAGCCCGGTGGTCTCCGTGTCCAGATAGAGGATGCGCTCCGGGGCGAACGCGGCGGGCATGTCCTCCCCCTGCATGAGCATGACGGTCTCCCGGCGGACGGGATAATCCGCAGGGGCATGGGTGGATTCAGTGCGCCAGCAGTCCGTGAAGGCGGGCTGCTGCACCGGCGCGGTCTCCTGGACGGTCACCTTGACCTTGGGCTTTTCGATCGCCTTGAGCTTGTCGCGCAGGTTCATCCGTATCCCCCCCTTTTGCGGGTCTATCTCGTCAGCTCGGTCAGCAGCTCATAGGCGGTGCGCTTGCCATTCGTGCCGATCTCGCCCATCGGCCCGGCGCAGCTGGGGCAGCCGAACGGGCAGGAGCAGTCGGACACGATTTGCAGCGCCTGTTCCAGCAGAAGCTGCTGCATCCCATAGGCCTTGTGGGACAGTCCCACGCCGCCGGGGCAGTTGTCGTAGAGGATGATGGTCGGCTTGCTGGTGATGGGCGATTTGACCTGGTAGAGCACGGCCACGTCCTGGGGGGCGCACATCAGCGACAGGGGCGCGACGATGCGCAGCAGGTTCGTCACGCCGAGCATGCCGTTTTTCAGCGTGTCGGAGTCATACCGGGCGGCGAGGTCATCCGGGAGCGTCCACCACATGGCGGTGGTGTGCATATCGGTTTCCGGCAGGCGAACATGACCGAAGCCGAGGGTCTCGTGCGTGTCGAATTTGATCTTCTTGAACATGGTCACCAGCGTGGAGACGCGCACCTCACCCAATCCGCGATGCACCCCGCGGGCGGAATCGTCCTCGCGCTCAATGTCCAGCAGGGAGAGGCTGACATTGAGGTCCGCGTCGGTGTAGTAGCCCACGTCCACCCGGCGGATGAAGGCCTTGCACGCCTCGAAATCCAGCTTTTCCACCTGATACTGCTGCGCCTCGTGCATGTAGATGGCATTCTCGTGCAGGAGCATAGGGACGGTGAAGCGATCCATCTCGCCGATGACGCGGTGCTTCCCGGGAACGGTGATGTCCACGATCATGAAGTTCTCCTCGGCGGACGCACTGCGCAGGCTGATCTCACTGGCAGGGAAGTCCTCCGCCGACCAGTGGTATCGCCCGTCCACATGGCGGATGATGCCGGCCTCGGTGAGGTAATCCAGCAATTCGGGCGTACCGGGGGCGTTGCCGAAGGAATCGCCGTCCTCAAAGGGCAGCTCGAAGGCCGCGCATTTGACATGGCTGAGGAGGATGTAGAGGTTGTCGGGGTTCAGCAGGGCATTTTCGGGGCTTTGGCGGAGGAAATAATCCGGATGCGCCACGATGTACTGATCGATGGCGGCGGACGACGCGACAAAGAAGACGATGCTCGTCCCCTTGCGTCGACCGGCGCGGCCCGCCTGCTGCCAGGCGGACGCGATCGTCCCCGGGTAGCCGCAGAGCACACAGGCATCCAGCGCACCGATGTCGATGCCCAGCTCGAGGGCGTTGGTGGAGACCACCGCATCGATCGCGCCCGCGCGGAGTCCCTTTTCGATCTCGCGGCGCTCGGTGGGGAGGTATCCGCCGCGATAGCCGCGCACGCGCCCGGCATTGCCGAGGGGGTCGCGGATGAGATCCTTCAAATATTTGGTCAGCACCTCGACCGTCAGCCGGGATCGGGCGAAGGTGATGGTCTGGATGCCGTTTTTCAGCAGGAGCGAGGCGATGCTGCGCGTCTCGGGGATGACCCCGCTGCGGATGCCCAGCTGACGGTTGATGACCGGCGGATTGTAGAACACGAAATGGCGCGCGCCCATGGGAGCCCCGTTGTCGTCCACCAGATGGACGGGACGGCCGATGAGCGTCTCGGCGAGCTCCTGCGGATTGGCGATGGTGGCGGAGCAGAGGATGAACTGGGGCTTGCTGCCGTAGAATGCGCACAGGCGGATCAGCCGCCGCAGGACATTGGCCAGGTTCGAGCCGAACACGCCGCGATAGGTGTGGATCTCGTCGATGACGATGTAGCGCAGGTTCTCGAAGAGCTTGACCCATTTGGTGTGGTGGGGGAGGATGCCGGAATGGAGCATGTCGGGGTTCGTGACGACGATATGCCCGGCCTGACGCACCGCGCGTCGTGCCGCACCGGGGGTGTCCCCATCGTAGGTGTAGGTCTTGATGTCCACGCCCATCAGCTCGATGAGCTCGTACAGTTCGCTGACCTGATCGGCACTGAGCGCCTTGGTCGGGAAGAGGTAGAGGGCGCGGGCGTCCTCATTCTTCAGAATGGCGGACAGCACGGGCAGGTTATAGCACATGGTCTTGCCGGAGGCGGTGGGGGTGACGACCACCACGTCCTGACCGGCCAGCACGGCCTTCACCGCATGCGCCTGATGGGTATAGAGCTGGTGGATGCCGCGCTTTTGCAGCACGGGCAGCAGGCGGGCATCCAGCTCCTCCGGGAAGGGGGCGTACTGCGCCTGACGGGGCGGGAGGGTCTCCCAGCGCACGACATTGCGCATGAACATGGGGTCGGAGCGGAGCTGCTGTGTCAGCTGATCTACGTTCAGGGGTGAGCGCCTCCTTTCGCAAAGCGTGCTGCGGAATGCTTCTATTATACCCCATGGCTGTTCGCTTGTAAAGGCGAACACGCGCAACAAATTCTGCGGGGACAAAAAAACGCCCGACCGTCGCACAACAGTCGGGAGTCATGATGCATCCTCTGCTAAGCAGGTCGTGAATCGGCGAACCGAATCACGCTTCCTTGCGGGTACGGGGGAGCGCACGAGTGACGTTGCCGCTGCGCAGGCAGCTGGTGCAGACGTTCATACGCTTCGCAGTGCCGTTGACCACAACGCGGACATTCTGAACATTGGGAGCCCAGATGCGGTTGGTCTTACGGTTGGAGTGGCTGACCAGATGACCGTTCAGCGTACCCTTGCCGCAAACTTCGCAATACTTACCCATGGAAAATCCACCTCCTTGTTGGAGTATGCACACATCAAAGCGAAACGATTATAGCACACTCCGGCGGGAAAAGCAAGGGGGAAAAGCGGGAAAATCGCGAATGCGGGGCGGAAAATCAGCGGAATTTACAGCAT
>CAZJOA010000018.1:0-25406 GCA_964547515.1 uncultured Faecalibacterium sp.
TGGTGGGGATGGTGGTGTTGCGGTCGATCAGGCGGGTGAAGATGTGGCCTTCGGTCTCCAGACCCAGGGAGAGGGGGGTGACATCCAGCAGGAGGACATCCTTGACCTCGCCGCCCAGCACGCCGCCCTGGATGGCAGCGCCCAGCGCCACGCACTCATCGGGGTTGATGCCCTTGAAGGGCTCCTTGCCGGTGACCTTCTTCACGGCGGCCTGCACGGCGGGGATACGGGTGGAGCCGCCCACCAGAATGACCTTGCTGATGTCGCTGTAGGTCAGGCCGGCATCCTTGAGCGCCTTCTCCATGGGGGTGATGGTCGCCTGCACCAGGTCAGCCGTCAGCTCATCGAACTTGGCGCGGGTGATGGTCATGTCCAGGTGCTTCGGGCCGGTGGCATCCGCCGTGATGAAGGGCAGGTTGATGCTCACGGTGGTCGTGCCGGACAGCTCGATCTTGGCCTTCTCGCATTCCTGCTTGAGGCGCTGCGCAGCCGTCAGATCCTTGCGCAGGTCGATGCCGTTCTCGCGCTGGAACTGATCCGCCACATAGTTGATGAGGCGATCGTCGAAGTCATCGCCGCCCAGGCGGGTATTGCCGTTGGTGGACAGCACCTCGAACACGCCGTCACCGATGTCCAGGATGGACACGTCGAACGTGCCGCCGCCCAGGTCGTACACCAGGATCTTCTGGTTGCCGTCCTTGTCCAGGCCATACGCCAGGGACGCAGCGGTGGGCTCGTTGATGATGCGCAGCACCTCCAGACCGGCGATGCGGCCGGCATCCTTGGTGGCCTGACGCTGAGCGTCGTTGAAGTAGGCGGGCACGGTGATGACGGCCTGGGTGACGTTCTCGCCCAGATAGGCCTCGGCGGTCTCCTTCATCTTGGAGAGCACCATGGCGGAGATGTCCTGGGGGGTGTAGGACTTGCCGTCGATGTCCACCTTGTAATTCGTGCCCATCTCGCGCTTGATGGAGATGACGGTACGGGTCGGATTGGTCACAGCCTGACGCTTGGCGATCTGGCCGACCAGACGCTCGCCGTCCTTGGTGAAGCCCACGATGGACGGGGTGGTGCGATTGCCTTCCGCATTGGGGATGACGACGGGCTGACCGCCTTCCATCACGGCGACGCAGCTATTGGTCGTGCCCAGGTCGATACCGATGATCTTGCTCATAGTTCATTGCTCCTTTTATATGTCGAATTGGGAAAGTTGTCTGATTGATCTATTGTGACCGTCCTTTGGGGGCGGGACAACGCTGCTTCTTGGGGGGGGACTTACTCCGCCACGACCTTGACCATGGCGGGACGCAGGAGGTAGTCGCCCATCTGATAGCCCTTCTGGAACACGGCGCAGACCGTGCCGGGTTCGCCCTCGTCAGCCGAGCCCTGCATGACCGCATCCTCGATGTTGGGGTCGAACCTCTCGCCCAGGCGGTCGATGACGGTGACACCCAGCTTCTCATAGGCGGCGAGCATCTGCTTGAGGGTCATTTCGACGCCCGTGCGCAGGGAATCACCCTCTGTGGCGGGGGCGGCCAGGGCGCGCTCCAGATTGTCCAGCACGGCGAGCATGGCCTTCGCCACGGCGCGCTGACCATCCGCATAAGCATCGGCGCGGACGGCTTCGTTGCGGCGGCGGAAATTGTCGAAATCCGCCTGGGTGCGCTGCGCCAGGGCGAGGTACTCATCCGCCTTGGCAGCGGCCGCCTGAAGGGCAGCCAGGTCGATGGCCTGCGTGTCCGCCCCTTCGACCTCGATCGCGCCGTCGGGCTGCTGGTTTTCCAGCTCCTGCTGGTTCAGTTCCTGTTCGTTCATGCGGCTCTTCTTGCCTTTCTTCTTCATCGTCTTGCTCCGGGCTTCATTATTCCAGGTGGTGGGGATCGTCATCCCCCGTGCCGAACATTTCCGACAGCTGCTGTCCCATGGTGTTCATGATCGCCAGCACGCGGGAATACTGCATGCGGGTCGGGCCAATGACACCGATGGTGCCCTGCTGACCATTGCCGGTGGTGTAGGTGGCCGTCACGATGGAGCAGTCCGCCATTTCGGGCACGCCGGTCTCCGGGCCGATGCGCACGGTGAAGGCCATCTCGCCGTTCTGGCCGATGATGTCCGCCAGACGGTCGCGGGTCTCCATCAGGCTGAGGAAGGAGCGGGCCTTCTCCATGTCCGAATACTCCGGGTAGCTGAGCATGTTGGACGTGCCGCCGATGGCCACATGGGGGTGACTGTCCTGCTGGCGGCTGTGCATGGCATCCTCCAGCCCCTCCAGCAATTCGGCCTGGCTCTGCATGCCGCGGATGATCTCGGGCATGCGGTCGACGGCCTCCTGCAGGGTCCTGCCGGCCAGTTCGTCCGTCAGCGTGCGGCTGACGGAATACAGCGCATCCTGATCCAGCTCCTCGCTGACGCGGATGACCGCATCCCGCACCACACCGGCATCGGTGACGATGACGGCCAGTGCAGCGCTGTCCGAAACGGACACCAGCTGGATATTGCGGATCTTCGGCTGACTGCCCGTGGGCGGCAGCACCACGGCGGTGTAGTTGGTCAGGTTGGACAGCACCTGCGCGGCGCGATCCATCACGTCCTCCATCTGGCGGACACGTCCGCCGAAGTGGGCACGAACCGCCGCATCACTGTCCGTGCGCAGGCGGCCGGTCTTCAGCAGCTGATCCACATACAGCCGGTACGCCTTTGCCGACGGGATACGCCCGGCGGACACATGGGGCTGATCCAGATAGCCCAGCTCCTCCAGGTCGCTCATCTCGTTGCGGATGGTCGCCGAGGACAAGCCCATGTCGTATTTCTTGGAAATCGTGCGCGAACCCACGGGCACAGCCGTCAGGATGTAATCATCGATGATGGCTTGCAGAATGCGGAACTTTCGTTCATCCATGCCCATGTTTGCCCCTCCCTTCCGCCGACCTGTCCGTTCCGGTGGCTTGCCGGCCTTTCTGTTAGCACTCACTTGGGGCGAGTGCTAACTACAGTTGATAATATACCCCCTTTGCGGCTTTTTGTCAATAGGAAAGTCAAAAAAATTTCGTGAAAGTCAAACTTTTTGTGTTGCACGTCGAATCCAACGTCCCGTGCAGGCCGGTTTCAGCGCATATGAACCGAAACACGGACAATGCGATTCGGGAAAGCAAAAAAGCGGCGGAAAACGCCGTCTTCGGCCATCACCGGACAAAAGTCCGGCGCTGGCTTCGCGGGGCGATTGCAAGCAATCGCTGCCCGCTCGTCGCGCAAGCGCGACCTCCTCTTTCGGGTCGCCACCAACGCTCACGCATCAACACGGTGGACATATCCGCCTTTGCGCACATCAGCTGCACACCGGCGGTCTTCACAGGAAAACAAAGTCCCCCACCTCGCCCCGGTACAGCACATGGACGGCTGGCCGGGGCTTTTCGGCTGCATGCACCACAAAGCCCTGCACCGGGTCGGAAATGAGCACACCTTCCCCCTGTGGGATGATCTGCCGGGGCAGTCCGAAGCCCTCGAAGAACAGCGCGTCCCCCTGCCACGGCATACGGCACACCAGCTCGCTCAGCCCCAGCCACAGTCCGCCGTCGTCCGCCGCCAATGCCCCCGGTATCCCCCCGAATCGCTCCAGCTCCGCCCATGCGCCGGTGTTCGCGTCCACCCGCAGCAGCACCGTCCGCGCGTCCGGCAGGAGCGTCAGCAGATACGCCGCGTCCCCCTGCACACAGATGCGCTCCGGCATGCCCGGCACGGGGTACGCCGCCAGCTCCGTCAATTCCGGCAGCGCAAACAGGTGCACCCTGCCGTCCGCGCCGCCGCAGACAAAGGCCGTGTCCGCCGAAACGGCTGCATCCTGCGGATAAACCCCCGCCCGCGCCGTGCGGATCAGCCCCGCGCCATCCCACAGGGACAGGCAGTCCGTGTCCGAGGAGAGCAGCAGCGTATGCCCCCGCCACGCCGCGATGGCCTCGATCTCCCGGTCGCACGGGAAGCACACGCCGCCCATGTGCACCAGATGCGCCGCGTTGTCCGCATAGACCTCCCCGCGCTGCATGCCCCATCGCCTCCCTCTGCGTCAAACTATGCGGATTTTGTCGCCGCCGTGCAGGAATTCCGCCCCCCGATGTGGAATGATACAAATCGGCGGAAAATCCGCTCTTTTTCGCGTGCACCGCAGCCCTTCGCTGCCGACACCATAAGCCATCACCCTATATAATGAAAGGAAGTATGACCATGTTCACCTACAAGACCAATGGCACCTGCTCCACCCAGATCGACCTGGAGATCCAGGACGGCATCATCACCTACTGCAAGTTCACCCGGGGCTGCAAGGGCAACACCGAGGGACTGGCGCGTTCCGTCATCGGGCGGAAGGCTGACGAGATCGCCGAGTTGCTGCAGGGCATCGAGTGCCGCGGCAACACCTCCTGCCCCGACCAGCTGAGCAAGGCCATCCGCGCCTATCACGACTGACGGCGCTTCCGCCGATGACCCCCGAAAGGAGCTTCCCCCTTGTCTGAAACCAACACAGCCCCCGTGACCTTCGAATCCATGGACCTGTCCCAGGAGGTCCTCCATGCCATCCGGGACATGGGCTTCACCACCCCCTCCACCGTGCAGGCACGCACCATCCCCCTGATGATGAACGGCGCGGACATCAACGCCATCGCCCCCACCGGCACGGGCAAGACCTGCGCGTTCGGCATCCCCATGCTGGAGTACATCCAGCTCAACGACCCCAATGTGCAGGAGGTCGTGCTCGCCCCCACGCGTGAGCTGGCGCTGCAGATCGGCGACGAGCTGACCCGCCTGGCCAAGTACATCAAGGGCTGCCGCATCGCCGTGCTCTACGGCGGACAGCCCATCCCCAAGCAGCTCGCCGCCCTCAAGCGCAAGCCGCAGATCGTCGTGGCCACCCCCGGCCGTCTGCTGGATCACATGAACCGCGGCAACATCCGCCTCAGCGCCGTCCACACCATGGTGCTGGATGAGGCGGACGAGATGCTCAACATGGGCTTCGTCAAGGACGTGACCCGGATCATCGAGGCCACGCCGAAGGAGCGTCAGCTGGTGCTCTTCTCCGCCACCATGCATCAGGACGTGCTGACCATCGCCTGGAAATATCAGAATGATCCGGTGGAGATCACCATCGAGGCCACCAAGGAGGATCGTCCGCAGATCGCCCAGTACGTCATCGCCACCGAGCAGCCCCGCAAGATCGATCACCTGCTCTATCTGCTGGACGCGGATGTGTATCAGCGCGTGATGATCTTCTGCAACACCAAGTTCATGACCGACCGGCTGACCTCCCAACTCAAGAAGGAGGGCTACAGCGCCGAATGCCTCCATGGCGACATCCCCCAAAGCAAGCGCAATGTGGTCATGGCGGACTTCCGCAAGGGCAAGTTCCCCATCCTTGTGGCCACGGACGTCGCCGCCCGCGGCATCGATGTGGACGACGTGGAGGCCGTCATCAACTTCGACCTGCCCGAGGAGAACGAATACTACCTCCACCGCATCGGCCGCACGGGTCGCGCCCACAAGCATGGTGTGTCCTTCTCCCTGGTGACCTTCCGCGAGAGCGTCCGCATGGATGAGATCCTCAAATACATGATCGCCAAGCCCCTGCCCCTGCACTTCGAGGACGACGTGCTGCGCAATGAGGACGGCACGCCCTTCTTCGACCACATCTGATGAGGAGAACACGCCATGCCCCGGAAGAAGCGCATCCGCATCGCCATCTGGGCCGTGCTGCTGCTCCTGGCGCTGATCGCCCTTGATCCGCGCATGATCGTCCGCCGCTACACCGTGGAAAGCGACAAGGTGGACACACCCGTCCGCCTTGCCGTGCTGACGGACTTTCATGGCTGCAACTACGGCAAGGGCGCATCCCGGCTGATCGCTGCCGTCGATGCCGAAAAGCCCGATGCCGTGCTGCTGGTAGGCGACATCTTCGACGACAAGATGAGCTGGGATGCCTCCGAGGCGCTGGTCACGACCCTTGCCAGCCGCTATCCCTGCTATTATGTGACGGGCAACCACGAATACTGGTCGAACCGCGTGCCGGAGCTCGAAGCGCTCGTCACATCCGCCGGGGCGACCGTGCTGGATCAGTCCTGCGCGGTGCTTTCGGTGGGGACGCAGCAGATCAGCCTCTGCGGCATCCCCGACCCCTATGACGGGGTGAACACGGAACATGCCCTGACCCGCGCCGCCGCCGACATCCCGCAAGGCAGCTTCACCGTGCTGCTGGCGCATCGTCCGGAGCTGATCGGGAAATACGCCGCTGCAGGCGCATTCGACCTGGTGGTGTCCGGCCATGCCCACGGCGGACAGGTGCGCATCCCCGGCCTGGTGAACGGCCTGTTCGCGCCCAATCAGGGCTGGTTCCCCAAATACGCCGGAGGCCTCTACACCCTGGACGGCTTGACCATGATCGTCAGCCGTGGGATCGCCCGGGAATCGACGCCCCTGCCCCGGGTGTTCAACCGCCCGGAGCTGGTCATCATCACGGTGGAGTAGCCGCTGATCCGGCGGATGCCCCGACTTTCGACAACCCTCCTGCTGCCTGAATGGCAGCTTTTTTGCTGGCAGCTTTTCCCCGCCGAAGATGAGAATCCGGTGAAAAGCCTTGCCAATCCCGGCAAACTATCGTATAATGGGGCTGATGATGGAGAAAATTGCGGAACGATGAACCGCTCCCCGCCCCCTGCGGGTTCAGCGCTGCAATACAGGAGGTACACCCATGAAGCTGCTTTCCGTCGCGATCCCCAGCTACAATTCCGCCGCGTACATGCGGCATTGCATTGATACCCTGCGCACCGGCGGCGACGAGATCGAGATCCTCATCGTCAACGACGGCTCGCAGAAGGACAACACTGCCGAGATCGCCGATGAGTACGCCGCGAAATACCCCGGACAGTGCGTCGCCGTCCACAAGGAGAACGGCGGACACGGCGATGCCGTCATGTTCGGCTTGCGCAACGCCACCGGCCTGTACTTCAAGGTGGTGGATTCGGATGACTGGGTGGACACCGATGCCCTGAAGAAGGTGCTGGACTTCCTCCGTGCCCACCAAATCGACGGCCCGGATATGCTGGTGGCGAACTACGTCTACGAGAAGGAGGGCGCGGCGCACAAGCATGTCGTGCGCTTCCCCAACGCGCTGCCCGAGGGGCGGATCATCACCTGGGATGAGCTGGGGCACTTCCGCTACGGGCAGTACATGCTCATGCACACGCTGATCTATCGCCGTCAGCTGCTGCTGGACTGCGGGCTGACCATGCCCAAGAAGACCTTCTATGTGGACAATCTCTACGCCTACCAGCCCCTGACCCATGTCAGGACGCTGGCCTACCTCAATGTGGATCTGTACCGCTATTTCATCGGGCGCGACGATCAGAGCGTCAACGAAAAGGTCATGATCGGCCGCATCGATCAGCAGATCCGCGTGAACAAGATGATGATGGCCGTCACCCCCCTGAGCAGGATCGAAAACCCCCGCCAGCGCAAGTACATGCGGAATTTCATCGAGATCGTCACCTGTGTGTCGTCCATCCTGTGCGTCAAGAGCGGCACGGAAGAGAACCTCGCCCGGAAGAAGCAGCTCTGGGCGGACATGAAGGCCGAGTACCCCGAGCTGTACCGGACGCTGCGCCATCGCCCGCTGGGCATCGCGCTCCACCTGCCCGGAAAGGCCGGGAGGAAGATCATGATCTGGGGCTACACCATGGCACAGAAGGTCTTCGGGTTCAACTGAACGAATCGGAAAGGAGCAAGCGCATGCCGCCATTTGATTTCACCGTGCCCGAAAGCAAGCGTGTCCGCATGATGATTGATACGGACTGCAAAAACGAGGCAGACGATCAGTACGCCCTGGCACACCACCTGATGACACCGATGCTGGATGTACGCGGCATCATCGCTGCTCATTTCGAGACGCGCAAGGCGGACTTCGGCGAGCACCAGACGGTGCGTGCCAGCTACGACGAGGTCAACCTGATGCTGCGCCTGATGGGGCTGACAGGGAAATACCCCGTGTGTTTGGGTGCTGACCGTCCCATGCCGGACGAAACGACCCCCATCATTTCCGATGGCGCAAGGATGATTATCGAGGAAGCCATGCGGGAGGATGACCGTCCCCTGTATGTAGCCTTCCTGGGCACGATCACGGACTTAGCCAGTGCGCTGCTTCTTGAACCGCGCATTGCAGGGCGGCTGACCGCCATCTGGATCGGCGGCAATCCATATCCGCAGGGCGGCTGGGAATTCAACCTCTTTCAGGACAGGCACGCCGCCAACGTGGTCTTTGCCTCCGGCGTCGCCCTGTGGCAAGTGCCGCAGAATGTGTACAAGACCATCACCGTCTCCCTCGCAGAGCTGCAATACCGCGTTGCTCCCTGCGGCGAGGTCGGCGATTACCTTTTCCGGCAGCTGGTCGCATTCAACGATTTTGCTGCCGGTTGGCCGAATTGGCCCCGCGGCGAAACCTGGTGTCTTGGCGATACGCCCTCCGTGGGCGTGCTGCTCCAAGACCCGGAGAACGTCACCTGGACCATGCAGCCTGCACCTCATGTGGAGGCGGATTACCATTACACATTCCCCGGCTATGCACATCAGATCCGCGTATATGACAGCGTGGATGTCCGCCTGATGCTGGAGGACTTCTATGCCAAGCTGGCACTGCACTATCCTCCCGCATGGCAGAAATAGCCTTCATCATTCCCTGCTGTTGCAGGGAATTTTCGTTTTGCGGCGCATTTCTTTTGCAATTCATGATTTTCTTATTGACATTCGATATGTTGTGTGTTATCCTTTCCCCAAGGAGGGATATACCATGCTTCATGTCAGCCAGCACACCCGGGACGTCATCCTCATCGCCGTCAGCCTTGTCCTCGCCTTTGCGGTATTCTTCGCCAGCATTTTTTTCATCCTGCTCTCGCCGAGCATCCTCTTTTTTGCCGCGCTTGTCCCCAGCGAACCGTCCGCGCTCTGCACCGTCCGCATCACGGTGGACACGCCGGATGCCCATGCCCTGGGCTACGAATACAGCCTGAACGGTGAGGCACTGGGCGGCGGCATGGTGATGGACGCAGCCGGGATGGAGATGCCGCTGTCCAGCGATCCGCTCACGCTGGACATCACTGCCCAAGATCTGGACGGACATCCGGCGGAGGGGACGCTGCACATTGCGTTCAGCGTCATCACGGCGGACGGTCAGGCGTATCCCGCCGAGGGGCTGACGCTGGACATGGGCGACCGCAGCACGACCCAATTCCGCCTGTACGGCAGCATCGGGGAGGGCTTCCGCCTGTCCCCCCGCCCCTGACAGGCAAGTTTTACGCCGCCGTCACAGTTTTCGGCTGTACAAATCCGCCCGGAAATGCTATAATGTACTTTGTGTGATTCTGTCCGAAAGGAGGATGGTCGATTGCAGCCATTCCTGCGGCATTTCCAGCGGCTGATCTGCGCGGTGCTCATCGCGCTCGTGCTCTCGTCCGCCCTCACCGCTTCTGCGGATTATGACGCGACACATCCCGAGCTGCTCCAGGATGAAGACCTCGTCGGCGAGGCCTGTATCCTCATCGAGCAGACCACCGGCAATGTCATCTATGAAAAGAACGCCGACACCCTGATGTACCCCGCGTCCACCACCAAGATCATGACGGTGCTGCTGGGCATCATGGCCTGCAACGGCGACCTGGATCAAACCGTCGTGGTCAGCTACGCCGGGTCGAAGGCCGGCGTGAGGGCCATGCTTGACCCGGACTCCTCCACCCTGGGGCTGATCGAGGGCGAGGAGATCACCATGCGCGACCTGCTCTATGGCACGATCCTGCGCTCCGGCAACGATGGTGCCATCGCCATCGCCGAGGCCGTCTCCGGCTCTGAGTCCGCCTTTGTGGATGTCATGAACCAGTTCGCCCAGCAATTCGGCATGACGAACACCCATTTCATGAATTCCCACGGCCTGCATGACGATTATCACTACACCACCGCGCGTGACCTGGCCACCCTGGCCTACGAGGCCATGCAGGATGACGTGTTCGCCGACATTGCCGGGTCTGTCACCCACAATATGGCCAAAACCAACATGCAGAAGGAGCGCACCATCTCCACCGGCCACCGCATCATGCTCAAGACCTGGAACAGCAAGGAGAACAGCTACTACTACGAATACATCACGGGCATCAAGTCCGGCACGACGGACGCGGCGGGCAACTGCTATGTCGGCTCGGCCGAAAAGGATGGTGTCAAGCTCATCTCCGTCGTGCTGCACTCCGACCACTACAATGTCTGGCGCGACACCAGGCGGCTGATGGAGTACGGCTTCAGCCAGTACACCAGCACCACGCTGACGCAGATGTATCAGGCCAATCCGCTGAAGGTCTACACCACCGGGTATGACAAGGAGGACATTGGCCTGGGCGTACTGGAGCTGAGTGCCTCCCCCGTTGACCCCAGCCAGAAGATCATCATCTCCGGCACGCATGACGAGATCGCCCAGATGACCGACAACCTGCGCGACATGGTGCTTGTGCAGTACACCCGTGAGCTGAAAGCCCCCATCGCCGCGGGCGAGGTGATCGGCACGATGACCTATGTCACCGATGCGGGCGAAACGGTGGAATACAACCTGCTGGCGACACGCTCGGTCATCGCGCGCAGGAACGCGCCGCCTTCCCTGGCGGACATCATCGCCGCCACCGAGGCCGATCCCAATCCCTTCCCGCCCCTGACGGTCGAGATCGTGCTGATCGTCCTGTCCCCGCTGCTCATCGTCGCGGCGATCATCATCGTCATCCGCGCCGTCATCCGCAGCCATAAGCGGCGCTATGCCCGCCTGCCCCGCAACAAGAACCGCTATGTGAAATAAGGAGCATCCCCCATGAACGACCAGAGCAAAAAGATGAAGATGGAATACCAGTCCCAGCAGAAGCAGCAGCACCTCCTCACCGCCGAACAGGCCGCGTCCCTGTTTGAATATGTGGACATCCGCCTGCAGGACTGCGGCTGCAACCACACCCACCGCTTCACCCAGGAATGGCTGGAGCAGCATGTGGACTTCATGCTGCATGAGCGCCTCCTGAGCGAAATGGAGGACATGGGCGGCTACTGCGACTGCGCGGTGCTCGCCAACTGCTATGAGGACTATGAGCTGTGATGCTCCCCCCGCCTCCGTGCCGCCGCGCGGGGGCGTTTCTGAATCCGCCGCCCCATTTTCTCATGCATTTCTCATGATTTCTTCGCCTGTTTCTCAAGCAGACACGCGCCCTTTGTGCTATGCTATGAGTGTCAAAAGCAAATCACCTGAATTTTGAAAGGGGTATTCATCATGGCTGCCTACACCATCGAAGACATTGAGCTGATCCGCCGCAAGAGCGGCATTTCCTACCAGGAGGCCGTCGCCCTGCTGGACTACCACAACGGCAATGTCGCCCGTGCACTGGTGGATCTGGAGCGCAATGGCCGCATCCGGGAGGATGCCGCCGAAAAAGCCCCCCAGCAGGGGCATGCCCGCACCGATTCCAAGGGCGAACCCGTCAAAAAGTCCACCGTGATGGAGCTGATCCACAAGTGCTACCGTGCCCGCCTGAAGGTGCATCGTCAGGACACCGCCATCCTCAACATCAGCGCCATTTTCGCGGTGGTGTCGCTGCTCATCAGCCCCCATCTGCTCATCCTCGGCGTGATCCTCGCCATCATCCTGGGGTACAAGATCACCCTGGATAAGCATGACCACGCCTTCGACGGCGAAAACCTGGAGCGCACCGTCCGCCATGCCGCCGAGAACGCGAAGAATTCCGTCAGCGATTTCGCGCGCAGCTTCCAATCCGGCGAGGACAAGGCCGATAAGGCCGACAAGGCGGATGCCTCCGATGCCGGCCGCAGCTACTACAGCGCCAAGCGTCCCGAACCCACCTATCGTCCCAGCTACCCCACCATGAACGTCCCCGTGCAGGTGGAAAGCCAGGACGGCAGCGTCACCATTGAGTCCGACAGCGAGGGGTATTCCAGCGCCACGGTGGAGTAAGCCGAAGGGGTCAAGGGGGTGATCGGAAAGCCCCCCTTTCGTCAAGAAGGGAGACAAACATCATGAGCCGCATCCTGATCGTCGAGGATGAACGCAAGATCGCCCGTTTTCTGGAGCTGGAGCTCCAGCACGAGGGCTACGAGGTCGAGACCGCCGGAGACGGCCGCACCGGATTGGACAAGGCGCTGAGCTGGAAGCCCGACCTGATGATCCTCGACCTGATGCTGCCCGAGCTGAGCGGCATCGAGGTCTGCCGCCGCCTCCGCCATGAGAGCGACCTGCCCATCATCATGCTCACCGCCAAGGACGATGTGTCCGACAAGGTGATGGGGCTGGATATGGGCGCGGATGACTACATGACCAAGCCCTTCGCCATTGAGGAATTGCTGGCGCGCATCCGCGTCGGGCTGAAGAAGCACCGCGCCGTCAGCGCCGCACCGTCCGTCCTCACCGCCGGGAAGCTCACCCTCGACCCGGCGAAATACGCCGTCACCTGGGATACCACGCCCATCGCCCTGACAAAGAAGGAATTCGACCTGCTCAAGTACCTCATGCAGCACAAGGGCCAGGCCGTCACCCGGGATGCCCTCCTGTCCGACGTGTGGGGCTATGACTACGCGGGCGACACCAATGTGGTGGACGTGTACATCCGCTATCTGCGCCACAAGATCGACGAGCCCTTCGGCGTGAAGACCCTGCACACCATCCGCGCCGTGGGCTACATGTTCAGCTATGAATAAGCCAGTCAGGCGCAGCAAGCGCCATCTTCGCAAGGCGGATGAGCAGAAGAGCCGCGGTCTGCACGGGCGCATCCAGCATGTGATGAGCAGCTTCCGCCTGTCGCTGACCTTCCGCATCGCCCTGCACTATTCCTGGCAGCTCATGCACACCGCATTGGTGGCCGCGTGCATCCTGACCATCGTGTGTGCGGGGCTTGTTCTGGCGGACGCGGAAAAGGTCATCAGCCGTGTCTCCGCGGGCGAATGCGCAGCGGACGGCACCTTTTCGCAGGAGGTCATCATGCATGCAGGCGTTTCGGCCACCTGCATGCCCTTTGCGTATGAGCGTCCCCGCCATTCCCCGGTGGATTACCATGTGACCCGCCTGACCTTCTCCGCCCTGACCCTCCAGGCACGGCACAGCTCCGGCGATGCATTCGACATGCGCTATGACCTGCATGACGCTCGCACCGCATGGCTCTGGGTCATGATCGCGTTCGTCCTGTGCGACCTCATGCGCATCAGCTCCTTCATCCGCCACAGCGACCGGCTGCACAAGACCGTCCTCGCGCCCATCCGCGACATCACCGAATTGGCATCCACCCTCTCCGCGTCGAATCTGTCCAACCGCATCAACATCGCCGGCACGAAGAACGAATTGAAGGATCTGGCCGTCGTCATCAACAGCATGCTCGACCGCATCGAACGCAGCTACAACAGTCAGAAGCAGTTCGTCTCCGATGCCAGCCACGAATTGCGCACCCCCATCGCGGTGCTCCAGGGGTACATCAGCATGCTGAACCGCTGGGGCAAGAGCGACCCGGAGGTGCTGGAGGAGGGCATCAGCGCCATCGCGCAGGAGACGGAAAGCATGAAGGAGCTGGTGGAAAGCCTGCTCTTCCTGGCGCGGCACGACAAAAAGACGCTGATGATGGAGATGGAAGCCTTCGACGCACTGGATGTGCTGACCGAGCTGCACCGCGAGGCCGCCATGGTCACGCCGGAGGACACCTTCGTCCTCTCCCCCGCCGCGTCCTGCCCCATGGAGGGCGACCGCAGCATGGTCAAGCAGGTCATGCGCATCCTCTGCGACAACGCGGTGAAGTACACCCCCAAGGGCGGTGTCATCCGGATGGGCATCGAGCGCAAGCCGGGACATGTGACGCTCTTTGTGGCGGACAACGGGCCGGGCATTCTCCCGGAGGATCTGCCGAAGATATTCGATCGCTTCTACCGTGCGGATGCCGCCCGCCGTTCCGAAGGCGGCGGACATGGCCTGGGGCTGTCCATCGCGCGCATCATCGTCATGGCGCACGGCGGGAAGCTCCGCGTCCGCAGCAAGGTCGGCGTGGGTTCGACCTTCTATGTCGACCTCCCCGAAAAGCAGGACAGCCTGCGTTCCGTCCGCCCGGTGGACGAAGCCGCGCCCTCATAAATGGCAAATGCGCCGCCTCCATGCTCGGAAGCGGCGCTTTGCTTATCGGCAGCTGTTCCCGCAGCCATTGCGGCAGCCGCAGCTCGTGTTGCAGGTGCAACTCGCATTGGTCGCGCTGACCGTGCCGTTATTGCATGCGGACGCGGCGGGGAAAAGGGGCAGAGAGAAGAACTCCTCGCAGACGGAATCGGCGAACTCCTCCGCCGGGGGAATGGTGCAGAAGCCATAGCTCGGCACGAGGATCTCCACATCCGCCAGCACCTTCAGGACGATGGTCACGCAGACCGTCATCTTGAACTGGTTGTTCCCCACGAAGCAGCCCGACACACAGATGGCGCTGGCCATGGCCTCCAGGGTGTAGGGCACGATGGACTCATCCGGGATGGACAGCAGCACATCGCGATCCACGCTGACGACACCCTTGCCGATGTACTCCACGCAGCGGCTGTCCACAAAGAGAATGTCGATGGGGACATCCACCGTGCAGCGCACCCGCGCAAAGCAGGGACGGTCACACAGGCGCTCGACGCTCAGGTTGCGGATGGCTGCCTCGGTCGTGGAGGAACGGCAGCTCTCGAAGGTGATGGGCGCTTCCGGGGCGGACACGGGGTCGCTCGTCTCGTAGCAGGTGTCCGCATGGGTGCAGCCGCAGGCATTGCATGCATTGCACGCATTGCAGGTATTGCAGCCGTTGCAGCCGTTGTTCCAGCCGCCGCACCCATTGCACCCATTGCAGCAGCTCCCGCTGCTGAGCACCTGGGCATAGCTGGTGATGGTGACCACCGCATTGTCGATCTGCTCCTGCCACATGGCGCTGTCGTAGACGCGTTTCACCTGCACGCAGACCTTCTCCTGCAAGCCGCTGGTGGCATCGCCGGAGATCGTCCCGGGGCAGCAGGATGCATTCGCATTCTTGTAGCTGTAGAAGGACATTGCATCACGCCTCCTTGTCGTTGGGCTGCAAGGGCCTCATGCCTTGCTGAGCCTTCACGAGCAGATTATGTCCGGCGTGGAAATGCGTGCGGGGAATGCGCAGCAAAAAACGCCGCTAGGTATCATCCTGACGGCGCGTTTGTCCTCCGATCGAGGGGGATCAGGCGATCTGCGCCTTGAAGCCCTTCTTCTCCACCGCGGCGACCAGCTCGGCATCCGGCACGCCCGCGTCACAGGTCACGGTCGCCGAATTGCCCGCCAGATCCACCGTCACCGCCGTCACGCCAGCAACGCCGGACAGCGCCTTCTCGACGGACGCCTTGCAGTGGTTGCACATCATGCCTTCAACGTGAAGCTTCTTTTCCATGGGGGATTCCTCCTTTGATTTGTTCGTTTTTTAGGGGACAAGCTCGGGGACATCCGCCACATCCGCCTTGTCCGCCTCCGGGGCGGGTTCGGGCATGGGCGGCAGGTCCTCCAGGCTGGTCAGGCCAAAGTGGGACAGGAAATTCTCCGTCGTGCCGTACAGGATCGGCCGCCCCAGCGCTTCCTTGCGACCCACCTCCACGATCAGCTCCTTGTTCACCAGGGACTGGATGGAGTAGTCACATTTCACGCCGCGCACCTGCTCGACCTCCGCACGGGTGACGGGCTGCTTATAGGCCACCACGGCGAGGGTCTCCATCGCCGCCTGGGACAGGGACTGCTTCTGCACCGGCTGGAGCAGGTGCACCACATCCGCCGCGTAGAGCGCGCGGGTGGCAAGCTGCACCTGATGGCCGAAGCGCTTGAGGGTGAAGCCCCGCTGATGGAAGTCGTATTCGTCGCGGAGCTTGTTCAGCTCATTGTCCACCGCGCGGACGGGGACATTCAGCGCCTTGGCCAATTCGTCCACGCGGACGGGTTCGCCGGCCACGAAGAGAATGGCCTCGATGCGCCCGGAGAGCGTCCCGCCGTCCGGCTGTTCCTCGTCGCCCATGGGGGCGGACTTGCGTTCCAATTCTGTCATGCATTTTCCTCCGATGGGTCCTCGCGCCGTCCGGGATACAGGACGATCTCGCCGTAGATGCCCTCCTGCTCGATATGCGTTTCGCCCAGCTTCAATAGCTCCAGCAGCGCCAGGAAGAGCGTCACGACCTCCTCCTTCGTCGGTGCGGCGCTGAACGCCTCGTCGAAGGTCATGCGCCCCTTGCGCCGGATGCCCTTGAGCAGCGTCAGCATGCAGTCCTGCACATTGTGCTCGTCCCGGCGGATGTCCCGCGGCGCATAGTGGTTGACCTGGGGCTCTTCGTCGGGGGTGGCGGGCTTGCGCTGCCAGATGCGCAGGAAGGCCGCCGTCAGCCCCTCCAGCGTCAGGCCGACCAGCTCGGTTTCCTGGGGCGGCAGCGGGTATTCCTCCGGCAGCTTCGTGAACAGATTGCCCGCCGCGCGCTCGAATTGCTTCATTGCGTCCGCCGTTTCGCGGAAGCGCTTGTATTCCTCCAGCTGACGGATCAGCGCCGCCTCGGGGTCTTCCTCGCCGTCCTCCACGGCGGGCGGACGGGGCAGCATCGCGCGGGATTTGATCTCCAGCAGTGTCGCCGCCATCACCAGGAATTCTGTTGCCTCGTCCATATCCAGGTCGGCTGCGCCCCGGACAAGGGCGATGTACTGATCGGTGATCTGGCTGACGAAGATGTCCTTGATGTCGATCTTTTCCTTATTGATGAGGAAGAGCAGCAGGTCCAGCGGCCCGTCAAAGTCCTTGAGCTGAAATGTCAGCGCCATGTCAGCCTCCCCTTACATCTGGCCGGTCAGCATCAGGCACAGGCTGAGCACCGGCTGATACACATGGCTGATGCAGAAGGACAGCACGCTGTCGAACGCGCCGGTATACATCAGCACCGCCATGGCCAGCCACGCGACCCGATACACCCCGCGGGTCATATACAGCTTGCCGCGCAGGAGCACATCGTTCACCACACGGAAGCCGTCCAGCGGCGGGACGGGCAGCAGGTTGAACAGCGCCAGGCTCAGATTGGACAGCGCCAGCAGGAGCAATCCGCGCTGGACATAGAGCAGCCACGGCGTATCCAGGGCGGAACGCAGCGCATCCATGCCCTCCAGCAGCTCGAGCCTGTTGCCGAAGCCCGTGCCGATCTGCATGGGGAAGTACTTCGCCAGCATCTCCCAGTCGCCGTCCATCAGCGCATTGCCCACATTGTAAAACGGGCTGACGAAGGGCTCCACGCCCACGTCGTACAGCTCCTGCATCTCGGCGATCAGCGCCGTGCCCATCATCACCCGGTTGACCATGCAGGACAGGAGCACCGCCAGCAGGAAGATGGTGAAGTTGACGGTGATGCCCGCCAGGGACACCAGTAGATCATCGCGCCGGTAATGGCGGAAGTTGCGCGGGTTGACGGGCACGGGCTTCGCCCAGCCGAAGCCAAAGGCGAACATCATCAGTGTGCCGATGGGGTCGAGGTGGTGCAGGGGGTTGAGCGAGAGCCGCCCCATCATCTTGGCCGTGGGGTCGCCGCAGCGGTACGCCACATAGCCGTGGGCACACTCATGCAGGATCAGGCTGAACAGGATCACGCCCCAGGTGTAGGCCATCGTGATGAGGAAGGCGACGGGATCGGCCTGCAATTCGGCGATGTAGGTTTCAATTCTGCTAAACATTGGGTTCCTCTTTTCCAAAGGGGTTCATAAGCACCGCAGGGGCGGCATAAGCTGGAGCAGCAAGAACAAGGAGGCGATTCCCATGAGCGAAATGCCCTCGGCCAGCAATGTGTTCACCGTGCCGCCGGATCAGGACTTCAACACCGTCACCTTTCAGGGCTCGATGCAGCAGGTGCTCCAGGAGAATGTGGGGAAATACGTCATTGTCGAATTCCTCATCGGCACGGGCAGCCTGACCAGCCGTCAGGGGCTGCTGTACTACGTCGGGACGCAGTTCCTGGTGCTGCTGGACGAATTCGAGTCGCGGTTCATCGTGTGCGACATTTTCTCGGTGAAATTCGTGACCTTCCTGGAGGGACGCGGCGTATCGGCCCTGCCCCTGCCGGAACAGGACGCGGCACAGGGCACTTCCGCCCCGGCTGATGTCCCCGCCGTGGAAGTCAGTGCCCTCACGCCCTCCCAGGCCGCCTATGCGCACATCGTCCGCCGGAATCGTTAGCCGCCGCAGCGGCGAAGCAGCTCCGCCTCGTCGATGACCTCGATGCCCAGGCCTTCCGCCTTGGTCAGCTTCGAACCGGCCGCCTCGCCCGCCACGACGAAGGCGGTCTTTTTGCTGACGGAGCCCGCTGCCGTCCCCCCGCAGGAGCGGATCAGCTCTTCGGCCTCCTTGCGGCTCAGGGTGGGCAGCGTTCCGGTCACGACGATGCTCATGCCGGTGAAAACGCCCTCCGCCTTGCCCTGTGCCTCCTGCGGGTGCACGCCCGCTGCCAGCAGGCGCTCCAGCATCTGTCGGTTCTCGGGGAAGGAGAAGAACTCCACCACGCTCAGGGCGACGATGTCCCCCACATCGGGGATGGCAGTCAGCTGTTCGGCGGTGGCATCCTGCACCCTTTGCAGCGTGCCGAAGGCAGCGGCCAGGTCACGGGCGGTCTTGCGCCCCACATTGGGGATGCCCACCGCATGCAGGAAGGCATCCAGCGTGCAATGCTTGCTCTTGTCCAGCGCGGACAGGAGCTTTTCGGCCTTGCGCTGCTTGAAGCCCTCCAGCGTCAGCGCTTCGTCCAGGGTGATCTGGTACAGATCGGCGCAGTCGCGGACATTCATCTGATCGTAGAGCTGGGCGATGGTTTTCTCGCTCAGCCCCTCGATGTCCATGGCCTCGCGGCTGGCGAAATGGGTCATCCGGGCGATGGCCTGCGGACGGCAGGTGGCGCGGTTCATGCAGAAGATATGTGCACCGCGCTCCACCAGCGGGCTGCCGCATGCGGGACAGTGGGTCGGTGGCACGATGGGCTTTTCGTCCGCCGCAGCATCGCCCGCGCGCCCGGTGATCTCCGGGATCACGTCGTTGGAGCGGCGTATCCACACCTTTGCGCCGATGGCCACCCGCTTGCGCTGGATGTCACCGAAATTGTTCAGCGTCGCACGGCGGACGGTCACGCCATAGAAGTCCACCGGGCTGACATGCGCCAGAGGGGTCAGTTTGCCGGTACGACCCAGCTCCCAGGTGACATTCTCCAGGGTGGTGGTGGTCTCCTCCGCCTCGAATTTGTATGCCACCGCCCAGCGCGGGAAGCGATCGGTGTACCCCATCTGCTCGCGCAGGGAAAAGTCGCCGACCTTCACCAGCACGCCGTCGATCAGGTAGTCCAGCGTCGGACGTGCCTGTTCGATCTCGCGGATGCAGGCGATGAGGCCTTCGCGGTCACGGGGACGACCCAGATATTCGCTGACGGGGAAGCCGTTTTCGCGCAGGAAATCCAGCATGCCGGGCTGATCGGCATAGGGCGGGTCTTCGATCGTGCCGATCTGGTAGAAGAAGGCATCCAGCTTGCGGGATGCGGTCACCGCCGGGTCGAGGTTGCGCAGCGCACCGGCGGCGGCATTGCGGGCGTTTTTGAGCGGCTCGGCGGCAGTGGCGTTGTACTTTTCCAGCGCGGACAGGCGCATGATGCACTCGCCCTGCACCTCCAGCAGCCCCTTGTAGGGGATGGTCAGCGGAACGGAACGGATGGTGCGCGCCTGGGGGAGGATGGCCTCGCCGGTGATGCCGTTGCCGCGGGTGGCGGCCTGCACCAGCACGCCGTCGCGATAGGTCAGGTTCAGGGTCAGCCCGTCAAACTTGTATTCGACATAGTATTGCAGGTTCTCGCGCCCGGCCAGCTTTTCCGTCCGGCGGATCCAGTCCGCCAGTTCGTCCAGGGACTGCACCTTGTCCATCGACCACAGACGGCTGATGTGCGTGTGGGGCTCGAAGGCGGTCAGCGCCTCCGCGCCGACGCGGTGGGTCGGGCTGTCCGGCAGGGTCACGCCGCTCTCCTTCTCCAGGCGGAGCAGCTCATCATAGAGCGCGTCGTAGTCCTTGTCGGACATGACGGGCTCGGCAGAGTAGTAATACGCCCGGGCGGCGGCATTGAGCCTGTCCACCAGGGAGCGCATCCGCTCGGTCATGGCTTAATCCTCCAGCTTGACGATGGGCACGACGGACAGGGCGAACTCCTTCACCCCATAGGCCGTGAACTCGATCTTGATGCGTGCCTGTGCGCCGCTGCCGGTGACGGACACCACATTGCCCTCGCCGAATTTGAGGTGGCGGACGCGATCACCCGGCTGATACAGGTTCTGCATGGCGTTGGGGGCGGCATTGCGCGCCGGTGAGCCGACAAAGCCCTTCTGCACCCCGGGGATGTTCAGTCCGCCGCCGATGCCGCGTCCCATGCCAATGCCCATGCCCGGACGCGCCGCCCGGTTCTGTCCGCCGCGGTTGCCATAGCCGCCGCGCCCACGGGTCTGCTGCTGCACACGGTCGCCGAACATGGCGTTCATGGTGGCCAGCTCGTCCTTGAGCAGACGCTCGGGGATCTCCCCTAGGAAGCGGCTGGGATCGTTGTGATTCACCTGATTATACAGCATGCGCTGCTTGGCGCGGGAGATGAACAGGCGTTTCTGGGCGCGGGTAATGCCCACATAGCACAGGCGGCGTTCCTCCTCCAGGCGACTGTCGTCCATGAGGCTGCGGGCGGAGGGGAAGATGCCCTCCTCCAGGCCGGTCATGAACACATTGGGGAATTCCAGACCCTTGGCGGAATGCAGGGTCATGAGGGTGACATAGCCGCGCCCCTGATCCTCCGCCTGATCCAGATCGGTGACGAGGGACACGTTCTCCAGATAGTCCTCCAGAGTCGGGTTTTCGGTCGCCTTGCAGTATTCCTGCACCGCGCCGAGGAATTCCTGGATGTTCTCCACGCGGGAACGCGCCTCGTCCGTGTCCTCCTTCTGGTACTGCGCCATCAGGCCGGTCTTTTCCACCAGCATGGGCACGAATTGATCCACGGGCATGGCATCCTTCATGGCCATGAGCATGGTCATGAGCACGAAGAAATCGCTGACGCACTTGCGCGGCCGGGAGGACAGGCTCTCGGGCAGGTCGCTCAGGGCGCTGTAGAGGGGCATGCCATTTTCAAGGGCATGCTGCATCAGCTCCTGGACGGTGCTGTCGCCGATGGCACGCTTGGGGACATTGATGATGCGGCGCAGGCTGATGTCATCCGCCGGATTGACCATGACGCGCAGGTAGGCCACCACATCGCGAACCTCCTTGCGGTCGTAGAACTTCTGTCCGCCGAAGACCTTATAGGGGATGGAGGAACGCATGAGCATTTCCTCCAGCACGCGGGACTGCGCATTGGTGCGGTAGAGCACCGCGGTGCTGCCGAAGGGCTCGCCCTGCTTGTTCATCTGGCGGATGCGGTCGGCCACCCAGGCGGCCTCGTCCCGCTCGTCCCCTGCGGCAAAGAGGCGGATGAGCTCACCCTCGCCGCGTTCCGTCCACAGCGCCTTCTCCTTGCGTCCCGTGTTATGCGCAATGACCTGATTGGCCGCATCCAGGATATTGGCCGTGGAGCGGTAGTTCTGCTCCAGCTTGATGACGGTGGCATCGGGGTAATCCTTCTCGAAATCGAGGATATTGCGGATGTCCGCGCCGCGCCAGCCGTAGATGGACTGATCGTCATCGCCCACGACGCAGAGGTTGCGGCTCTCGTCGGTGAGGAGCTTAATCATCATGTACTGGGCGTAGTTGGTGTCCTGATACTCATCCACCATGACATAGCGGAAGCGCTTGCGATAGCTCTCCAGCACGGGCGGATGGTCAGCGAGCAATTCGAGGGTCTTGACCAGCAGATCGTCGAAATCCAGGGCGTTGTTGGCCTTGAGCCGCGTTTCGTATTCCAGATAGACATTGTGGATCATCTGGCAGCGGTAGTCCTTCTCGGAGGACTGGAACCACTCGTCCGGGCCCATGAGCTTGTTCTTCGCGTCGCTGATCTTGGCGGACAGCTCGCGGATGGGCAGGAACTTCTCATCGATATTGAGCCGCTTGAGGATCTCCTTGAGGACGGCCTTCTGATCGTCATCATCATAAATGACGAAGGAACGGCTGTAGCCGAGCTTCTCAATGTCGCGGCGGAGCATCCGTGCGCAGGTGGAATGGAAGGTGGAGATCCACGCCTCCCCGGCGGTATCGCCCACCAATGCGGTGATGCGTTCCTTCATTTCCCTGGCGGCCTTGTTGGTGAAGGTCAGCGCGAGGATATTCCACGCCGGGACGCCATGATCCAGCAAATTGGCCACGCGGCAGGTCAGCGCACGCGTCTTGCCGGAGCCTGCGCCCGCCAGGATCAGCACAGGGCCTTCCAGCGTTTCAGCAGCCTGACGCTGCTGGGGGTTGAGCATACTCAGATCCATATATCTCCCTCAATCTTTCTGCTTTCTGTCCTGTCGGTCATTCTGCGGGGTCTTCCAGTGCATCCAGCACGCGGCGATACCCATCCGCGCCGTATTGCAGGGCGCGGTTCACCCGGCTGATCGTCGCGGAGGACGCACCCGTCTCCCTTTCGATCTCCTGATACGTCACGCCCCGGCGCAGCTCCGCCGCCACCTGAATGCGCTGCGCCATGCTCTTGAGCTCGGCGATGGTGCACACATCCTCGAAGAAGCGGTATGCGTCCTCCGCGCTGGTCAGATGCAGCACGGCGTTCATCAGCAGCTCGGTCTGCTCATTCCTCACCTTGGGTTCATACATGGCATGACGCTCCTTTCACGCTTTAGCATACAATATCATTATAGCACACTTTCGCCGTTTTGAACAGCTTTTTCCCCACACAAAAACCGCCCGCAAGGCGAACGGCGAAACGTCAGCCAATGCATCAGCCCGTTTTCCAGAATGAACTTGTTGACACCCGCGCTATCCCATGGTAGAATGCTGACAGATCAACAGCAAGGAAGTGACCGTCATGGGAGAAATGCAGCTTCCCGGCATTCTGACCGTGAAGCCCTCCACCGCCATCCGCACCGATTACAAGCGTTTTTCCGAGCTATGTCACGGGACGGAAGAACCCATCCTCGTGACCAACAATGGCGAGAACGATCTGGTCGTGATGAGCCATGAAGCATTCTGCCGCCGCGAAGCCTGGTATCGGCTGCAAATGAAGCTGGCCGTCGCCGATCAGCAGATGGCGGAGGGCAAGCTAGTCGACCACGATGATGTGATGGAGCGGCTGGAGGCGCGGATCGAAAATGGCTGAGTACCGCATCCGATATGCGCAGCAGGCCGTCGACGATCTGGACGCGATATTCGATTTCATCCGTGAATTCCCCAAGGTAAATGCAGCAGCATTCACATTGGGGATTCACTTTTTTTGCGTTTTCGGCCGTTTTCACGCGAACAACCATTCTTGCTCTTGAACTGTTCCGCAAATTGTGGTAGAATAGGATGTTGCAATTTGTGCTTTTCCCGTTCATCGTCACCGATGGGCGGATTCTCCGCGAAAAGGGGCTTTTTTACCATGGCGAAACAATACGACGCCGGTCAGCTGACGGTGCTGGAGGGGCTGGAAGCCGTCCGCATGCGTCCCGGCATGTACATCGGCACGACGTCCTCCCGGGGGCTGCATCACCTGCTGTGGGAGATCGTGGACAATGCCATCGACGAGGCCAGCAACGGCTTCGCCAGCGAGGTGCGCGTCACCCTGCACACGGACGGCTCGGCCTCCGTGTTTGACAACGGCCGCGGCATGCCCGTGGACGAACACCCCGCCCTGCATGTCTCCGGCGTGGAGGTCATCTTCACCAGGCTGCACGCGGGCGGCAAGTTCAACAACGACAACTATGCCTATTCCGGCGGACTGCACGGCGTGGGCGCGTCGGTGGTGAACGCCCTGTCCAGGTGGCTGACGGTGGACATCTTCCGCGATTTCACCCATTATCAGATGCGCTTCACCTCCTCCACCGACGCAAAGGGCAAATGCCATGCCGGTATCCCGGATGCACCGCTTGCCAAGGTCGGCAACACCCGCAGGAAGGGCTCGCTCATCCGCTTCATGCCCGACGACACGATCTTTGAGGACGTGCGCTTCAACGGCGAGACCGTCAGCCGACGCTTGCAGGAGCTGGCCTACCTCAACCGGGGACTCAAAATCGTCTTCACGGACGAGCGCGTCAAGGGTGACAGCAAGGAGAAGACCTTCTGCTATGAGGGCGGCATCATCGACTATGTGAAATACATCAACGATGGCAAGACCGCCATGCACGACGAGCCCATCTACCTGGAGGGGCAGAAGGATTCCGTCATCTGCCGCGTCGCCATCCAGTATACCGACGGCTACACCGAGTCGCTCTATTCCTATGTCAACAACATCCCCACCGGTGAGGGCGGCACGCACGAAACGGGCTTCAAGGCTGCGTTCACCAAGATGTTCAACGACTACGCCCGGCGCATCGGTGCGCTGAAGGAGAAGGACGCGAACCTCTCCGGGGAGGACTTCCGCGAGGGACTGTCCTGCGTGCTGACCACCATGGTCAAGAACCCCCAGTTCGAGGGGCAGACCAAGGGTCGCCTGGGCAACAGCGAGGTCCGCCCGGCGGTGGAGGGCATCATCACCCAGCAGCTGACGGACTGGCTGGAGAACCTCAAGAATCAGGACATCGCCCAGGCCATCGTCGCCAAGGCCATCAAGGCCGCACAGGTGCGCGAGGCCGCCCGCAAGACCCGCGACAACGCCCGCAAGGCCAATCAGCTGGACGCTGCCCCCCTGGTCGGCAAGCTATCCGCCTGCCGCGGCAAAAACGCGGCGGACAACGAGCTGTTCATCGTCGAGGGCGACTCCGCAGGCGGCAGCGCCAAGCAGGGTCGCGATCGCCACTTTCAGGCCATCCTTCCGCTGCGCGGCAAGATCCTCAATGTGGAGAAGACGCGCATCGACAAGGCACTGGGAAATGCCGAGATCAAGGCCATGATCACGGCGTTCGGCGCAGGCTTTGGCAAGGATTTCGATCCGAGCAAGCTGCGCTATCACCGTATTGTGTGCATGACGGATGCTGACGTGGACGGAAGCCACATTCGCATTCTGCTGTTGACGTTCTTCTACCGCTTCATGCCGCAGCTGATCGAGGACGGCTATGTCTACGCAGCGCAGCCGCCGCTTTACAAGGTTACCCGCGGCAAGTTTGAAAAATACGTCTATTCCGACGAGGAGCTGCAGCGCACGCTGGACGAGCTGGGGCGCGACGCCAAGCCGGACATCCAGCGCTACAAGGGCCTGGGCGAGATGAGCTATCAGCAGCTCTGGGATACCAC
>CAZJOA010000019.1:0-25107 GCA_964547515.1 uncultured Faecalibacterium sp.
GCATCACCACCGTCTTCGTCACCCATGACCAGGAGGAGGCCATGTCCATCTCCGACATGATCGTCGTGATGAAACTGGGTGTCGTGCAGCAGATCGGCAAGCCCCAGGATGTCTATGACGACCCGGAGAACCTCTTCGTTGCCAACTTCCTGGGCACGCCCCCCATCAATGTCTTCAACGGCAAGGTTCAGGGCGGCAAGCTCTACATCGGCACAGACTGCGTGCTGGATGTCAGGGGCGTGGCCGATCAGGAGGTCATCGTCGGCATCCGCCCCGAGGGCTTCATCCTGGATGACAACGGCCCGATGCACTGCGTCCCCACCAATGTGGAGGTCATGGGCCGCGATGTCAGCGTCGTGTCCACCAACCCCGCGTCCGTCAAGCCGCTGGTGCGCTCCATCATCAACGCCGATAACAACCATGTGAACGTGGCCTCCGGCGATGTCCGCTATTCCCTGAAGGCGCACAAGGTCTTCCTCTTCAACAAGGAGACCGAGGAGCGCATCAAGATCGGCGAGGTGAAGCGAAATGGTTGACAGCAAGCATCAATGGAAGGCCTGGCTCTACCTTGCACCGGCGATCGTCCTGCTGCTGGTGTTCACCGTATGGCCCATCTTCAACACCGTCCGCATGTCCCTGCTGGAGGGCTACGGCGGTCTGAAGGCAGCCAGTGGCGCAACCTTCAAATTCGGTCTGGCGAACTTCACCAGAGTGCTGAGCTACAAGAAGTTCACCCAGACGCTGACCAACACGCTCCTGCTGTGCGTGCTGACAGTGCCGATCTCCACCATCCTCGCACTGCTCATTGCGGTGGCGCTGAACTCCATCAAGCCCCTCCAGCGCACCCTGCAAACCATCTTCTTCCTGCCCTATGTGACCAACTCCATCGCCATCGGCATGGTCTTCGCCGCGATGTTCAACATCGTCGGCAGCTTCTACGGCACGGAGAACGAGATCATCGTCACCGCCGGCATCATCAACAATGTGATCGAATTCTTCGGCGGCAAGCACATCAACTGGATCAACACCGGTTCGACCTACTGGGCGAACATGACGGTCATGGTGGTCTACATCGTGTGGAACGCCCTGCCCTTCAAGATCCTGGTGCTGCTGGGCGGCCTGCAGTCCATCAACAAGCAGTACTATGAGGCTGCCAAGGTGGACAGCACGCCCCGCTGGCGTGTCTTCACCCGCATCACCGTGCCGCTGCTCTCCCCGATGCTGGCGTATGTGGTCATCACCGGCTTCATCGGCGGCTTCAAGGAATACACCAGCATCGTCGGTATCTTCGGCGAGAAGATGGGTCCGCCCGATGCGCCCGCCCGTCTGAATACCATGGTTGGCTTTATCTACGACTCGCTGGAAAAGAACAATCAGGGTCTGGCCAGTGCCGCAGCGCTCATCCTCTTCGGCATCATCCTGGTGGTGACCATGATCAACATGCAGGTTTCCAAGAAGCGCGTTCATTATTGAGAGGTGCAGTATGTCTGAAAAAACGATCCAAATCATGCATGCGCAAGACATGCAGAGAGCATCCATACTGCAGAAGGTGATGAGGGCGCTTGTGCTGACGGGAATCTACGCCTTCCTGCTGGTGATGGCGCTGATCGTGCTCTTTCCCTTCTACTGGATGCTGATCTCTTCCGTCAAGAGCCTGGCGGAATACCGTCTGTCCGTCCCGACCTTCTGGCCGACGCAGATCAACCTGACCAACTACCTGGATGCGTTCAACACCGCCAATCTGGGTCGGCTGTTCATGAACACGATGTATGTGGGCCTTGTGTCCACCATCCTGTCGCTCATCATCACCATCCTGACCGCCTTTGCCTTTGCCCGCTTGGAATTCAAGGGCAAGGACGCGCTCTTCGCCGCGCTGCTGGCCACGATGATGATCCCCGGCGAGCTGTTCACCATCACCAACTACGCCACCGTCACCCAGCTGGGCTGGCTGAAGACCTACACGGTGCTGATCGTGCCCTTCCTGGTCAGCGTGTTCTACATCTACCTCCTGCGGCAGAACTTCATGCAGATCCCCAATGAGCTGTATCTGGCCGCGAAGGTGGACGGCACGTCGGACTGGAAGTACCTGTGGAAGGTCATGGTACCCCTGGCCTTGCCCACGCTGATCTCCATCACCATCCTGAAGATGATGGGCGCGTGGAACTCCTACATCTGGCCGCGGCTGGTCGCCAATGACGAGGCGCACCGCATGATCACCAACGGTCTGCGAAACGCCTTCACCGAGACCTCCGGCGACGTGAACTACCCCGTGCAGATGGCGGCCGTCGCCCTGGTCAGCGCGCCGCTGTTCCTGGTCTTCGTGTTCCTGCGCAAGTACATCATGAGCGGTGTCAGCCGCAGCGGCATCAAGGGTTAACAGGCATTGTGCCTTTAACTATACGGTTCTCAAACGACAGAAAGGAAGGTAATCCACGATGAAGAAGATCCTCTCCATCACCCTGGCGCTCGCGATGCTCCTGACCTCCATGCTGGGTCTGACCACCGCTTTCGCCTCCGAATTCGACGCCGGCTATGACGGAAGCGATGTCACCATCCGCTTCTATCATACCATGGGCTCCAACCTGACCACCGTGCTGGACAGCTACATTGCGGAGTTCAACGCCATCTACCCCAACATCCACATCGAGTACACCTCCGTGGGCGGCTATGATGACGTGCGCGACCAGATCACCACCGAGATCACCGTCGGTGCGCAGCCCAACATCGCCTACTGCTATCAGGATCATGTGGCCATGTATAACCTGGCCGGCGCTGTCCAGACCCTGGACGAGCTGATCGACAACCCCACCATCGGCCTGACCGCCGAGCAGAAGGCGGACTTCATCCCCGGCTACTACGCTGAGGGCGCGATGTTCGGCGACGGCAAGATGTACACCCTGCCGCTGTCCAAGTCCACCGAGGTGCTGTATTACAACAAGACCTTCTTCGATGCGAACAGCATCGCCGTGCCCACCACCTGGGATCAGATGGAGGAAGTCTGCGCCCAGATCAAGGCCATCGACCCCAATTCCATCCCCCTGGGCTACGACTCCGAGTCCAACTGGTTCATCACCATGTGCGAGCAGCTGCAGAGCCCCTACACCTCTGCCACTGAGCCCAACTTCCTCTTCGACAACGACACCAACAAGGCCTTCGTCAAGCGCTTCAACGAGTGGTACAAGAAGGGCTACCTGACCACCCAGACCCTCTACGGCGCTTACACCTCCGGCTTGTTCACCTCCACCGACACCGTCAAGTCCTACATGTCCATCGGCTCTTCCGCCGGTGCGACCCACCAGCGTCCCACCAAGGGTGCTGACGGCTATCCCTTCGAGGTCGGCATCGTCACCATCCCCCAGGCTGACGTGAACAACAAGAAGGTCATCTCCCAGGGTCCCTCCCTGTGCATCTTCAAGAAGAGCAACCCCCAGGAGGTCATCGCGTCCTGGCTGTTCGTGAAGTACCTGACCACCAATGTGGACTTCCAGGCTGAGTTCTCCATGGCTTCCGGCTATGTGCCCGTCCTCCAGAGCGTCGAGCAGCATCCCGTCTACGCCGAGCAGCTGGCCAAGGCTGACGGCTATGACTATGTGTCCCTGCTGTCCGCCAAGGTCTGCCTGGAGCAGGCGGATGCCTACTACACCTCTCCCGCCTTCAACGGCTCTTCCGAGGCGCGCGACCAGGTCGGCAACATCATCACCACTGCCCTGCCCGCCGCTGACATCGACGCTGTGATCGACGACATCTTCCAGGATGCCATCGACGAGTGCGAGTTCTCCGTCTGGTAAGCTGACCGATGAAGATACTGCGATCCCTGCTTTCCCATGGCCTTCTGCTCTGTCTGCTCTGCGCGGTTGCATTGTCCTCCGCGCAGGCAGAGCAGGCCGGGCTCATCGATTATGTCGCCCAGCTCCCGCTGAACCGCAATTCCGAGACGGTCAAGACCGAAGCCACCGTCAAGACCTACATTGACGGCGACACCGTCCACTTCCATGTGGACGAGCAGGTCTGCGAAACAGGCGTGCTCAAGGCGCGCTTCCTGGCAATCAACACCCCGGAATGCACCGGCAAGATCGAGGAATACGGTCAGAAGGCCGCGAGGTTCACCCAGGAGAAGCTCGCTGCGGCGGATGCCATCCTCCTGGAGTCGGACAACGACCGCTGGAATCTGGATTCCACCGGCGATCGTCACCTGGTCTGGGTCTGGTACAGGCTGCCGGGCGAGAATGCCTACCGCAACCTGAACCTCGAGATCCTGCAAAACGGCCTGGCCATCGCCAATTCCACGGCCAACAACCGCTATGGCGACATCTGCATGAAGGCGCTGAATCAGGCGCGCAATGCCAAGCTGAATGTGTACTCCGGCGAAAAGGACCCTGATTTCTACTACGGCGACGCGGTGGAGCTGACCCTGAAGGAGCTGCGTACACACCTGGCGGACTATCAGGGCATCAAGGTCGCCTTCAACGGCATCGTCACCCTGAACAGCAACAATTCCGCCTATGTGGAGAGCTACGACACGGAGACCGGGCTGTATTTCGGCATGCCGATCTACTATGGCTACGGGCTTTCCGGCGCGGGGCTTGACATCCTGACCCCCGGCAACGAGGTGCGCATCGTCGGCACGGTGCAGTACTACGCCGCGGGGGACAGCTGGCAGGTCTCCGGCCTGAGCTATCGCGCCATCCGCCCCAAGGACCCCGGCAACATCCAGAAGCTCTCCGACGGGCACTCCCCTGCCTGGGTGCTCACCACGGCTGACACCTTCGTCAGCCAGGTGGAGCTCATGGGCGAGGAATCCGCACAGACCTTCGACTATGCCGCCCTGACCCTGGGCACCACCATCGCCATGGATGACCTCACCGTCATCCACACCTACACCACCAAGGACGAGGAGTCCTCCTCCTTCGGCGCGATCACGCTGACCTGCCGCTCGGGTGACACCACCGTGTCCGTGCGCACCGTCCCGCTGCGAGGCGACGACGGGCAGCTCGTCACGGCGGACGCATTCGCCGGAAAGACCATCAGCGTCAAGGGCGTGGTGGATTCCTACGACGGGCAGTATCAGATCAAGGTGCTGTCCCTGAAGAACATCACCGTTCACGACTAACGATAAAGGAGCATCATCATGAAAAAGCTGATTGCTTTGGCCGCGGCGCTGGCGCTGTGCCTGACTGCCGTTGCCGGTCTGGCGGAAGCCCCCGCCAATCCCGATCTGACTTCCGCTGCTTCCTACGTTTACGCGCTGTACAAGAATCCCTCCCGCAAGGACATCAAGTCCACCCCCGCTGATTACGACGTGATCGGCAGCGTCCCCGTGAACGGCGTGGAATACACCGTGGAATGGACCGCCGATTCCGAGACCATCAAGATCACCGTGAACGAGGACAAGACCGTCCATATCGACGTGGACGAGAATGCCTCCGCCGAGCTGATCTATACCCTGACCTTCACCGTGAAGGACGCGGACGGCAACGCCGTGTCCAAGTCCGTGCAGCGCAAGGTGCCCGCATCCCTGACCGGCATGAGCTATGCGCAGATCGTGGACTACGCCTACACCCTGCTGGACGGCGAGAAGACCCCCAAGACCTACCGCATCTACGGCACTGTGACCAAGATCCCCACCGAGTGGAGCGAGCAGTACAGCAACATCACCGTTGACATGGTCGTGGCCGGCAAGGAAGACATGCCCATCCAGGCCTACCGTCTGACCGGCGAGGGCGCGAAGGACCTGAAGGTCGGCGACCAGATCACCGTGGAAGGCATCCTGACCCGCTATAAGGACACCTTTGAGTTCGCGTCCGGCTGCACCCTGATCGGCTACGGCGAGATCATCAGCCAGCAGCCCATCCTGGACGCGGCCTATCAGCTGCTGGACGGCGAGAAAATGACCACCGCCACCGCGCTGAAGGGCACCATCGTCAAGATCCCCACCGAATGGAGCGACGAATATGGCAACATCACCGTTGACATCGTCGTCGACGGCAAGGAAGACATGCCCATCGAGTGCTACCGCCTGACCGGCGAGGGCGCAAAGGAGCTCAAGATCGGCGACGAAATCGCTGTCTGCGGCACGATCAAGAACTACAAGGGCACCATCGAGTTCGACAAGGGCTGCGTGCTGATCCCCGTTGGCACGGAGAATGACCTGCGCACCGCCATCAGCGCCTACACCCTGCTGGACGGCGAGGCCAAGAACGATCCCTGCACCCTGACCGGTGTGATCGCCTCCATCGACACCGCCTACAGCGCCGAATACGGCAACATCACCGTGACCATCGTCATCGGCGGCGTGGCGGACTACAAGGTGCAGTGCTACCGCCTGAGCGGCGAAGGCGCGGCTGACCTCCAGGTGGGCGACACCATCACCGTCACCGGCACGATCAAGAACTACAAGGGCACCATCGAGTTCGACAAGGGCTGCACCCTGGACACCGTGGTGAAGGCCAACTAATCTCCCCGATCCCACAAAAGCAGAGCCGCATCCATCGCCTGACGGATGCGGCTCTTTTCTGTTGGTTCATTTGCGCAGGGCATTCAGGGCAGTCCAGTCCGTGCGGTCGATGGTCAGGGGCGTGAGCGAAATGTGACGCAGACGCAGCACACAGTCCGTGTCCAGATCATCGTGGATGGACGGGGTGAAGATGTCCTTGCCCATGGGGCGGTACATGTCGTTCGCCTCCGGGGCGAAGTCATCCGAATAGTACGGGCCGCCCTGCCGGGTGAGATGAATTTCGCCGGTGGTGTCCTTCGGGATGTTCACGTTCCAGAGCCTGCAATGCGCATAGCCTCCATGCTCGCAGATGTACGCCCACACGCTGTCCAGATGCGCCATCGCGGCCTCGAAATTATCCGGATCGGTGGACAGCGCCAGGGCGTTCATGCCCAGGGCGACGGCTTCCATCGCGGCGCTGACCGTGCCGGAGTACATCACGTCCTGGCCGATGTTCAGCCCGCGGTTCATGCCGGAGATGACCAGGTCGAAATGCTCATGCTGCCCCAGAACGGCAAAGCGGATGCAGTCCGCCGGGGTGGAATCCACCGCATAGGCCGTCACCGCGCCGGGAACGTCAGCCGTCTTGGCCTCAAAGGGCTTGTGGATCTCCACCGCGTGGGACTTGGCGCTCTGTTCCACCTTCGGGGCGTACACATGCACCTCGCCCTTTGTCGCCGCCCAGTCCACCACGCGGCGCAGTCCCTCGCTCTGGATGCCGTCGTCATTGGTGATGCAGATTCTCATAGCCATCCGTCGTTGTTCTCCTTGTACGCCTTGATGTGCGCGTCCGCATCGCGGAGAAGCGCGTGCATTTCCTCCCGGGAATAGACCGTCGCGCCGCTGGCACAGGCATGTCCGCCGCCATGATAGCGCTCGGCGATCTGGTTGATGGTGGCAAAGCGGCTGCGCAGGCGGACGCGGATCGCGCCGTCCGCATCACCCGTCTCGATGAAGGCGATCCAGCACAGGCAATCCCGGATGCCGCTCAGGCTGCTGATGGAAGCGCTGGCGCTCTCCATGTTCAGCCTGAATTTCTCCTGCATGGCCTTGTCCACCAGCAGCCATGCCACGCCGTTCTCCGTCACCGCCATGTGCTCATAGATATACGCGGTGAACTGAAGGCTGGCGAAGTCCTTGAGGTAGAGATTGGCATAGAGCCACTGGATGTCCACGCCGGCATCAAGCAGCATACCCGCCATGCGCATGGCATCGCCCGTGACCCCCTCATACATGAAGCGCCCCGAATCCGTCACCATGCCGGTGTAGATGCAGGTCGCCGCCCATTGGGTCAGGGTCAGCACGTCGCGGAAGGTGTGGTAGAAGTCCGCGATCATCTCGCATGCGGAGGATCGGCTGTCTTCCACCCAGCTGATGTCACCGAAGGGCGTGCGGTCGATATGGTGGTCGATCTTGATGATCTCCCGGCACAGGGCGAATTTCGGGTTGGAGATACGCGCCGTGTCCGCCACATCCACCACGATGCCCAGCGCCGGGGCGTAGAACTCATCCGCCACGGGGTCGTCATCCGCGCCCAGGAACGCCAGATAATCGGAATGCTCATCGTCGATGATGCGCACATCCTTCTCCGGATAGGACGCACGCAGGATCGCCTTCAGCCCCTTGGTCGCCCCCACGCAGTCGCCGTCCACGCGCTTGTGGCGGAAGATCAGGATGCGGTCGTATGCCTTGATTTTGTGCAGGATGGCCTGCTTGATGGCCGTATTCATTCAGCGTCCTCCATCATTTTGTCCAGATCGGCGAGCATGGCCATGGCCTCCGCATGGTCGCGGACGGTCGCGCCGCTGGCCTTGGCATGTCCGCCGCCGCCGTACTTCACGGCAATGGGGTTGATGTTGAACCGGCTGGAACGCAATTCGCACAGCACGCCGTTTTCCGTTTCGGTGAAGTTGACCCAGATGTCCACGCCCCGGATGTCCGACATGGTGCTGACCATCCCACGGCTGATGCTGAAGGTGTCCGTGTCGTAGCGCTCCGCCTCGGCGCGGGGGGTGTAGATGTACGCCACATTGTGCGCGGTGAACTGCACCTTCAGGACGAACTGTGCGCGGAGCTTCATCTGTTCGTAGTCGTTGGCGTAGAGATTGCGGTACATCTCCACGGTATCGATGGGATGCTGCATGAGGAACGCGGCGGCACGGAAGGTACGCGCGCTGACGGAATCGAAGCGAAACCGCCCGGAATCCGTGACCATGCCGGTATAGAGGGCAATGGCGGCCTCGGGCGGCAGCGTCAGCCCCGTGGTCTGGCAGAAATCGGCAATCAGACCGCAGCAGCTCTCGCAGCCGGTGTCCACCACCTCCACATCCGCGATCTTCTCGCAGAAGATGTGGTGATCCATCCGCAGCGTCTTTTCCGCGCGGACATAGCGATCGTCGCTGATGAGCTTGCGGGCGGAGGTATCCAGGATGATGGCCAGTGCACCGTCATAGGCGCTGTCCGGGATGGTATCCATGGTCGAATCCGCCATGAACGCATAGCGCCCCGCAGCATCCCCCACGGTGTAGATGGTCTTCTCCGGAAAGCTCGCGCGGAGGATGTGTTTCAGGCCGATCTGGCTGCCCAGCGCGTCCCCGTCAGGATTTGTGTGCCGATGAATGACGATCACCGGATAGTCGGAAATCAGTTTCAGCGCTTGTTCAAACATGCTGCCACCTCATCAATCAGAATATAAACATTATAGCAGATTTTGCGCAGAAACACAACCGCCTTCATCCTGGACATCCGAGGGGCAAATCAGCAGAAAGACAAGAAAAAGGGAAAAAATTTTTCATTTGCTCTTTCCAAATCGCGCAGTTCGTATTATAATACTGAAGTAAACGGACAACGGCGAAAGCCGGATTCCTTTGCATATGTCGCTGCAATAAGCAGATTGGAGTGTTTCATATGAGCCGTATGCTGGGTACTGTTTCAATGGGTGTGCGCGCGCCGATCATCCGCGAGGGTGACGACCTGGCACAGATCGTCACCTCCTGCGTGGCCGATGCCATCCAGACCGGCGAGATCACCGTCCGCGACCGCGACGTGATCTGCATGACGGAGGCCATTGTCGCACGCGCACAGGGCAACTATGCCACGGTGGACAATATTGCCGACGATGTCCGCGCCAAGCTGGGCGGCGAGACGGTGGGCGTCATCTTCCCCATCCTGAGCCGCAACCGCTTTGCCATCTGCCTGCGCGGCATTGCCAAGGGCTGCAAAAAGGTCATTCTCATGCTCTCCTACCCCGCGGATGAGGTCGGCAATCACCTCATCGACTGGGACGTGATGGACAAGCACGGTGTCGATCCCTATCGCGATGTCCTCAGCGAGAGCCAGTACCGTGAGTATTTCGGCTATGTCAAGCATCCCTTCACGGGCGTGGATTATGTGGAGTATTATTCCAACCTCATCCGCGAAATGGGCGCTGAGGTCGAGGTCGTGTTCGCGAACGATCCGCGGGCGATCCTGTCCTACACCCGGAATGTCCTGACCTGCGACATCCACACCCGTGCGCGTACCAAGCGTCTGCTGAAGGCCGCCGGGGCTGAGCGCGTCTTCGGCCTGGATGAGATCATGACCGAGTCGGTGGACGGCAGCGGCTACAACGCCCGCTACGGCCTGCTGGGCTCGAACAAGGCCACCGAGAACACCGTCAAGCTCTTCCCGCGTGACTGCCAGGGTCTCGTGGAGGACATCCAGCAGCGCATGCTGGACATGACCGGCAAGCATGTGGAGGTCATGGTCTATGGCGACGGCGCGTTCAAGGATCCGGTCGGCAAGATCTGGGAACTGGCTGACCCGGTGGTGTCCCCCGCGTACACCGTTGGCCTGGAGGGCACGCCCAACGAGCTGAAGCTGAAGTACCTGGCGGACAACGACTTCGCGAGCCTCTCCGGCAAGGCGCTCCAGGATGCCATCAAGGCCAAGATCAGCGCCAAGGACGGCTCTTCCCTCGTCGGCCAGATGGCTGCCCAGGGCACGACCCCTCGCCGCATCACCGACCTGATCGGCTCCCTGTGCGACCTGACCTCCGGCTCGGGTGACAAGGGCACGCCCATCGTGTACATCCAGGGCTATTTCGATAACTACACCGCTGAGTAACCCCCCCTGACGCAAATGATCCGACCCATGTCGTTCTGCATGGGTCGGATTTTTGCATCATCATATTATTCGTGCCTGATCTTCCCTGCCGCAATGGTCAGCACGGGCTTGAATGCATCATCGCAGAGCACGATGTCCGCCGCTGCGCCCGGGGCAAGGAAGCCCCTGTCCGTGAGTCCCAGGAGGTGCGCGGCGTTCAGGGCGACGGCGGGTGTGTCAGCCGTGAAAGCGCCTGACAGGGCGTATTCCGCGCCGGACGCATCCAGCCGCGACAGCAAGTCAGCGTCCCCATCGGCCACAAGCGGCGCACGGGCAAGGACAAGTGCCTCCGCCAGCGCACCGCAGCCCCGCAGACCCGCCAGCATGGCGCGGACTCCGGTGCTGTGGATCATCCCCAGCATGCGCCGGCACGCCGATTCACCGTGCACCTCGCAGACGGGCAGGAAGCCCTCGTGCGCCAGGTCAAGCATGCGCACATGAAGCCGCGCATCGGCATAGCGCTCCGGCAAAATGGCGTAGAACCGGCTGGACTGCGCCATTTCCGACGTGAAGAGGGTACACACGCCCTCGCCGTCCGGCCAGTGAAGCCCCGCCGTCACGCCCGGACGGGGCACATCGCGCACATGGGCATCGATCAGCCCCGGGAGGACGGTCAGGCCGTGGGCATCGACGCAGCAGCAGCCTTCGTCCTCCGGCGGGGAGATCGTCTCCGCAATGGCGGCAATGCGTCCGCCGCGAAGGAGGATGTCACCCGTCAGGTCGCGGATGCGTCCGCCGCGAATCAGCATCGTCATGGCGCGCCCTCACAGGAGGATGCAGATCATGCCGCCCTCGCCCTCGTTGATGATGCGTGTCAGGGTCTGCTGGACTTTCTCCTGCGCGTCGGGGGGCATGCGCAGCAGCTTGTTGCTCAGCCCCTCGCGCACCATCGCGTCCAGCGACTTGCCGAAGAAGCTGGTCTCCCACACCTTCTGCGGATCGGTGGCGAATTCGTCCGTCAGCTGACGCACCAGGTCGGCGGACTGCTCCTCTGTGCCGACGACGGGTGTCACCTCGGTCTCGATGTCCACGCGGATGAGGTGCAGCGAGGGCGCGTTGGCCTTGAGCTTCACGCCGAACTGACTCCCCTGCCGGACGATCTCCGGCTCTTGCAGGGTCAATTCCGCCATGGCCGGGGTGACGAAGCCATATCCCGTCGTGCGCACGGATGCCAGCGCATCCGCCACCCTGTCGTATTCCGCCTTCGCGCTGACAAGCTCCTTCATCAGGCTCAGCAAATGCGCATCACCGCGGATCTCCGTGCCGCATTCTTCGCCCAGGACGCGGTTGAACAGACCGTCCCGCATGGGGAGAGTGAATTCCATCCGCCCCTCGCCGGGTTCGAGCTTTTCCAAACGAACGGGTTCGGCGAATTCCGATTGGGCGAAGGCCGCATCGAACACGTCGCTTTCCCGCATGACGCGGTTCTCACGGCCGCTCTGTCGGACGCCCTCCAGCACATGCTGCACCAGCCAGTGATCCGTGTCCAGCGCGGCGAGCCACGCCGGGACGGTCAGCCGTGCCTCCCGCAGCGGGAATTCCAGCAGCACGGACTCCAGCACATGCTGAATGTCCGCCTCCTGCATCTCCTTGACATTGAGGAGCATCACCGGCACGGCGTAGCGATCCTCCAGCGTGTCGCGGAGGGTCAGCGTCTCGGCACTGCGGGGCGTGGCGGAATTGAGCACCACCACGAAGGGCTTCCCCAGCGCCTTCAGCTCCCCCACCACGCGCTCCTCAGCGTCCACATAGGCACTGCGCGGCAGATCGGCGATGCTGCCGTCCGTCGTCACCACCAGCCCGATGGTCGCGTGATCGGTGATGACCTTGCGTGTGCCGACCTCGGCGGCCTGGTCAAAGGGGATGTCATGCTCGAACCAGGGGGTGTGCACCATGCGCGTGCCGTCCTCATCGGACACGCCCAGCGCCCCGCGGACGAGGTAGCCCACGCTGTCCACCAGGCGGATACGGACGGGGGTGTTCTCGCCCAGGGACACGGTGACGGCCTCGCCCGGGACGAATTTGGGCTGAGTGGTCATGATCGTTCGCCCCGAACCGGACTGGGGCAGCTCATCGGCGATGCGCGTCTTCTTGGGACTGTCCGCCAGGCGCGGAAGCACCAGCTGCTCCATGAAACGGGTGATGAAGGTGCTCTTGCCCGTGCGGACCGGGCCGACCACACCGATGTAGACATCCCCATCCGTGCGCTCGGCAATGTCACGGTAGAGGCTGAATTCGCGCGTTTGCTCCATTGCGATCCCTCCATTGGTCAGCGGTTTGATGTCTGTCCCATGGATATGGCGATGAAGCCGATTTTATGCAACACAAAAGCGAGAAAGCCGAAGCTCTCTCGCTGATGCGCTGATTCGCTGACTCGTCCAACCGATCAGGCTGACATGCGCTGATGCATTACACGCGCTTGACTTCCTTGATCTTGGCAGCCTTGCCCTGCAGAGAACGCAGGTAATACAGCTTGGCGCGGCGCACCTTACCATGACGGATCACGGTGATGCTGCCCAGACGGGGGCTGTGGATGGGGAAAGTACGCTCCACACCGATGCCGTAAGAAACACGGCGGACGGTGAAGGTCTCGCGGACACCGCCGTTGCGCTTGGCAATGACAACACCCTCGAAGGCCTGAAGACGCTCGTTCTTGCCCTCAACAACCTTGACCTGCACGCGCACGGTATCGCCGATGGCGATGGCGGGCACGTCCTTGCGCAGCTGCTTCGCTTCAATAGAACGGATGATTTCGCTCATGTTGGGTTCCTCCTTCCATCATAGACGTTCATATCCGGGTCTGCATGAGGTCAGACGCTCGGAAAGCGGACCGTCCGTATGCACATCTACTATTATAGCACAGGTATGTGTGGAAATGCAAGGGTTTCCGCAAATTTTCCAGCAAAAATCCGATCAAAATCCGATCATCCTCATGCCCGATACTGCGGCAGACGCTGCACGCTCGTCCGCAGTGCCGAAATGGTCTTGGTTTCCAGCACGACGCGCGCATGGGAGCGTTCCGCCCAGTCGAAGCGTTCGCGCAGGTCGATCTCGCCGTCCCCCAGTGCCAGATGATCCTTCCGCCCCAGCGCGTCATGCCCGTGCATGTGGATCAGCCGCTCCGCATGCTGACGATAGAAGGGCTCGTCCGTGTTCCCCGCGCCGTGGCAATGGCCGATGTCCAGCGTCAGGCCGAACACGGGGGATGTCAGCAGGAACTCGATGGCGCGGCGCTCATGGGGCTGCCATCCGCCGGTGTTCTCGATGCCGATGCGCACGGGCGTGTCCGTCAGCGCCTCCTCGCACATGGCGCGGAAAGCCGTCAGCCCGTGATGCAAGTCCGCCTCGTACTGCTCGTACATAATGGCCTTGCGCTCCGGCAGGGTCACATACACCCCGCGCGGGAAATGCATGTTCACCGTGGGCATTTGCAGCGCGGCGGCGAGGTTCAGAATGCGCTGGAAGGAGCTGCACCACGCCTGACGCACTGCCGAATTGAAGGAGAACGGGTCGCATTCCTCCTCCGCGTGGAGGGTGAAGTACACGCCGTACCTGTGCATCAGCCGATGCAGCAGCGCCGGGTCAAGGCTTTCCGGCAGACAGGGCGGGAAATTGGCGTTCAGCTCCACGAAGGAAAGGCCGAGCTCCCGCGCAAGGATGCAGCAGTCCTCGATGGACTGCGCCTCCAGCAAAAAGGGCATGCCGAAGTCCATCGCGTCAGTCCTCCCGATAGGCAATGCCGTCCCGCAGGCGGTACAACGTCGCGCCGCGCCCCTTCAGGCAGAAGGTGGACGCCCACCATTCCACCGACTTCACCTCATCGAACTGCACCAGCCCGTAGCGGATGCCATTCTTCTTGCCGCCGCGCATGTTGGAGTCCATCCAGTGGATCTCGTCCGTTTCCGCGTCGACCTTCTCCCAGGCGATACCATAATAATAGGGCTTGCAGTCGCCGCTGGGGAGGTTGTTGGGGATCCTGCGCTGTACATCGGGGTATTCGGCGATGCAGAAATCGTCGCGGTTCTCACGGAAGAGGTGGACGGTGAAGTTCTTGCAGACGTAGATGTCCCCCTTGTAATGCGCACGCTGGGACTTGCCGTCCGCCTGGATGTACAGCTCCTCGCCCAGGCTGACGATGCGATCGATGAAGTCCTCGCGGGCAGTCCGCACCGGTTCGGCCGTGGACAGCGGCTCAGCCTCCATGGTCTGCTGACTGTCCGCCTCCATGCCGTTCATGAAGAACCAGTCATCCTCGGCCATGGCCGCCGTCAGCGAAAGCAGGAGCAGCAAAAGCACAGCGATGTGTTTCAACTTCCTCACCTCGTTCATCATTTTCGCGCCCGATGCGGGCTTGAACAAAAGCTGCCGGGGAAAGCTCCGGCAGCAGAGAACTATTTGGTACGCAGCGTCACCGGCGAGCCGTCCAGGTACTTTTGCAGATTGCGATAGGCCTTCGCCATGTAGCCAGCCTGGTCATCGCTCATGCCATCGGGCGCAGGCTGGTCGCTGACGGCGATGCGGTACTGATACTGCCCGTCCTGCTTATAGCGCCAGACATAGGTGGGCGTGTAGCAGACCTTCTCGAAGCTCAGGGAGCTGCCGTCATAGGAGATTTGCAGCTGAAGGAGCATCCCGGCGACATTGCCGTCCTTGCGGCTGTCGCTGATGAGCGTCCCCAGCCCCCACGCGCAGAGCACATGGCGGATGCTGCCGCTGCCGTCCTTGGCGGTGAGCCAGGTGATGGGCTGGACGACGCGCGTCCCTGCGCCGACGATGAGGTCAGCGCCGGCATCGGCCAACTCCTGGGCGAGCTCCTTCTGTTCAACGGTGGGCTTGGAGGCACTGGTCTTGCCCCAATTCAGCGAAACGACCACCACATCGGCGCTTTCACGAGCCTTGCGGACCTGCGCGAGCATCGTGCCGGTGGTGTCGATGAGGGGCAGCGCATAAGCTGCGCCCTCCTTGGAGAGGTTCTTCTTCCCGGTGGCGGACACGGACGATGTGAAATGCAGGAACGCCACCTTCACGCCATCGACGGTGAAGAGGCGCAGCTTGTCCGCATCAGCCTGATCGGCATATGCGCCGAGGGTATCAAGGCCGCTGTCCCGGGCGGCGGCGATGGTGGCATTCAGCCCCTCGCCCCCCTGTTCGTAGGCCTTGGGGAAGCCCAATGCGACGATGTCCACCCCCGCATCGGCGAGCATATCCATCACGGCGGAGGGAGCGTTCAGCTCGGAGACCGCCTGGGCATCGTTGGTCAGGTTCTCCAGGGTCAGCAGGGTCAGATCGGCGGACATTTCGTCCGTCAGCAGCATCATGATCTCCGTGAAATCATACTTCTTCGACTCGCTGTAATACGCGGACTGACGAATGGCCGTCTCGACATTCACCGTGCCGCCGATGGTCAGGGTGATGGTGCCGCCGGGGACGGGCGTGGCCGTCGGGGTCGGCGTGGGGGAAGCGGTCGCCGCGGGCGCGGCGGTCTGCGCAGTCGGCACGGGCGTGGGCGTGGCATCGCTGATGGGGATGCTGTTCATCGCAAGGGCGGGCAGCGAGTCATTCAGCGTCAGCACGGAGAACGCGCTGCTCACGTCCACCCGGAAATCCGCCGTACCCAGCAGGCGCGGCAGGATCGCCGCTGACAGCCCCACCACCAGCACCGTGACGGCCAGCATGAACACCGTGCCGAAGGATACGCCGCGCTTGGTTGGTTTCACGATGCATCCTTCCTTCCCGGTTTCTCTTCCGTCCGTGTGCTCACTCGTGGTCGTGGCCGTCGTGATCGTGGCCTGCGTGGTCATCCTCCGCAGAGCCCTCGGTCAGCGCGCCGTCCACAAAGATGATGTTGCCCTCGTCGTCCAGCTCAACAAGCCCCATCTCGATCAGATCGTCGATGGTGTAGGTGGTGTAGCCGCTGTTGTCCTGGAACAGGGTCGGGAACATGGTCAGCAGCGATGTGACCATCAGCGCAATCACCAGCACCAGGCAGATGATGCGAACGGTGAGCTTCTTCTGCTCTTCCTTCTTGTTGCGCTTTGTCGTCTTCGTCATGGTGATAGATGCCTCCGTGTTAATCATTATCGGTATCCGCGCCGTCCGCTGGGGCATCCTTCCTCCAGATGCGCACCTGCGTCACGCGGCGTTTTTCCATTTGGGTGACCAGGCCGCGAATGTCATCCGTCTCGAAGGCCGCGCCGACAAAGGGGATGATGCCCAGCACCTCTGCGGCGAAACCGCCGACGGTCTCCGCATTGTAGACGTCCTCCACGCCCAGGGTGTCCAGCAGCTCGGACAGCTGCATGCCGCCGTCCACCAGATGGGAGCCGTCGTCCATCTCGACATTCTCCTGCTCCACATCGTCGTGTTCGTCGTAGATCTCGCCCACCAGCTCCTCCAGCACGTCCTCCATGGTGACGATGCCCTCCGTGCCGCCGAATTCGTCCAGCACGATGATGAGGTGGGTCTTCTGCCCCTGGAAGAGCTTGAGCAGCTTGGACAGCTTCAGCGTCGTCGGAGCATAGACCGGGGGCTTCATGATCCGGGTGATGTCATTGCAGCCCTGATGCTGCATGAGGTAGAAGTCCTTCTCGTTGAGGATGCCCACCACATGATCCATGTCCTCATGGAAGACGGGCACGCGGGAATAGCCGGTGGCGCGGAAGACCTCGGCGGCCTCGTCCATGGTGGCGGTGTCCTCGATGGACGTGACATCCACGCGGGGGGTGAGGATGGAGAGCACATCGCGGTCATCGTTGAACTCGATGGCGGAACGGATCAGCTCACCCTCGTGGTGCTCCATATCGCCGTCGGATTCGGCCTCGTCCACCATGGTCATCAGCTCCTCCTCGATGAAGGATTCACCGCTGTCGGTCTTGAACATCTTCGTCAGCATCTTCTTCAGCGCGGAGAAGAACATGGCCGCCGGGGTGAACACGGTGCACAGCGCCCGCAGCACGGGGGCGAAGGTCATGGCGATGCTCTCGGGGGACTCCTTGGCCACCGCCTTGGGGGACACCTCGCCGAAGATCAGAATGACGACCGTCATCACCACGGTGGACAGCGTTGTCGCCAGATTGGCCTGGTTCGCCAGGAGCGCAAGAAACAGGCTCGTCGCCAGGGACGAAGCCGCGATGTTGACGATATTGTTGCCGATCAGGATGGTGGTGATCAGGCGATCGTAGCTTTCAGCCAGCGCCAGTGCCGCCTTGGCGCGCTTGTTGCCGTTTTGCGTCATGGTCTTGAGCTTGACGCGGTTGACAGAGGTGAAGGCCGTTTCCGAGGCAGAGAAAAATGCAGAGAGCGCCACACACACGATGAGGATGGCGATCCTGATCCATAAATCAGGCGTCATGGAGATCAAGCAGTCCTTTCATTCGTCGAAGCCTGCGGACGGCAGCAAACGGCCATCGCAGGCACAGGACTACAGGGAGGCTGATCCACGAAGCCGTCACTCCTTCCGCATACACATCATGATACAAGATGGATTATAGCATGAACCCGCACAAATTGCAATGGAAAACCCGCCTGATTTGCGCCGGAAAGCACATTTTTACAGGCGGGAAACACATTTACCACGGGCATTTCCGTCCATTCAGGCCAGCGAGGATGCCGCTGCCGAAGGCGAACATCAGGTTGAAGCCGCCGCAGTCGCCGTCCACGTCCAGCGCTTCGCCCACGGCATGCAGTCCGAGATGCAGGCGGGATGCCAGCGTGTCCGCCGTGAATTCCGCCGGATCAGCGCCGCCTGCAGCGACCTGTGCGCTGTCGAAGCCCTTCACGGCGCGCACCGTCAGCGGGAAGTCCGCCGCGATAGCCGTAAGCCTTTCCAGCAGCGCCGTCGGGAGCGCTCCGCAGGGGCTTTTCCGTTCCAGACCGGCTGCATGCAGCAGCGCCTGTGACAGCTTCGGCACGCAAAGCCCGGTCAGCAGCAGGGAGACTTCCCGATCCGCCCAGGCTTCGCGGCGACGCAGCATTTCCGCATGGAACGCCGCCGGAGCTTCGAAGCCCATGGCCTTCGTCAGGTCGATATGCAGCAGATCTTCCGGCTGGACATAGCGTGCGCACTGCATCACGCAAACGCCCGTCACGCCGTAATCCGCAAAGAGCAGTTCGCCGTTTTCCTCGTGGAGGACGGCGGTCTCGCGTGTCACGGTGACATGCGTGCGGACGCGGATACCGCTCAGCCCCCTGATGGGCGCGGTGTCGGTGATGATCTGCGTCAGCGCAGGACGCGCCGCCGTCACGCGATGCCCCAAGGCCGAAAGCATCGGCCAGATGCTGCCGTCGCTGCCGAGCTTGGGCTGGGCACAGCCGCCGCCCGCCGCGATGACGCGATCCGCCTTCCACTTCTGCTCCCCGGCCATGACCGTCCAGCCGTGGCGCGCACGGAAGATGCCCGTGACCTGCACACCGGTGACGACCTCCACATGCAGGCCGTCCAGGGCGAAGCGCAGGGCATCCAGCACCGTGGAGGCCATGCCGCTGACGGGATAGACCCGTCCGCTGTCCTCCTGACGCATACGAAGTCCCAGATGCTGCCAGAAGCGCTCCTGCTCCGCCGCGCCGCAATGCCCCAGCACCGCCCGGGCGAATTCGCTCCCGCCCGGATAGCGGGGTTCGCCCACGTTCATCAGGTTGCAGCGGCCATTGCCCGTGGCCAGGAGCTTGCGTCCCACGCGATCCATGCGCTCCAGCAAGGTGACGCTGTCGCCGCAGGAAGCCGCCGCAATGGCCGCCGCCATGCCCGCCGCGCCGCCGCCGATGATGATAACACTGGACATATGCCTTCCTCCGCATGATTTCTCATGGGTATGATAGCATTTTGGCGCTCATTTTGCAACCGTCCAGCGTTTGTGCTGGGTGAAATAGAAGACCGCGCAGCCCGTGATCTCCATCGCGTAGATGAGGACGAACACGGCATTCATCAGGTTGCCGCGGCTGTTTGCCGCCCAATACGCCTGATTGGTGATGACGCGGATGGGCAGGAGCGAGCCGTCCTGCTCCTGATACTGAATATGGTGAACCGCCCAGTTGCGCTGGACATATTCCACGGCGACCGTGCCGTCCCTGAGGCGAAGGGTATGCTTGAATGCCTCGGGATCGACGGACACCTCGCCGTCCTCCCCGATCGCATAAACAGCATTGCCGTAATGCGCCTCTCCCCAGGGCTGCTCCATGTAGGCCACAAAGCTGTCGTAATCCTCAAAGACGATGGCCTCTGCGGTGTTCTCCGGCGAAAACGCGATGCTGCAAACGAGCTGCGTCACGCCTGTCACCATCAGGAGAATCCCTGCGCACAGGCAGGCCTTGCGCATCAGGCGGACATTCTCGCGGTAGTTCGCCGTGCCCTGTTCAGACAGGATCAGCAGCCCCTTGCGGAACATCCGATGGCGGACGATCAGCCCGATGACGCACCAGACCGCCAGCACGATAAGCATCAACACGCCGCCGATGCGAAACCAGTTCCGCCCCAGGAGGCCGACATACGCATTGCCCACACCGATCAGCGGCACGCAGAAGGTCAGCACGCCGATGCACACGCCCAGCACCGCCAGGGTGATCCGCACGATCTGCCAGCGATAGGTCTTGCAGCGCGGATCGTCCTCCATTTCCTCCGGGACGACATGCCACGCGCGATCGGTGAAGATGAACTGGACGACAGCGCCGGCCAGGCTGAGCGCCAGCGCGATGAAGAAGCCGATATATGCGCGATTGCAGCCCTGATTGGCGATCAGCGCGACGATGAGTCCGGCCAATGCCACGCAGGCGGCGATCAGGCTCTGCATGCGGAAGCGCTGCTGCGATGCGGACAGCAGATTCCGCAGGGACTTCTCGCCCCGCGCGGTGACGCGCTCCGCCGCCGGTTCGCTGCGCTCCTCGGGGGACTTGCGCTCCCCGCGCAGCAGCTCGTCGCAGGTCACGCCGAACAATTCCGCAATGACCGGGATCAGGGACAGGTCGGGCGCACCGTCATCCCGCTCCCATCGGGACACGGTCTTGTCGGACACATTCAGCTGTTCGGCGAGTTCGCGCTGGGTCATGCCATTGGCCTTGCGCAGGGCGGCGATGAACGCGCCGATGGTCTTCTTTTCCATGGACAACCTTCCTTTCTGCACCGTGTGCAGGATGATTCTACCGTTTCGGGAGAGAGAATGCCACCCCACAGGCGGAGAAATCTCTCTCGGAATGCGAGAATCCCGCGATTTTGCTTGAAAAAGCTGGCTGAATGCGCTTTTCCCGTTCGGCATATGCTCTTCGGGAGGTGATGCGCATGTCGGAAGAAAGCAAAAGAGCCTCTTGGCGATCGCTGATCGTCCTTGAGGCTGCAACGCTGGGTGCAGGAGGACTCGTTGGCTTCCTGACCCAGAAGGAATCATCGTTTTACGAGGGGCTGACGCTTCCCGCCTTCGCCCCGCCCGGATGGGTCTTTCCCATCGCGTGGACGCTGCTCTACGCGGCCATGGCGGCGGCGATGTGGTTCGTCCTGCGCGAAAGGGGACGCGACCGGTTCATCCTGCTCGGGCTGTACATCGCCCAATTCGCGGTCAACCTGCTCTGGCCGGTGCTCTTCTTCGTGCAGCAAACCCTCGGGCTGGCGTTCTTCTGGCTGGTGCTGCTGTGGATGCTCGCGGGCATCATGCTGTACCAGTTTTTCCGGGAGAGCCGCGTCGCCGGATGGCTGCTCGTGCCCTATCAGGTGTGGCTGACCTTCGCGGCGGTGCTGAATTTCTGCATCGCGCGGCTCAATCCGTGAAATGGTAGATGCGCCGCAGCTCATCGGTCATGCTGCCGTCCGGCTGATAGACGATCAGCGGCGGCTCGGGGTGGAGCATGGGACGCGCGTCCTTCACGGCCTCGATGAGCACCAGATTCGCAGGCTTGTCCGCCGAAGGGTAGATCAGCCGGAAGCGCTTGGGCTCTAAATGCGCTGCGGACAGTGCCGTCATGGCCTCCAGCATGCGCGAGGCGGGGTAGATCATGTGGAAGCGCCCCTTGCCCCGCAAGAGCCGATGCGCCATGCGAAACCAGTCCGCCAGACCGTTCTCCCCCTGATGACGCGCGGTGGACAGCGCCGCATTCGGGTTCAGCAGGGTCGTCCCCGCCACGCCATAGGGCGGATTGCACACGATGGCATCCACCGCGCCGCGGGCAAGGACGTCATCCGCCTGTTCCACCGGCAGGGCATGGACGGTGATGCGCTCCGTCAGACCGTTGAGCTGCACGGAGCGCTTTGCCATGTCCGCCATGTCGGTTTGCAGCTCGAAGGCATCGAAGGCACTCCCCTTCCCGCGCCCGGCGAGAAGAAGCGGCAGGATGCCCGTGCCCGTGCCGAAATCGGCGACATGCGCCCTGGGGTCGATCCGGGCGAAATCCGCCAGAAGGACGGCATCCATGCCATAGCGGAAGCCCCTTTCCTTCTGGAGGATGTGCAGCCCGGCCAGCTGGAGGTCATCCAGCCGCTCCCCGGGAAGCATCAGTTCGCCGGGGCATGGAAGATCAAATCGCTGCTCAAGCAATAGCCCGTTACTCCTTTGTATACGACCTTGCACCAGATGTCGCCGCGCTGCTGCACGGTGAGGGTGGCGGCATAGGGAACGTCCTTGACCTCGGGTGCGTCAATGGAGCACCACTTGTAGAGGGTCAGCTCGGTTCTGTCAGCCGTCTGGACAGTGCCCGTCCAGCCGACGACCGTCGTCAGCGTCGCGTCATAGAGGGGCGTGCCGTCCACATCGTTGGCCGTGGGCTTGCTGCGGCTGAGATAAGCGGCGGAGCAATAGCCCACATAGGCATCATGCTGCACGCGGCACCAGTCCCCCAGGTTCTCCAGCAGCATGACCGCCGTCCCCTTGGGGATGCGGGTCAGCACCTTGCTGCCGCTGGTGGTCGGCTGATCGCGCAGCGCCAGCGGATCCTTCACGGTGTTGATGTACATCACGCCGATGGCCGGGAGCGGCTCGGAATAGGTCAGGTGCTTGGAGAGCACATAGCCCTTCACGCTGCCGTGGAGGATATACGACCATGTGCCGCCCTTCTCCAGCACGCTCAGCTCATCGCCGCTGGGGATGGTGGTGATGATCTTGCCCTCGCTGCTGGCCGTTTCGCGCAGGTTGACGTAGTTGACCGTCCCCATGACCCAGGCGGTGATGCCCGTGGGTGCGGGGGACGCAGAGGGGGACGTCGAGGGCGACGGCGAAGCGCTGCCCGTGGGGGACGTCGTGACCGTGGCCTTTGCGTCAAAGTCCAGCTGACTGGTCAGCACATAGCCCGTCACGCCGGACACGCTGACCTGACACCATGTGCCGTCGTTGCTCAGGACAGTCACCTGTGTGCCGTAAGCCAGCTGACGGAGCGCCGCCGCCTCCATGGACGGGCTGGCCAGCACCGTGGCATAGGCACTGCCGTCCGCCAGGGACACCATCGCCGTGTTCTTCCCGCCGGCCGATCCGGGATAGCTGCTGTGCATCGTCAGATAATCGGGGGAAACATAGCCGACCATACTGCCATGCTGCGCCTTGACCCATTCGCCCGAAGTGCCCAGGATGCACAGCACCGTGCCGGACGGCAGCTCCGCCTGAACAGCGTAGTCATACCCCGCACCGACGCGGAAGTTCAGCGCATTCGTCCCCGTGACCGTGCCCCAGATGTTGATCTGCGTGGGCTTTTCCGTGGTCGCCGTGGGCGGCGTGCCGCTGAAGATCAGCAGATTTGTCGGCAGATAGCCGTTGATCTCGCCGTACTTCACCAGTGTCCAGTCCCCGCGCTTGGCCAGGACGGTCACGCCCGCGCCATTGGGGATGCCCGTGAGCAGCTTGCCCGTTTCGCTGGCGACATAGCGCAGCGGCGCGGTGTCGTTCGCGTCCACCAGGGACACGGTGGCCTGATCCGGCTTGCCGGGGCTGATGGTCGCCGGGGCTTCGGTGGAAACCAGCTCGCTGCTGCTCCCGGCGGAGAGGATGGTGTGCGTGAAGGTATACTGCACGCGCTCGCAGCCCTCATAGTAGAAGCCGAGGATCTGGTCATAGGTATAGCCCAGCTGAGCCATGCGCTGTGCACCGCGCTGGCTCATGCCGATGCCATGTCCCCAGCGCCCCACGGTGACAAGGTAGCCGCTGTCGACCTTCTCCGCCGTCCACAGCTCGTTCCTGGTGGTGCTGTTGAGGTTCATGCCCAGGGGCGTTTCCAGATCGTCGAAGATGCCGAAGGACAGCGTTGTCTTCCGGATCACGCCATTGACCGTGGCCGTCACGCCGAAGTCCATCTTCGTATACAGGCGGCTCGGCGCGGCGTACTTGGGCGTATGGGGGGTGACGCTGTCAATGGTCTGGATGACCGCCGTCGCACCCAGTTCCGCCTGGACGGCAGCGCTGAGGAGCTGCGTCAGCGCGGTATTCTGGCTGGTGTGGTCAAAATCGCTGTAGATGGTCAGCTTCCGGCGGATGCTGGAGGGATTCGCCGCGTCAAAGGGGTCGTTCTTGACACCCAGATAGGCGTACCCCGTGCCGCCCCAGGCGTTCTTGACCGCCTCGGTCTGTCCGCCATTGGACGCGGTGTAGTAAGTGCCGGTCAGCACGCCGTCATTCATGGCGACAATGCCCTTGGTGGCATCCACCGCGAGGGTGGCATTGTTCGTGCTGCCGGTATAGCCATAGTACACCTGGTCGGACGCGGTGTCCGTCATGTCATACCGGTAGGCGGAGCGTGCGTCCAGCTTGCGCAGGGTATAGGTGCGCGCCGCGACGGCCTGCGCCTTCAGCGCCTCGATGGGCCAGGACGAGCTCATCTCATACGGGACGACGCCATAGAGGTAATACTCCAGATAGACATGCACGATGGGATAGAGGCGATAGGCATCGCCCTCCTTCACCGCGAGGAGCTGGAGATCACCGGGGTAGAGATTGCCCGGACGCTTCGCCTGAGCGATGGAGACCGCGCTCTCCCCCGTGGCCTGATGGCGGCGCAGACGCAGCTCCTGTCCCACGGCGTAGGTCTTGCCCTTCATGCTCATGGTCATATTGCCCGTGGCGGCATCGAAGGTGACGACCACCTGATCGCCCGTGGACAGGGACATGGCGGTGTTGCCGTTGACGGAATAATTGCCCGTGACCGTCACATTCAGCTGGCTGACCGTCCCCAGGGACGATAGCCACACGCGCACCATGCCGTCCTTGGGGGCGGTGACACGGCGCAGGGGTGCGCTGAGCACGGGGACATTGTCCTCCGATTCCGCCTGAACCGCTGAAAACATGCATGCCGCCATACACAGGATGACGAGCACTGCCGCAAACCGTCTGAGCCTCATGAATGTTCCTCCTCATACACCGATGGATTCATTTTGCATTGTATCACATTCCGCAGGAGATGTCACGCCCAGTTGTAACAATTCTCTGGAAAATGCAAAAGAATCAAAAATGCGCCGCCTTTCAGCAGCGCATGGGGAGTTATTCAGCCGGATTCTCCTCGGCGGGAGCGTC
>CAZJOA010000020.1:0-24930 GCA_964547515.1 uncultured Faecalibacterium sp.
CGACATTCTGGTCAACTACGCCGGCATCATCAAGCGCATCCCCATGTGCGAGATGAGCTCGGCGGACTTCAGTCAGGTGGTGGACGTCGACCTGAACGCACCCTTCATCTGCGCCAAGGCCGTCATCCCGTCCATGGCCAGGAAGGGTCACGGCAAGATCATCAACATCTGCTCCATGATGTCCGAGCTGGGTCGTGAGACGGTCTCCGCCTACGCCGCGGCCAAGGGCGGCCTCAAGATGCTCACCAAGAACATCTGCGCCGAATACGGTCACCTGAACATCCAGTGCAACGGCATCGGCCCGGGCTACATCGCCACGCCCCAGACCGCGCCCCTGCGCGAGACGCAGCCCGATGGCAGCCGTCACCCCTTCGACCAGTTTATCATCGCCAAGACCCCTGCCGAGCGCTGGGGCGATCCCGATGACCTGGGCGGCCCCGCCGTCTTCCTGGCCTCCGATGCATCCAACTTCGTCAACGGCCACATCCTCTATGTGGACGGCGGCATCCTGGCCTACATCGGCAAGCAGCCCTGATCCCCCATACACGAAAAGCCACTTCGCTGCAACGCGAGGTGGCTCTTTTGATGCGGGGGACAATGCTGCATCAGCGTCGGCGCAGAAGCGTCCCCAGCATCCGCCGTGCCTCATCGGGCGTGGCCGTCTCCAGACCCATGGCGTGTATGAGCTGCGTCAGCCGTTCCACCAGCTGATGATTCTGCTGCGCCCGCACGCCGTCAGCCAGATAGTCGCTGTCCTCAAAGCCGATGCGCACCACACTCGCGCCCATGGCGATGGCAGCAGCAAGGAACTCCCAGTTGTCCCGCCCGTAATGGGTCACGCCCCATTTCGCATCCGGCGGCACGGCGGAACGGAATGCCTGAAGACAGGTCATATCCGGCTGCATGCCGCCCCTGTGCCCGAACACCAGATTGTAGAAGATCGGCCTGCGATAAGGCTGCTGACGCGCATCGCGCTCGATGTTGCAGATCATGCCGATGTCGAACACCTCGACCTCCGGGATGATCCCCCTTTCGTAGGCGCTCCTGGCGCAGTACGCGATGTCCGCATCGGTGTTGACGTACACCGCACCGTTCAGGTTGGTGCTTCCGCCGTTGAGGGAGGCACTCTCCACACGCCAGTAATCCAGCGGGTTGCAGCGTTCCCGGATGGTCATGCCGGAAACGCCGCCGGTAGAAGCCTGCACCAGCACATCCGTCCGGGACAGGATCTCCTCAAAGGTGGCGACGAAATCGGTGATGTCCGGCGTCAGCGTCCCATCGGGCAGCCGGCAATGCAGATGGCACATGCCCGCCCCCTTTTCCACGCACAGGCGGACGTCCTCCGCCAGGGCGACCTTGTCAATGGGCGTTCCGGCCTTCACCGGCGCGAGGGATATGATGACCTTTCTTGCCATGGTGGCACCTCCTCTTCCGATCAGGACAGCGCTTCCACAATGCTCCGCAGGGTGGATGCACTGCCCACATTTCCGGGGAAAATGATGTAGGACAGACCGGGAAACAGGCTTTCCGCGCCCGTCTGCCACACGGGGATGCCCGGCTGCGCCTGACCCAGCACCCGCGCCCGCTTCACCCGCAGCGCCTTTGTCCCCACGTCACTGGAGGTGATGCCGCCCTTGGCGATCAGGAAGCGCGGCCGGAAGGAAAGCGTACCCACCACATTCGTGAGCGCCTCGGAAATGCGGACGGAGATCGCCAGCAGCTCCTCGGGGGACGCATCCTGCGGCAGAACAGGCTGACGGCTGGTGTACACCACTGCGGTTCGGCCATCGCGCATGGCCGCCTCCGCAAGGGCGACGGCGCGGCGGGTCTCATCGGCCAGCCCATCCGGGGTCTGCCAGCCGTCCACATGGAACTCGATAAAGGTCAGCGGCACGGCAGACTCCCGCAGACAGTTCAGCTGATCGGTGGTCTTCTGCACATGTGAGCCCACCAGCACCAGACCGCCCACGGTGCTGTCCGCGTCATTCATCTCCTCCCGGCTGAGCAGCGGACGATCCGCCACATGCCCGAAGACCTTCGGCACGGCTGCGGCACTGCGGATCAGATAATGCCTGCCGCGTTTCATCAGCCGCATCAGCACGATCGCCAGCGCCTGAACGTCCGCCTCTTCGGTCGCGTCGGCAACGATATAGTGGTATCCCGGCATGTGCAGGAGCTTCTGCACGATGGCATCCAGGTGCAGGCCGCGCATGTCCCGCAGGGTGATGCGGACGATCTGCTCCGCGCTGACCCGATCCCCCGATTTCTCCCGGAGGTATCCCGCCAGGTCGGAATGCCCATAGCCGAAGGTCCTGTCCCGGGCGAATTCCGTCTGCGCGGCCGGGATCAGGTGCTCCCCTTCCCTGACATAGTGCACGCCGCCGATGGTGAAGCGTCCGCCCTCCCTGAAAAACGGGCAGAGCACTTCCCCGGAAAAGGCAGGCCAGCCCTCGTCCTCCAGGGCTTCGCGCAGCACCTGGGTCTCCAGGGGATAATGTCCGCGCAGGGTGGAATCGCCCCGGGAGATGATGAGCAGCTCCACACCGGCATTCCGGGCGGCCTGCGCGGCATTCCGGGCGATCTCCCGATGGACATGAGCCGTCCTTTCCGCCGAAAAGCTGCGGGAATTGGTCAGCACAAAAAACAGCTTCTCCCCGCCGGAAAGGACATCGGTCAGCGTCTCCACATCCCAGGCGGTCAGGACGGTAATGTCGTGGACGGTCTGCACGCCGGTGGGGTCGTCATCCAGCACCATCACACGGGCGCTGAAGTCGGCATAGGCTTGCTCGAACAGCCGGCGGATGGTCTCGCGAGCGTCCGTCCGCTGCCAGAGCGCCTCACATTCGGCAAAGGCCTGTCCGGCATGCAAGGGGGTCAAACCGGTTTCCATAAGCCCCTCCTATTCCAATTCGCGCCACGCCAGCGGCAGCCACACCAGCATTTCGCCCATTCCGCGGTTGTCCCAGGCAAAATACGGGATCAGCCGCACCCGGCAGGGTCGAAGCGGTACGCCCCCGAAGGTGCGGTACAGCCGCTCGCGCTGCTTTTCATCCATCTGCTGACAGAGCAGGGTGGTCTCCAGTGCCGGGATGCTGCGGCCATCGATCTCCACCTGCGTCCGGTGGAAATCCGGCGAGAGCGGCAGCAGCAGATCATGCAGGCGCACGGCGGAGGGCACATCAGCCGTCTCGATGCAGTAGACCAGCGGGCCGACCTCGACGCAGGCCTGATTCCGATCCTCCTCGATGAGGCCATGTCCCACGGTCAAACGGGGCTGCATGTGCAGCTCCAGCACACAGGTGAAATCCGCCGGCTGCGTCACGTCGATCACGGTGTATGCCCCGCAGGGCAGTCTGCGATTCTCGCCCCGGACGGTGAGTTCCGCCCCCTCTGCCCAGGCGGGAACGCGCAGATGCAGCCGGAAGGGAACGCCATTGCTTTGGCTGACGGCGAAGGTGATGCGCCCGTCATAGGGATAAGCCGTTTGCTGCGTCAGGCGGAAGGCAGCACCGTTTTTCAGTGTGAAGGAAGCCTCGTTCGCGCCGTAGAGACCCGTCCACACGCCATCCCCATCCACGGCGTAGGCGTACTCGGAGGTCTGCGCCAGCGTTCGCGCCAGATTCGGCGGACAGCAGTAGCTCATGATGTACTCCGTGCGCGTCTGCCCCCAGACCAGCTCATAGGGCAGCTCCTTCGCCCTTTGCAGCATGTTCTCGTAGAAGAACCTGCGCCCATCCAGGCTCATCCCCGCCATGTTCACATTGAGCAGCATACGCTCCAGCATGTCCATGTACTCCGCCTTCGGGTCGATCAGGAACATACGCCATGCCCAGAACATGCCCCCCAGGGAGGCACAGGTCTCATTGTAGGCGGTCACATTGGGCAGCTGATACTCATACCCATAGGCCTGATGCACCAGCTGATGCTCGAAGAAGTTGCCGTAGGGCGATGCGCCATTGTACAGCGCACCGCAGCCCCCGGTGATGTACATCTTCCGGGTGACCAGGTGATGCCAGACGCTCTCCAGCACCTCGCGGTATTCGGGGTCGCCCTCCTCCATGTAGAGGTCAGCCACACCCGCATACAGGTAGTTGGCGCGCACGGCATGACCGACGATCTTGCGGTGCTGCCTGAGCGGCAGACGATCCTGATTGTCATCCAGGCCATTCCGGACCGAATCGCGCAGCGCCACGGACAGATGCGCCAGATCCAGATAGGCCCTGTTGCCCGTGGTGCGGTAGAGCTCGACCAGACCCATATAATGAGATGGACACACGGCGGTCTTGACCTCGCCCGTGCGCGTGGCCTCCTCATACAGCGCCTTGAGGTATCCGGCGGCACGCTCCGCCACCCGCAGGAAGCTGTCCCGACCCGTCAGGCGGTAATACAGACAGGCGGAGGTGAACATGTGCCCCATGTTGTACACCTCAAAGTCATTGATGTCCCCCTGACGCTGGAGGCCATTGCCCTGCTTTTCGCCGATGATCTGCTTGGTGGAAAGATAGCCGTCCGCCAGCTGCGCCCGTCCAAAGAGGGCGATGTAGTCCTCCAGCTGCTCCAGCAGCTGCTCATTCCCGCACCGCACGGCGGTGTATACGGCGGATTCGAACCACTTGTAGAAATCACCGTCACCAAACACCGTGCCGGAGAAGTCCCCCTCCGCCTCACCCGCGGCGATGCGGAAGTTCTCCACCACATGGCTGATCGTCCTGTCCTCAAGCATGTGCTGCAAATGGGGGACGGTCACGGCGGCGACGGTATCAAAGCGTTCCCGATACAGGCCGGATGTCCATCTGACATCCCGGAAGGGCACGCCCGCTGCCTTTGCATACGGGGAACGGGAGGTATCAGCGATCATACGATGCACCCTTTCTCTTGCAGCGCCCTTCTGAGGGCGGCAGCGCCAAACCGGGGGCTGGACAGCGTCGGAATGCCGCAGGCCGCCTCGATGTCCTGCTCCACATAGGCCATGGAGCCCTGCGCCAGCACGATCACATCCACCTGCGCACAGATCGACTTGGCCGCCGCGATCAGGCGCTGCCGGAACTGCGTCTGATCCAGCCCGAAGGCATCGACCAGGCCGTCCGTCAGCTGCACCTGCTTCCCCATGGCACGGGCTGCACGGCGAAGCGTGCCCTTGGTGGGCTCCAGGGTGGTGGGGAGGGTCGCCAGCACGCCGATGCGCATGCCCTTGCGGACGGCTTCACGGCACATGTCCTCATCCACGCGCACCACCGGCACACCGATATAGGCCGCTGCGGGCTGGAAGGCGTCCGCCGCCTCACCCACGGAGGAACAGATATTCAAAATCGCATCCGCACCCTGCATCACGGCGCTGGTGTACATCCCCATCAGCCGTGCAGCCGCTCCGGGCGTGACATGACCGGCTTGACGGATCTCCGCCAGAATGCTGGCATCCTGCATGCTGATGAGCTCGGCCTCACTGCCCAGTGCGGCGCGTACCTCGCGCTCCACCAGCTCGATCAGCTCAGGGGTGGTGCTTGTATAGACCAGGGCTGCCTTCATGCTTTGTCTCCTCCCGCTTTTCCGATGCAGCCGAAAAGCCGCATCTTGTCCATGCTCACCTGCCTGACCGCAGCCAGACCCGGCTGCATGGTGATGAGCTGCATATTGCCGGTATCCGCAATGTCCTGCTCGTCCAGGATGAACCGGCGTGTCGCCCGGGCGAAGGCGGCTCTGCACTCGGCGTTGACGTTGATCTTGCACACCCCCATGCCGATGACACGGCGAATGTCATCCGCCGCGATTCCCGATCCGCCATGCAGCACCAGGGGGACATGACCCACTGCCTGCCGGATGGTCTCCAGCAGGGGGAAGTTCAGCCCCTTCCAATCCGGCGGATACGCACCGTGCCTATTGCCGATCCCTGCGGCCAGCATATCCACGCCGGTCGCCGCCATGCGCGCGCATTCATCCGGATCGGCCAATTCGCCGTCCGCCGCGCCGCCGTCTTCATGCCCCGCCACCGCACCGACCTCGGCCTCCAGCGACACGCCCCGCGCATGACAGAGCGCCGCGAGCTCACCCGTCAGGCGAAGATTCTCCCCGATCGGCAGACGGCTGCCGTCAAACATCACCGAGGTGAAGCCGGCGTGCAGCGCTGCCAGTGCCGCGTCATACGCGCTGTGATCGGCATGGAGGCATACCGGGACGCAGATGTGATCGAAGTCCAGGATGCTCCCGACCACGTCCGCGATGGTTCTGTAGCCGCCCAACTGCCCCGCAGCCCCCATCGACACGCCCAGGATCAGCGGGGCTTTCACCTCCTGTGCGGCATTGACCAGGGTGCGGATGGATTCCAGGTTGCTGATGTTGATCTGCGCAACGGCATAGCGGCCCTTCTGCGCGTCTTGCAGCATCGCCGCGGCGCTGACACAGGGCATGAGGATACCTCCCTTCATGTGGACAGGATCGTCCGGACTGCTGCCTTCCAGCCATCGTATTTCCGTTTGCGGAGGTCTTCCGCCATCGCAGGTGCGAACCGTTCATAGCGGCTGCGGGTGAACACGTCCTCCGTGTACAGCCCCGCACCCAGCCCCGCCGCGTATGCCGCGCCCATGGCGGACAATTCCTCCGTCGCGGAGACCATCACGGGGCTGGACAGCATGTCGCTTTGGAACTGCATCAGCCATCGGTTGCGGGTCGGACCGCCATCCACGCGCAGCTCGACCTGTTCAACAGCGGCTTCCTGCTGCATCAGCCTGACGATCTCCGTGATCTGATAGGCAATCGCCTCCAGCCCCGCCTTCACCAGCTCAGCCCGACCCGTCGTGCGGCTCATGCCCACGAAGGCGGCGGAAGCATCACTGCGCCAATAGGGTGCGCCCAGCCCCGAAAATGCCGGCACAAGGCAGGTCTGATCCTGCGGATTGGCCTGACGCGCCACCGTTTCCGATTCCCCCGCGCTCGTCAGCAGTCCCAGATCGTTTTTCAGCCAGGAGATGATCGCACCCGTATAATTGACATTGCCCTCCAGGACATACTGTACCCGTCCGCGCAGCTTCCACGCAAGGGAGGTCACGATGCCCCGCTCGGAGAAGATCGGCGCGTCACCGATGTTCATCATGATGGAAGAGCCTGTTCCATAGGTGGTCTTCATCATGCCGCGCTCCAGGCAGCCCTGACCCAGCAGTGCGCCGTGGGAATCCCCCAGCACGCCATGGATCGGTATCTTCACGGGCAGCACGCCCTCAAAGTCGGTATGGCCAAACACGCCGTCGGAATCCGTCAGCTGTGCCATGCAGCAGCGCGGAATGCCGAAAAGCTCCAGCAGGTCTTCATCCCAGCGCAGCGCCGCGATGTTGAACAGCTGCGTCCGGGAGGCATTGGAATAGTCGGTGCGGAATTCCCGTCCGCCGGTCAGCCGATGGACAAGATAGCTGTCCATCGTGCCGCATAAGACCTCACCGCGGCGTGCGGCAGCCTTCACGCCGTGGACATTCTCCATGATCCATGCCAGCTTGGCCGCAGAGAAATACGGCGAGAGCCGCAAGCCCGTGCGTCGGCGAAGCATATCCGCATGCCCCTGCTGTGCAATGCGGTCACAGATGGCCGCCCCCCTGGCGCATTGCCACACGATGGCGTTGTACAGGGGCTTGCCGCTGCGATCCCAGGCCAGCGCCGTTTCACGCTGGTTGCTGATGCCCACGGCGCGGATGTCCGCCGCCCGCACGCCCGATTCAGCCACCAGCCGCTTCACCAGTGCGATCAGGTTGGCGTAGATCTCCTCCGGGTCGTGCTCCACATAGCCGCGTGCATCCACATGCTGCGTGTGCGACTTGTCCACCCGCAGCGTCATGCGGCCCTGCGCGTCAAACAGCATGACCTTGGTGCCCTGGGTGCTCTGGTCGATGCCGAGAATGTAGTCAGCCATGTGCATCCCTCACTTTGCAAGGCATTCCTTCACCTGACGGACGATGCCGTCCGCATTCAGGCCGTAATGGTCAAACACCTCCCGGGATGTTCCGGTGATGACGGGCGCATCCGGCAGGGACATGCAGCACAGGCGACGCGGACAGTTCGCCCCGATGACCTGCGCGACCGCCGCACCCAGGCCGCCCCGGGGCGCATGCTCCTCGATGGTGACGACGAGCCGCGTGTTCTCCGCCGCATGGATGACCGCCGCGGCGTCCAGCGGCTTGACGCAGTACATATCCAGCACCGTGGCGGAAATGCCCTCCGCCGCAAGCCTTTCACCGGCGATCCTGGCGGGATGCACCATCTCACCGCAGGCGATGAGGGTCACATCCGTGCCCTCCCGGAGCACGGTGGCTCTGTCCATCACAAAGGGCGTATCCGCCGTGTAAATGTCCTCCACCGGATTGCGGCCGACGCGGATATAGGCGGGCTTCCGATCCTCCAGCAGATGCTCCATCAGCCTGCGCGTCTGATGACGGTCGCTGGGCAGATACACGCGCATGTTGGGAATGGCGGACATGGCGGCAATGTCCTGCGCGGAATGGTGGCTCATGCCCAGTGCACCGTAGCTCACGCCGCCGGAAATGCCGATCAGCTTCACATTGGTGTCGGAGTACGCACAGTCCACCTTGCACTGCTCATAGCTGCGCGTGGACAGGAAGCAGGCCGGTGACGCGGCGAACGCCTTCTTGCCGCATTTGGCCAGGCCGGCGGCGATGCTGACCAGATTCTGCTCGGCGATGCCGGTCTCGATGAACTGCGCCGGATACGCCCTGGCAAAGGGGGTCAGCGATGCACTGCCGCGGGAATCGCTGCACAGGACGACGATGTCCCGGTCGTCAGCAGCCTTCTCCATCAGCACATCGCAGATCGCCTGTCGGTTGGGGATCTGATTCATGCAGTGCCGCCTCCCTTCTTGCCGCCAGATCGGCCTTGATGATGGCATATTCCTCAGCCGTGGGCACTCGGTGATGCCAGTCCGCCTGATTCTCCATCAGGGGAGAACCGCAGCCCTTCACCGTGCTGGCGATGATGACGGTGGGCTTGCCCTTCGTGGCCCGGGCGGACGCAAAGGCTGCTTGCAGCGCCGGGATGCTGTTGCCATCGACCGTGATGACATGCCAGCCGAAGCTGCGCCAGCGTTCCTCCTGGCTGTCCTGTGCCATCACATCCTCCGTGCAGCCGGAAATTTGCAGTCGATTCCGGTCGATGACGGCGCAGAGGTTGTCCAGCCCATAGTGCCCTGCCGCCATCGCGCCCTCCCACACAGAGCCCTCCGCCAGTTCGCCGTCACCCATGACGGTATAGACCCGGTTGACGCGGCCATCCATGCGGTTCGCCAGCGCCATGCCGATGCACACCGGCAGACCATGCCCCAGTGAGCCGGAATTCATCTCGATGCCCGGCAGCTTGTTGTTGGGATGACCGATGTAGGGCGAACCCAGCCGGGAGAATCGCTCCAGCACCTCTTCGTAGGGGAAGAAGCCCTTCTCCGCCAGAACCGCATAGTAGGCCTCCACCGAATGCCCCTTGCTGAGCACGAACAGGTCGCGGTTCGGGTCGTCCATGTTCTCCGGGGAGATGTTCATCTGGTCGAAATACAGCGTGACAAGGATGTCGATGACGCTCATGTCACCACCGATGTGCCCGCCCTTGCCGGCCATGACGATGTCCAGCACATGCTGACGCAACCGGTACGCCTTTGCAGTCAGGTTTTCCATCGTTCGCCTCACCTCTGCGGATCGTAGATCGCCGCCTGCACTTCCGCCTCGACGGGATCGTAGAGATCAGGCTTGATCCCCAGGTATTTGCAGGCCTCGTAGAGCACAGGCACCACATCCTTGTGGATGCCCACGCAATGGTGGATATACGGCCCGGTGACGAGCTTGTTCTCCAGGCGCTTCCAGTCCGCCACCTCCACCCAGACATAGGTGCCCTTGGTGTACGGGCCGTCGATCCCCCTGGCATGTCCCAGAAGCAGCGAGTATTCCCCATTGTCACCGTCAAAGCGGCACAGGGTCATCTCGCCATGCTTCGCCTCGGCGGATACCGCCCCATTCTGCGGGAAGGCCACCGGCACGCAGATGGTAGGCTTCTCACGGGCGACGGAGATCGGCCATGGGCCGCAATGCTGGAGCAGCTCTCCATTGTCGTTATCCGGATGACGAACCGTCCAGTCCGCAAAGAAGGAACGGGCTTCGTCCATGCCAGCCGCCTCAGCCATCAGCGCGGTGATCGCACCGTGGATGTCCGTCTCGCAGACCACGGGAAGGCCTTCCTCATTCAGAAGGGAGTTGGCCGCACAGGGCATGATGCCGATCTCGTCCTGCAAGGCATTCCAGCATTGCAGGGCGATGGCATTGCAGCCATACTTCCCCGCAAGGCGCTGCATGGCCAGCTTCAGCGCCGCCACACGCGCCAGGTATGCATCGCTGATGCAGCAGGTCATCCGGTCGTGGCAGTAGTCCACCACCTCGGCAATCGCTGCCGGATCAGCCTGCTGGCGCTTCATCTCCGCATACAGCTCGGGCAGCGGCACGGGGGACAGCTGGATGCCGAACCTCTCCAGCAGCTCGCCCTCATTGCACATGGTGCTCCAGAAATCAAAGGGACGAGGGCCGATTTGCAGGATGCGCGTGCGGCGGAAGGTCTTCACCACATTGCAGATGGCCTTGAAATTGCGCAGGCCATTGGCGAAGGCCGGAGCATCCAGCTCGCAGTTGGTCAGATAGGTGAAGGGCACGCGGAAGCGGCGCAGCACCTTGCCCGTGGCGAAAAGGCCGCACTGACTGTCACGCAGGCGGATGCCGTCCTTGTCGGGGCGCTCGTCGCGTGGCCCCCACAGCAGCACGGGCACATTCAGCGCCTTCGCCAGTCGGGCGCAGACGTACTCCGTGCCGAAATTGCAGTGCGGCAGGAACAGGCCGTCCACCCCTGCGGCCCGGAACTTGTCGATGATCCGGGGCAGATCACCGTCATCATAGAGCAGGCCTTCCCGGTTGATGTCGTCAATGTCGACAAGGTCCACCTGCAATTCGCGGAGCTTGGCGCGGGTCAGGTTCGCATACGAAACCGCTGCGGGGGCACTGAAAATGCTTCTTCGGGTGGGAGCAAAACCAATTCTGATGGTGGCCATGGAGAATCCTCCTTTTGTATTACAGTGTATAGCGGACGCACCATCGGCCTGAACCGGCGGACGCTTCCCAGCGTCCCTGGGCGTTCGACGTGAAGGGCAGCAGACTGACCGGCGCGTCCGCACCGTCCTCCAGCACGATGGTGGCGCTGGTGTTGACAGGCACATCGACCGTCAGGAGAACCGTATCGTCCGCCTTTTCCCAGCGGACGGCTACGGTGCCGTAATGGCTGTCATAATGGGCGGACACCTGCGTCAGTCCGCCGCCGGTCTGGGGCGCAAATATCACATGCTTATAGCCCGGGGCGGCCTCGTCGATCCCGATGCCCGCCACCACGCGGTAGAGCCATTCACCGATCGCCCCGTAGGCATAATGGTTGAAGGAGTTCATATCCGGACTCCACATCGTGCCGTCGGGTCTGATGCCGTCCCAATGCTCCCAGATGGTGGTCGCGCCGGTCTTGACCTGATACAGCCAGGATGGGAAGTCCTCCTTGAGCAGCAGGGCATACGCCTCGTCCTTGCAGCCGTTCTGACTCAGCGCATGGCAGAAATAGGGCGTTCCCACAAAGCCCGTGAGCAGATGTCCCCCCGCCTGATCCAGCAGCCGCTTCAGCCCGGCGACCGTCCCCGCTTTCCCCGTCTCCGGGATCAGCCCGAAATACAGTGCCACGATATGCGCCGTCTGGGTCTGCACGGTCATCACGCCGTTTTCATCCAGGAACGCACGGCGGAAGGCATCGGCGATCTGCTCGTACAGGTGCTGATATTCCTCCGCCAGGCTCGCCTTGCCCAGCACACGGCAGACCTTCACAAAGAGCGAGGTGGAATAGGCCGCATAGGCGGTGCAGGTCAGCTCATTGGGTGTCGCGCCGAAATAGCTGCCCTCCGCCGCGTCCAGAGCGACCCAGTCGCCAAACTGGAGCTTGTAATTCCAGATGTGATCCACCGAATGGGCATGCATGAAGTCGATCCACTTCTTCATGCTGTCGAACTGCTCCAGCAGGATGCGCCGATCGCCATAGGTCAGATAGAGCGTCCAGGGGATGATGACCGCTGCATCCGCCCAGGCCGCGGCGGAATCCGTTCCCTGCCCCAGCAGCCAGTCGCTGATGGGATGGTATTGCAGCAGATTGGGCACGACATGGGGCACGCCGCCCTCCTCGGTCTGGTCGAAGGCCACATCCTTGAGCCACTTGCGGAAAAAGGGATACGCGCCGCGCAGGAAACAGGCCGTCCGGCTGAATATCTGTGCGTCACCCGTCCAGCCCATGCGTTCGTCGCGCTGGGGACAGTCGGTGGGGATGTCCAGGAAATTGCCGCGCAGACTCCAGTCGATATTGCTTTGCAGCCGGTTCAGCAGCGGCTCGGAACAGGAGAAGCCCCCCGTTTGCTCCATCCGGGAATGCACCACACAGCCGGTGAAGTCCTCCGCGCGAATTTCGCCCGGCCACGCCTCGATCTTTGCATAGCGGAAGCCCTGGAAGGAGAATTGCTCCTGATAGCATTCCTCGCCATCGCCCCGGCAGATATAGCGCACTTCGGCTTTGGCCGTGCGCAGGTTGGCAAAGTACGCATTGCCCTGCGCGTCCAGCGTCTCGAAGCAGCGGATGTGCACCAGATCACCCGGCTGACCATGCACGCGGAAACGAAGCCAGCCGGTGATGTTCTGGCCGAGATCCAGCACCGTGTCCCCCTGGGGTGTCAGCAAAACCTGTCTGACAGGGAGCTCCTCGGTGATCCCGACCCGACAGCCCGGCTGGGGTGCAAGCACGCTCAGCGGTGCATCCACGATCTGCACCCTGCGCCACAGCGCATCCGCGGGCTGATACTCCGCAGCCGCCTGACGCTGCATGGCCTTTTCCGCATCCGTGAGCGGCGCGGACGGTCGGCTGTGCACCGGCGTATCCGCCATGCGGGGCGTTCCCCGGGGCGGCACGAAGCCGGGAGCATTCCAGCCGGGTTGATCCAGACGTGCATCGCAGCGCTCGCCATCGTAGATCTCCGAGAAGGTCACGGGGGAATCGCAGCCCAGCCAGCTTTCGTCCGACACAAGCACGTCCTCCGTGCCGTCCGTATAGCGGATGGTCATTTGCAGCAGCAGCGCCGTCCGATCGCCATAGCTGTTGCGCTCGAAGATGAAGCCCATCATCCCCTTGTACCACCCCGCGCCCAGATGTGCGCCGATCACGTTTTCGCCGTGGCGAACAAGATGGGTCACATCATAGGTCTGATAGCACAGGTGATGATGATAGCTCGTCCAGCCGGGTGACATCTGGTCGTCGCCCACGGGCGCACCGTTCATGAACAGATGGTACAGCCCCAGGGCCGTGGAGCAGATGCAGGCTTCCCTGACAGGCTTGACGCAGGTCCACGCCTTGCGCAGATAGGTGCCCTTGGAGTTGCTCCAGTCAGCCGCATTTTCCGCGGTGATGAACCGCGCCTGCCAGGCGTGATCCACCATGCCCGTCACGAAGGACGCAGGCGCTGACCAGTCGCTTTCACCGGCGTTCGTCCAAACGCGCACGCGGACATGATAAGCCGTACACGGGCGCAGCGTCACGCCCCGGACGGTCACATGGGCGGAGGCATCGCTGTCCGTCCGGCCGCTGTCATGGAGCAGTCGGCTGAAAAGTGCATCCGCTGCGATCTGAAGCCGATACGCCTGCTGGACGACATTGCTTTCGTCGCACAGGATGCTCCAGCTGAAGGCGGGCATTTCCTCCACGCCCACGGGATGCGTCAGATGATCCATCAGGATCCTGTTGATGCTGACCATTGCGGAATCCTCCCTGCTGCATGCGGGTACATCAATCGCTGAGCTTGAAGACGATGACATCACGCCCCGCGACGGTGAGCGCGCCGGTCACGGCTTCTCCGGTGAACAGGTTCGTCAGGCGGCTGTCGCCGAAGTCCACCGATGCCGGTGTCGGGTTGTTGTTGATGACGAAGACAGTCGTGCCCCTGTCGCTGATACGCCGCGTGATCTCCACCCCCGCATCGGCGCTGAACAGACCCGTCACACCCGTCTCGCGGCAGATGTGCTCCATCAGGTCGGTCAGGAAAGCGTCCTCCGGCTCCGTGCCGATGTAATAGGCCTTGCCCCGGCCGAAGCGGTTGACCGTCACGCAGGGCATGCCCGCATAGAAATCGCTCTCATACACCGCCAGCGCCTCGGCGGTTCGGGTGTGGAGCAGGTCGCACAGGAAGGAGCACGCATAGCGCTCCTGCGGCAGGGGGAGCGTCCCGTTCATGAGGATGTGATTGCGCTCCTCCGGCATGAGGGCATCCACCTCTTCCACCCAGATGCCCAGCACATCACGCAGTCTGCCCGGATATTCGCCAAAGCAGCAGCGGTCGTTTTCGTCCACCAGGCCGGACATGACCGTCGTCACCAGCGTCCCCCCGTCGCGCACATACGCCGTCAGACGCTCGCCCACACCCGCCTTGGTCATATAGAGCATGGGGGAAACCACAAGGTCATAGCCGGAATAGTCGGTATCCGCTGCGGGATTGACGAAATCCACCGGGATGTTGCGCTGATGGAAGGGACGGTAATAGCGGGAGAGCGTGTTCAGGTAATCCATGTCCTTGTTCGGGCCGCTGGACAATTCCAGCGCCCACCAGTTGTTCCAGTCCATGAGTATGGCGACCCTCGCCGGGCTGCGACCCCGCAGGAAGACATCCCCCAGCTGCTCCAGCTCACGCCCCAGCTTTTCCGATTCGCGGAACACCCGGGTATTCTCATGCCCCGCATGGCCGATGATCGCCCCGTGGAACTTCTCCTGACCGGCGATGGACTGGCGCATCTGGAAGAACAGCACCGTATCCGCGCCGTGCGCCAGCGCCTGATAGCTCAATAGACGCACCTCGCCGGGACGCTTGAGCTTGTTATAGGGCTGCCAGTTCTGCTGATTGGGTGACTGCTCCGTCAGCACGAAGGACTGTCCGCCCTTGAGGCCGCGCATGATGTCGTGCTTCATCGCGATGAAATACGGCGGATGCTGCGGCCAGGGGTAGTTGTCCCAGCCGACCACATCCAGGCATTTCGTCAGCGTGAACTGATCCAGCTTCTTGATGAAGCCCGACATATTGGTCTGGATCGGGATCTCCGGATTGTACCTTTTGAGCACCCGGTACTCATTCATGAAGCACTCCGCAGTCGAATCCGTCATGAACCGCATGTAGTCCAGCTGGATGGCGGGATTGAAGCGGTAGTCGTCATTCAGCTCGGTGGGCAGGGTGATCTCCTCAAACGAGGTGACGATGCGTCCCCAGAAGGAAGTGTGCCAGTGGGTATTGAGCCCCGCGACACTGCCGTAACGCTGACGCAGCCACAGCCGGAACTTCGCCTGACAGGTCGGACAATAGCAGTAGGTGCCGTACTCATTCGCCACATGCCACATGGCCAGCGCCGGATGATGGGCATAGCGCCTGGCGAACTCCTCGGCGATGGCGGCGGCGCGTTCCCGGTATTTCAGGCTGTTGACGCAGAAAAACACGCGCATGCCATGGGTGCGCCTGCGCCCCTGAATGTCCACCGGGAGAACCTCCGGATAGCGGGTGGACAGCCAGGCAGGCTGCGCCGTCGTGGGGGTAGCCAGGCAGACCTGGATGCCGTTCGCCCAGATCAGATCGATGAGCCTGTCCAGCCAGGCAAAGTCGTACACGCCCTCATCGGGTTCCAGCTTTGCCCAGGAGAAGACCGGCAATGTCAGCAGGTTGATCCCCGCCTTCCGGAACAGCCGCATGTCCTCCGCGATGGTCGCGTCATCCCACTGGTCGGGATTGTAATCCCCGCCGTAATAGATCCGATCCGCCTGTTTCATATCCGTTTCCTCCCTATGCTTCATCATCGTGACCATCCCGGGCGGACGATCCGCCTGCACCGATGGCGCATCGGTCATCAGGAACGCTTCGGCAGGGTGAGCCGCCGGGACTCAAGGCCCTCCGCGTGAACCGAAACCGTGATCGCAGGCATGTCCCCCGTCAGGACAACCGCGCAGACACAGGCGTTCCATGCCCGCGCCGCTTCGGTACGGAAGCCCTCCTCCGAGCTTGGATCGGCACTGCCCACGGCCAGGAGCGTCCCGCCCTGCACTGCAAAGCGGAGGCTGCGCGCATCGAAGACGCATTCCGCGCCGTTTTCGCCGCAGATCACTGCGGTCAGATAGATCAGCCGGCCTGCACGGTCATAGCTGCTGCGGTCGGCAGTCAGCAAAAGCCGCGGCGCATCCGGGGTTTGCAGCACGCTGTGCTGACCGTCGCTGTCGATCGCCTCCAGCGTTCCCGGGCAATAGGTCAGGTCAAAGGCGGCAATGCATTCCCGGCAGGGCTGTTCGCCGATGCATCGGCCGTTGAGCAGCAGCGTCACGCTCCGGGCGGCACTGTACACCTCCACCCGCACGGGCTGACCCTCATACCCCCGGTAGTCCCATGCATGGAAGCGCTCCGGCCACGCCCAATAGGAAACGTCGCCGTCCTCATGGTAATGTTCGGGATGCTGAACCGCGATATAGGGTGTCGCCAAGCGCCCCCAGATCGCATCGCGGTAGTAGGACACAGGCCGTTTGCGTCCGCACAGGTCAATGTCCGCGCAATTCGCCTGCCGCCAGGGATAGCGTTCGAAGTACCCCTCGCCGTCCTCCGGGCGATACCACACATGGCCGATGCCGCTCTCCCCCAGATAATCGATGGCCGCCCAGGCGAAATCGCCGATCACCCGGGGATGCCGCAGCACCCTCTGCCAATCCGACGGGAATGTCTTCATGACGCTCTCCGTGCCGCAGAAAAACCGCCGGGGGAATTTCTGCAAGTCCCCCTCATAGCGCCAGCCGAGGTAGTTGTAGCCCGCCACGTCCAGCGGCTCCAGAAAGCCGCGGCTCAATTCGCCGAAATAGTCAAAATCGTCATCGTCGGCGGATTGCAGATTCGCCGCGAGCATCTCCAGGCGGCGCTTGCCGATGTTGTTCAGCCCCGCCGTCACCAGGCGGGTGTCATCCAGCGCGCGGACGGCATCGCTGAGCTGGCGGCTGAGCAGTGCGCCCTGCCCCGAACCATCCCGTTCGGGGATCTCATTGCCGATGGACCACAGAATGACGCTGGGATGGCTGCGGGCTTGCAGCACCATCGCACGCAGATCCTCCCGCCAATGCGCACGGAAGTACAGGTGATAGTCATAGGGGTTCTTGCCGATGTTCCACACGTCGGTGAATTCGTCCATCACCAGCAGACCCAGTTCATCACATGCGTCCAGAAAGGCCGCAGCGGGCGGATTGTGCGCACAGCGGACGGCATTGAAGCCGTTCTCCTTGAGCAGCCGCGCCTTGCGGTATTCCGCATCCGCATAGCTGGCCGCACCCAGCAAGCCATTGTCATGGTGGACGCAGCCGCCGCGCAGCTTGATGGCGCGCCCGTTGAGCAGGAGTCCGCGCTCTTCGTCAAGGTGAACGGTACGGAAGCCCACGCGGACGGATGCGTCATCCGTGGCTTCGCCATCCAGCAGGAGCTCCGCCGTGCAGCGGTAGAGCACGGGGGTAACGGGTGTCCAGGGGTGCACGCCGGGTACGGGCAGCGTCAGGGTCGTCACTGCACCGCTGACGGGCGCGATGCTCTCCGCAAGGCATTCGCCGGATGCATCCGTCACCCGGCAGCGCAGCGACGCATTCGGCTGACATGCCTCTTCGGATACGGTGATCTGCGCCGTCAGCAGCCAGTCATCCGCCCGCTGACGGGTGGTGACATACAGCCCCCAGGGCGCGATGCATGCCCTTGCACCGCGCAGCAGCCACACGGGACGGTATATGCCGCAGCCCGTATACCACCGGGAACAGGGTTGCGCATCGTTCGCCGTGCTGACACGCAGCCTCTGCGTTCCCACGCGCAGAAAGGGGGTCAGATCGGCATGGAAGGGCGTATAGCCATTGTACTGCGTGGCGATGAGCACATCATCCAGATACACCTGCGCATTGGCCATGATGCCCTCGAACTCCAGGAGGACGCGCTCCTGCAGCATCTCCCGGGTGACATGGAGCTCGCGGTCGTAGAGGATGCTCTCGCATTGGAAGAAGCCGCCCGCCGAACCGGAACGCGCGTCACTGCTGCGGGGCAGGGACATGCTGTGGTCATGGGGCAGATCGACCTGCTGCCCCGCACCGGGTACGCCCCAGATGCGGCAGCGCCACCCGTCGTTGAAGGCCATGCGTTTCATGCCGATCCCTCCGCATCAACAGGGTCATGCCTTGTCCAGCCGGATGACGAAGCCCTCTTCGAAGGGGAAAATCTCCGGCAGATGGAACAGCATGGCATTTTCGTCACGGGTGTAGGCGATGTCGCCCGCTGCACCGAGCATTCTCGCCGAACGGATCGCTCCCAGCGCTCCGCCCTGCCGCAGCGAACGCAGACGCAGCACGCCATCGGCGGGTCTGCCGAAGCCGATGACATAGACCGCCTCGTCCGTCTGGGTGAAGCGCACGTCGTTTCCGGTCAGCCTGTACTTTCCGCTTTCCATTTCGACGCCTGCCTTCACCTGCTGCTTCACACGCTCGATGTTGTAGTCCTCATCCTCCATCGCCGTATCGCCCTCACCGGATACCGCAAAGGGATGCGTACCATAAATGGCCTCGCCGTTCAGCCGCAGCCATTCGCCGATGCGCCGCAGCTGCCTGACGGCCTCCGGGTGGAACGTGCCATCCGCACAGGGGCCGACATTGAGCAGAAGGCTGCCGTTCTTGGACACGACATCCGCCAGCTGCTGGATGATCCGCCCCGCAGGGATGTACTTGGGATGCTCGACGATGCACCAGGTGACATTGTCCTCCAGACGATCATCCGTCTGCCAGAAAAAGTCCTGGATCTCCGCAAAGCGTCCGCGCTCCACGTCCACCAGACCCAGACCATCCGGGAAGTCGCTCTGCTTGTAGGAGATGATCCCCTCCGGCACGGCCTCGTAGTAGATGCGTGCCGCCTCATGCAGATACGCTTCCGGGATGATGAGCAGACGGCTGTCAAAATAGAGCATATCCGGACGGTACTTCACGCAGACCTCGCGGATCTTCTCCAGCCATGTGTCGCAGAAGCGCTTGTCCGGCAGACGATACGGCAGATACCGGTTGGTCTCCAGCGGGAGCGCAGGGCCATAGAAGACCTCATTGGCAGGGTCATACACATCCGCCTCATTGTCTGTGGACATGAACCACCCCCACAGCCACTGATGATGCAGCGTGGCGATGAACCGGAGTCCCCGCTTGCGGAAGGCTTCGGCGCATTCGCCCACCACATCGCGATGCGGCCCCATCCGAACCGCATTGACCGGATTCACCTCGCTGTCCCACAGGGAGAAATTGTCCGAATGCTCCGATACAGGCCCGCCGTACTTCGCGCCGCTGGCTTCCACCAGCTCCGCCCATGCAGCAGCGTCAAAGCGTTCTCCCTTGAACATGGGAATGAAATCCTTGTAGCCGAATTCACTCACCTTCCCGAAGCGGCGCTCATGCGCAAGATTCTGCTTCGAGCCCTTCAGATACATGTTGCGGGAGTACCACTCGTTCTCGCAGGCCGGCACGCTGTAGGGCCCCCAATGGAAAAACAGGCCGAACTTGCCGTCACGCAGCCACTGCGGTTCGGTATGCTCCAGGCTTTTCCAATCCATGCTCCAGTTCATACGGACACCTCCACATTGCGGAATGAAATCAGGGGCAGATAGGTGTATTGGTCGACGATCGGTGCCATCGGCGTCAGCGGATCGCAGCCGTAGGATACATACACCCGTCCGGTCAGCGGCCTGGCGGGGATCAGGCGGATCTCGCTGCCGCTGACGGTCAGGCTGTCCACCCCGGCCGCACCGGATGCGTCAGCCAGCGTGAAATCATGCCGATCCACGCGGGGATTCAGGCGGAACAGCGCCCCCGCACTGCGGCAGAGCAGGCGGATCGCCCCGTCCTGCATTTCGGCACGCTCCAGCGACGGTGCAGCGTAAGTCGCGCCGCCGTTCAGCACGCTGTGGAGCTGCCGTGCCAGCATCTCCCCCAGGGCGACATTGCCCAGGGCGGAATTGTGCACCTCGTCGGACATGGGCAGCGTGGACGTGGGCAGCAGGTAGACCGCGTCCAGGGTCTGCGCCGCCTGGCGCTGCGCTTCCTTGATAGCCGCCCAGGAGGCCGCGTCCTCCTGCATGGCGAATTTGTTCAGCTGCATGGTGAAGAACGGGACACAGCTTTGCATCCGCTGACGCACCGCATCGACCATGTGGGCGAAGCTCGCGGCGTAGATGGCGGCATCCGCCTCATTGGCATCCGCACAGCCCTGATACCAGATGATCGCGCGCACGCCGCCGCAAGCCTCCAGCTTTTCCAGCATGCCGCGCAGGAGATCGCCATCGCGCGTGTCATCCCAGCGCTTCATGGGAGAACCGCCCTGCGCCGCCTGGATCAAGCCCACCGGAAGCCCGGTGCAGTCCGCATATCTTCTGCCGAAGGACAGAAAGGGCGACGTCCCCGTGATGCCCATGGGCGCATTGACGCAGTCCGCCGCGTCCGTCGCGTCATTCATGGGGTGCGCCGCCATGTCCCAGCGGCCGCTGTTGCGCAGCAGGTGGACACGCACATCCGGCGGATCAAAGGCCACGCCCCTGGCATAGCCCGCCGCATTGGACTGTCCCGCCATGCAGAACAGATCACCCACGCCGATATGCACCCGAATGTCGCCGCGGAACATCCAGTGGTCGCCGCTAACGGCGGATACGGCGTCCAGCGAGGTCTCCACGCGGTATGGGCCGCCCTGGGGCAGGGTGATGTCGGCCTCCCACTGGCCGCAGATGCCATCGCCCGTCTGCCTGTCGCAGGGCGTCCACGGGAGGATCAGCGACTGATCCTGCTCCATCAGCACACGGATGACGGGTGTCGCAGAGCGGACACCGGCCTTGACCGCGCCCCTCTCCAGCTGCCAATCCCCTTGCAGATGCACCCTTGCCCGCCCATCGCGGCGCTGGAGCACCTGCCAATCCGCAAGTCCCTGCGTGATCCTGACACCATAGAACATGTGATGTGCCTCCCTGTCCTCAGCGGGTGTAGCGACATCGGACGGGTGCGCATCGCCCGAAGACCATACGCACCGTCCGGATTGTGAAATGCGGTCCGGGAAGAGCCTCCCGAACCGCGAAGAAGTGCAGGAAATTACTTGTAGTACGCCAGAGATTCCAGATCGGTCTTCTCGTTCATCTGCTGGAAGAACTCGTCGAAGTCCGCAACCTGGCTCTTCACGCCCGCAACATAGGCCGCCCACTGCTCGTCGCTGTTGGGATCAAGCTCGCCCGTGATGAACTTCATCGCCTCGACCTTGGCATACGCTTCGCAAGCGCTGCTCAGCGTGGCCTTGAAGGTGGATTCCTCCTCGGTCAGGTCGACCAGGGGCGCACGGTCGAAGGGGGACACGGAATCAGGGCCGCCGTTGACAGCGGAATCGATCCAGTACTGACCCTCATAGTAGCCCTTCTCGGCGGACCACCAGGGCTCATAGCCGGCGTAGGACAGGGTGGTGGAGAAGATCTGCGGAACGAAGGGGATGCCGGTACGGGAGCCGCCCGACGCCATGATGCCCTGATCGGCCAGCGCCTGTGCGGGATTCTCGGCGTTCTTCAGCGCGTCAACATAGGTGCGCGTGCCGTCCTCCAGGGTGATGAAGTCTTCGCCTTCAACGCCCCAGTTCAGCATCTCGTAGATCTCCTCGGAGTACTGATAGTCGATCAGGCGGACGACCCACTCGGGATACTCGGTCTCGGCGTTGATGATGATGCCCATGGTGCGGGTGGTGCCCAGGTTCTTGCCGGTCAGCTTCGAACCCCACTTCCAGGCCGTGCCGAAATCGGGATGGCTGGGCAGATACGCCAGACCCCATTCGATCGCGTCGTTGGCCGCAGCGGTGTTCCAGGTCGTGACAGAGCCGGACCACATGGTGGGGACGACCAGCAGATTGCCATTGGATGCCTTGGCATCGCAGCTCGCATCGGTCGCAAATTCGGGATCGATGTAGCCCGCGGCGTAGAGCTTGTTCAGCTCGATCAGCATGGTGCGGAAGTTGTCCTCGATCGGGCCGTATGCCCACTCGCTGCCATTCCAGTAGGTGGTGTCCCAGGTGTGGAACGTGCCGACGAAGCCGCGGTAGAAGGCCATCCAGCTCGCGCCGTTGGACATGACATACTTGGCATCGACCTTGCCCTCGTCGATGAGCGCCTTCAGCTTGGCGCACAGGTCGACGAACTCAGCCCAGGTGGTCGCAGGCTGCAGGCCATGCTCCTTCAGCACGTCGAAACGGTAGGCATAGGCAGTGAAGGACTGCGCACCGGCCAGATCCAGGTCGTTGTCGTAGCCATCCCAGAACACATAGGAAGAGCCATCGGGGTTGTTGATGCCCTCCTGACCGCCCACTGCGCCCGCCACGAACTCGGGGTAGTAGACCAGGTAGTCCGCATACTCATTGATGTTCAGCACATCGCCGTCAGCGCCGTACTCATTCACCAGAGAGCCCTGGGAGTAGGTGTTGATGTCCGCCAGGTCGCTGGCAGCCAGCATCACGGGCTCATTGGTGCGGAAATCGTTCCACGGCATTTCCTGCCAGGTGATGTCCAGCTTGCAGCCCAGATAGGCTTCCACCTTCTCCTGCCACAGCGCCTGCATCTTGGTGTTGCGCGCGTCAGAGCCGAAGTTGGGGACGGATACGGTCAGCTTCAGGGTGTTGTTCGGCAGCTCCGGGAAGGTGAGGCCTTCCGTGTTCATGGTGCCCTCGGCGGTCGCGAAGGACGCGCAGCCAAGCACCATCATCAGAGCCAGCACAAGGGACAGGATCTTCTTCATGGGGGTACCTCCTTATGAAATGTATCATCATGACGGATGCCTTCCGTCACAATTCCGGATTCAGCAGTGCGTCAGCCCTTGACCGCGCCGACCTGCATGCCCTGCTCGAAGTACTTCTGGATGAAGGGGTAGATCAGCAGCAGCGGCGCGATGGTCGCGATCAGGCAGGCGTACTGCACATTGAGCGGATTGAGCGTGCCGTTGTTAATCATGTTGGCCGTATCGCCGCCGAAGGACGCGGTGAGGCTGTTGCTGAAGATGATGGAGCGCAGGATCATCTGGATGGGCATGCGCGCCTGATCCTTGATGTAGAGCAGCGCGCTGAAGTAGCTGTTCCACATGCCGACGACCGCAAACAGGGAGAACGACGCGATCAGCGCCTTGGACAGGGGCAGGATGATGCTCAGCAGGACGCGCATCTCCCCCGCGCCGTCGATCAGCGCAGCCTCGCGGATCTCGTGGGAGATGCCCTTGAAGAAGGAACGGTACATGAACACGTTCCACGCCGATACGCAGCCGGGCAGGACAAGCGACCAGGTGGTATCCATCAGCCCGAGGTTCTTGATGTTCAGGTAGGTGGGCACCGTGCCGCCGCTGAAGAACATGGTGACCAGCAGCAGGACGCTGATGGGCTTGTTCAGCACAAAGCCCGGCACGGACAGGGAGTAGCCCAGGCACGCGGTCAGCGAAACGCTCAGCACGGTGTAGAGCACGGCATACCACAGCGTCCACCCGTAAGCGGAATAGACCGTTTTCTGCCCGAAGACGATCTCGTAGCCCTTGAAGGTCGGTTCGACGGGGATGAGCCCCACGTCGCCGCGCGTGATCGCACCGCTGGAGCTCAGCGAGATCGCCACCACATTCAGGAAGGGATAGAGGATGACCACGCAGAAGGCCAGCAGCAGCAGGATCAGAACGATGTCAAAGGTGACATTCCCGATGCGGATTCGATTCCTGCGCTTGCCGGAAGAAAGAACATGCTGACTCATGCTGACACCTCCTTACCACAGGCCCTGTTCGGGATCGATCCTGCGCACAATGGTGTTTGTGCCCACGACCAGGATCAGGCTGATGATCGAAACAAGCAGATTGACAGCCGTGGCGTAGTTGAAGCGCCCGTTGGCGATGCCCATTTCGTACACATAGGTGCTGATGACCTGCAGGTTCGTCTTGTTGGTGCTGTTCATCATCAGGAGGATCTTGGTGTAGTCCTGCGTGAGGATGTTGCCCGCATTGAGGATCAGCACAACGGTGGTGGTGGGCAGGATGGCCGGCAGGGCGACATGCCGTATCTTCTGGAAGCGATTCGCGCCGTCGATATTCGCCACGTCGTAGAGCGAGGTGTCCACATTCGCCAGCGCTGACAGATAGATGATCGACCCCCAGCCCATGCCCTGCCAGATGGCCGAGCCGATGTACATGGGCATGAAGTAATCCGCTCCGGCATTCATGTTGACGCGCGTCATGCCCAGCGCCTCGCGGATATTGTTGAACAGGCCGTCCAGCGAGCCGAAGGTGTTCAGCATCGAGCAGATGACGACCACCGAGATGAAATGCGGCAGGTAGGAGATGCTCTGCACCGTCCGCTTGAACGCCTTGTTCCTGACCTCGTTGAGCATCAGCGCGAGGAGGATGGGCATCGGGTAGGTGAAGATCAGCGAGAAGATGCCGACCTTCAGCGTCTGGGTGATGATGCTGGCACAGTTCACATTGCCGAAGAATTCCGCAAAGTTCTTGTACCACGGATCGAGCCACGGACTCCCCCATACGCCCTTGCTGGCCTTGTACTTCTTGAATGCGATCAGCACGCCATACATTGGCACATACTGGAATACAATCACCAGCGCCACAGGGATCAGGCAAAGCAGGATCAGCGCCCGCTGACGCCACAGCAGACGGAGAATTCGCTGAAACTGACTCCTGCGGTGTGCGCCGGGAAGGTTTTGCGACATTGCAGCTTGCCTCATGTGATGCACCCTTTCTGAGTTCGGCAGTGTTGCGGGTAGCTAA
>CAZJOA010000021.1:0-24919 GCA_964547515.1 uncultured Faecalibacterium sp.
CAGGTAATCGCACATCCGGGGCGCGCTATGCAAGAAATGAGCATAACGCGCCTCTATTTGTGTGGCATCGGCGGACAGAATGTGCTATCATGGTCACAAATCAGCCGTTTTGACAATGAAGGGAGAGATCCACATGAAACGCTTCTTTTGTATCCTTCTGACTCTGCTGATGCTGCTTCCGGCCTGTGCGATGGCGGCGGAAAGCACCAATCCCCGCGACTACACGCCCCTCAGGGAGCTGTCCGCCAAGCATGGCTTCCTCATGGGCGCGGCGCTGAGCTACGGCAACATGGGCGACGTGACGTACACCACGACGCTCGTGCACCATTTCGACACCTTCACCGCGACGAATGAGATGAAGGCGTATTCGCTGCTGGATCAGCGGGCGAGTCAGGCCAGCACGGATGGCATGCCCTGCATGAACTACGCCATGGCGGACAAGATGGTCGAATGGGCGATGAAGGTCGGCATGCGCGTCCGCGGGCATGTGCTGGTCTGGGATGCCTACATGACCGAGTGGTTCTTCCATGAGGACTATGACGTATCGAAGCCCATCGCCGACCGCGAGACCCTCAAAAAGCGCATGCAGTCCTACATCGAGGACGTGATCTGCCATTTTGAGGACAAGTACCCCGGCGTGGTGTACTGCTGGGACGTGGTCAACGAGGCCATCGGTGACAGCGCGGGCGAATACGCCATGGATGATCCGCGTCACCTGCGCACCATGCGTTCCGGCGGACGCAATCCCTTCTACGACTATATCGGCGACGACTATGTGGAGCTGGCCTTCCAGTATGCCCGCGAGACCGTCGATCTGCTGGGCGCGGACATCCGCCTGTTCTACAATGACTACAACCTGTTCTTCCAGGGCAAGCGCGAGGCCGCCGTTGAAATGGTCAAGAGCATCAACAGCTTCGTCACCGACGATGCGGGCAATGCCGTCCGCCTGTGCGACGGCGTGGGCATGCAGGGCTACATCGGCGGATACGGCACGCAGAGCGGCTGCATGCAGGAGAGCCACCTGCGCGACATCAGGAAGTCCATCGAGATGTACGCCGAGCTGGGCGTGGAGGTGCAGCTGACCGAGATGGCCGTGCGCAATTACAAGAAGGATCAGGTGCACGAGCATGCGGAGTTCTATCGGCAGCTGTTCCGGGTCTTCAAGGAGGTCAACCGGGAGGCGGATGCCCCCGTGCTCACCGGCGTGACCATCTGGGGACTGGTCAGCAACCCCTATGACATGCCCAACAGCTATACCTATAAGATGAACGGCACCTATGGCGGTCTGTTCGGCTGGAACTGCAAGGCCGAGGAGGCCTTCCGCCTGGTGCATGCCGAACTGGCGGCGGACTGATCCGCCCCTGCACCGGATGATGACCGTCCGCCACGGCGGCATCATTCGGTTTTTCTGTGTCTGAGGACGGATGGGAAGCATTTCTGTGCACATACTGGTATTTCTTGCGAACATAAGAAAAAATAATTTTCAAAATGTTCGGATTTTCTATTTACAAATCCGCAAATCGGGTGTATCATAGGGGAGTCGTCCAACAACCGAAACGAACGATTATGGGAGGAAAATCCGGATGAAGAAGTTTGCATCTCTGCTGCTTGCCCTGTGCATGCTGCTGAGCATGGCCGTGGTGGCCAATGCTGACGGCGTTGCTGCGGATCAGATCAAGATCGGCCTGATCTGCATCGGTGACGAAAACGAAGGATACACTGCCAACCACATCAATGGTCTGCGCGCTGCCTGCAAGGAGCTGGGCATCAGCGAGGATCAGATCATCTACAAGTACAACACGCCCGAGACCGAAGCGGCCTACGAGGCTGCCGTCGACCTGGCGGAGCAGGGCTGCGACATCATCATCGCCAACTCCTTCGGCCATGAGACCTACATCTGGCTGGCCGCCGAGGAGTATCCCGAGATCGAGTTCTGCCATGCCACCGGCACGGGCGCTGCGTCCACCGGCCTGGAGAACACCCACAATTTCTTCGCCTCCATCTACGAGGCGCGCTATGTGGCTGGCGTCGTGGCCGGCATGAAGCTCAACCAGATGATCGCCGATGGCGCTTTCACCGCGGAAGAGGCCAAGATCGGCTATGTCGGCGCTTACCCCTTCGAGGAAGTGAAGTCCGGCTACACCGCGTTCTATCTGGGCGCGCGCTCCGTCTGCCCCTCCGTCACCATGGAAGTGAAGTTCACCAACTCCTGGGGCGATCTGGCGCTGGAAAAGGAAGCCGCTGAGGCGCTCATCGCCAACAACTGCAAGCTGATCTCCCAGCATGCCGATACCACCGGCGCTCCCTCCGCGTGCGAGGTCATGGGCGTTCCCTGCGTGGGCTACAACATCTCCATGATCCCCGCTGCCCCCACCACTGCGCTGACCTCCGCCGCCATCAACTGGGGTGCCTACTTCAAGTTCGCCCTGGAGAACGTTCTGGCTGGCAATTCCTTCGCGGCTGACTGGTGCCAGGGTTATGTCGACGGCGCTGTGTACGTCACCGAGCTGAACGAGAGCCTGGTCGCCCCCGGCACGGCCGAGAAGGTCGCTGAGGTCGAGGCTGCCCTGAAGGCCGGCACGCTCCATGTGTTTGACATCACCACCTTCACCGTCGATGGTGAGACCAAGACCTCCTGCGCTGCCTTCGACACCGACGGCGACTATAAGGCCGATTTCGGCGAGGCGATCGTGGATGGCTACTTTGCCGAGTCCGCCCTGCGCAGCGCGCCCTACTTCTGGCTGGACATCGACGGCATCACCGTGGTGGAATAATGCCGCAAGGTTCATGCTGACCCAAGCGATAACTTTGCCCTGTCACCTTCGGGGGGCAGGGCATTCCCTTTATGTCAATGAAGGATAACGGAGGGGTATTCTTTGCAGACCAATCAAACCAATGATATGATCGAGCTGCGCGGCATCACCAAGCACTTCGGACAGGTCGTGGCAAATGAGGACATCAGCATGACCATCCGCCGTGGGGAGATCCTCGCCGTGCTGGGCGAAAACGGCTCGGGTAAGACCTCCCTGATGAACATGCTCGCAGGCATCTACTTCCCCGATGCCGGACATATCTTTGTCGAGGGCAGGGAAGTCATCATCCGTTCGCCGAAGGATGCGTTCGACCTGGGCATCGGCATGATCCACCAGCATTTCAAGCTCGTGGATGTGCTGACGGCCGCGGAGAACATCATCCTGGGTCTGCCCGGCAAGCTTCAGCTGGATATGAAGGCCGTCAAGGCCGACATTCAGGCGCTGCTGGACAAATACGGGTTCGAGCTGGATCTGAACGCCAAGATATACGAGATGTCCGTCAGCCAGAAGCAGACGGTGGAGATCGTCAAGATGCTCTACCGCGGCGCACACATCCTCATCCTGGATGAACCCACTGCCGTCCTCACGCCCCAGGAGACCGACAAGCTCTTCCAGGTGCTGCGCAACATGCGCACCCAGGGGCATTCCATCATCATCATCACCCACAAGCTCAACGAGGTGCTGTCCCTGTCCGACCGCGTGGCCGTGCTGCGCAAGGGACGCTACATCGCCACGGTGGACACCTGCAATGCCACCGAAATGAGCCTGACGGAAATGATGGTGGGCGAGAAGGTCGTCCTGGACATTGAGCGTCCCGACCCCGTGAATCCCCGGCTGAAGCTGGACGTGCAGGACGTGACCGTCGTGAACAAGGAGGGGCGCGAGATCCTCTCCCATGCGTCCTTCCAGGCCTATACGGGTGAGATCCTGGGTGTGGCGGGCATCGCCGGTTCGGGTCAGAAGGAGCTGCTGGAGGCCATCGCCGGTTTGCAGCCCATGGTCAGCGGCTCGATCCAGTACACCAACCGCAAGGGGCATATCAAGGAGCTGACGAAGATGTCCGCGCGGAAGATCCGCGAGATCGGCATCCGTCTGGCCTTTGTCCCGGAGGATCGTCTGGGCATGGGGCTGGTGGCCTCCATGGGCATGACCGATAACATGATGCTCCGCTATTACCGCGCCGGACGCGGCTTCTTCTCCCATCGCAAGGAGCCCCACGACCTGGCCGAGCGCATCATGGACGAGCTGGCCATCGTCACGCCGAGCGTTGAGTCCCCCGTGGGACGCATGTCCGGCGGCAATGTCCAGAAGGTGCTGGTGGGCCGCGAGATCGCCTCGTCCCCCCAGGTGCTGATGGTCGCCTATCCCGTCCGCGGACTGGACATCAACTCCTCCTACACCATTTACGGCCTGCTCAATGAGCAGAAGAAGAACGGCAGCTGTGTCATCTGCGTCGGCGAAGACCTGGACGTGCTGCTGGCGCTGAGCGACCGCATTCTCGTTCTGGCGGACGGCAAGATCACCGGTGTGGTGGATGCACGCACCGCCACCAAGGAGCAGATCGGCCTGATGATGACCGGCGATCACCATAAGAAGGAGGTCAAGGCATGACAAGCGTACAAAAAGCACCGCTTTTCCATGTGGTGAAGCGGGATCGTCCTTCCTTCCTGCGCGGCGCGGCGATCCGCCTGCTGGCCATCGTGCTGGCGCTCATCGTCTGCGCGGTCATCATCGTTTTGCTGACGGGCATGAACCCGCTGAGCGTCTATGGCGCACTGATCGACGGTGCCGTGGGCACAACCCGCCGCATGTGGATCACCCTGCGCGACACGGCCATCCTGCTTTGCATCGGCTTCGCGGTGATGCCCGCCTTCCGCATGCGCTTCTGGAACACCGGCGCGGAAGGTCAGGTGCTCGTCGGAGCGCTGGCCACTGCCGCCGTCATGATCTACGGCAAGAACCTGCCCACCTGGCTGCTGTATACCCTCTGCCCCCTGGCGGGTATCGGCGCGGGCATCATCTGGGGCGTTGTCCCGGCGTATTTCAAGGCCAAGTGGAACACCAACGAGACGCTCTTCACGCTGATGCTGAACTACATCGCCACGCAACTGGTGGCGTACTGCATCATATTCTGGGAAAAGACGAAGGGCTCGAACTCGGTGGGTCTCATCAACTCCAAGGGGAAGATCGGCTGGCTGCCCTCCGTCGGCGGGAACGGCAACCTCCTGCCCGTCCTGATCGTGGTGGGCATGGCGCTGATCCTCTTCGTCTACATGCGCTACACCAAGCAGGGCTATGAGATCAGCGTGGTGGGCGAGAGCGAGAACACCGCGCATTACGCGGGCATCAACGTCAAGCGGGTCATCATCCGCACAATGGCGCTGTGCGGCGGCATCGCGGGCATCGCCGGATACCTGCTGACGGCGGGCGTGGGACACACCATTTCCACCGGCCTGGCGGGCGGACGCGGCTTCACGGCCATCGTCGTGGCCTGGCTGGGAAAATTGAACCCCTTCACGATGATGCTGGTCGCCTTCGGCCTGGTGTTCATGGAGAAGGGCTCGATCCAGATCGCGTCCCAGTTCAGCCTGAACGAAAACGCCAGCGAGATCCTCACCGGCGTCATCCTCTTCTTCATCCTCGGCTGCGAATTCTTCATCAACTACCGTCTGGAGTTCCATAAGGCGGAGAAGGAGGGGATCAAATGACGCTGATTATCACCTTCCTGCAAAAGGCCATCACCCAGGGCATCCCGCTGCTTTATGGCGCGAATGGCGAGATCCTCACGGAGAAATCCGGCAACCTGAACCTGGGCGTGCCCGGCATGATGTACATGGGCGGCGTTGGCGGACTGATCGGCGCGTTCCTGTATGAGAACGCCTGCAAGACTGGCGGCACGCAGCCCATCGCCCTGGTGGGCATGCTCATCGCGCTGATCTGCTGCCTGATGATGTCCGCCCTGGGCGCGCTGATCTACAGCGTGCTGACCATCAGCCTGCGTGCCAATCAGAACGTGACCGGCCTGGCGCTGACCACCTTCGGCATGGGCTTCGGCAATTTCTTCGGCGGATCGCTGTCCAAGCTGGCGGGCGGTGTCGGTCAGCTGTCCACCCAGGTCACGGCCAGCGCCTTCCGTGCCAAGCTCCCCGGCCTGAGCAGCATCCCCGTCGTCGGCGACCTCCTGTTCAGCTACGGCTGGCTGACCTACGCCGCCCTCCTCCTGACCCTCCTGCTGAGCTGGTTCCTGTTCCGCACGCGCATCGGCCTGAACCTGCGCGCCACCGGCGAAAGCGCCGCCACTGCCGATGCGGCGGGTGTCAACGTGACCCGCTACAAGTACATCGCCACCATCGCCGGCGGCATGATGGCCGGTCTGGGCGGACTGTACTTCGTCATGGAGTACACCGGCGGCACATGGGTTAACAACGGCTTCGGTGATCGCGGCTGGCTGGCCGTGGCGCTGGTCATCTTTGCGCGCTGGCGGCCGCTCAATGCCATCTGGGGTTCGTTCCTCTTCGGCGGACTCTACATCCTGTATCTCTACATCCCCGGGCTGACCCGCAGCTATCAGGAGCTGTTCAAGATGCTGCCCTATCTGGTGACGATCGTCGTGCTGGTCATCACCAGCCTGCGCAAGAAGCGCGAGGATCAGCCGCCCCAGTCCCTGGGTCTGCCCTATTTCCGCGAGAGCCGCGGTTGATCTCCCGGGCTGTCCGCCTTCGATGGCAGGCAGCCCTTTGCTGACGAAAAACAGAAGCAGGTGGTAACGATGAACAAATGCGAGATCAGCCTCAATGGCGCATGGCGCATGACCTACTGCGATGTGGGCACGGGTTCGCCGGAGCATCGGCCGGATTCGCCCGTGCTGACCTATCATGTGCCGGGCGATGTGCACACGCCGCTGATGGAGGCGGGGATGATCGCCGATCCGCTGGTGGGGATGAACGATCTGGACTGCCGGTGGGTCGAGGAGAAGGAATTCTGGTGTGAAAGGCACTTCACGCTCACGGCGGAGGACATGCGCCCCTTGATGCGCCTGCGCTTCGACGGCCTGGACTGCACGGCAGATGTCTACCTCAACGGCACCCATGTGGGACGGCACAATAACGCCTTTGTGGAGGCGGTGTGGGATGTGTCCGCCCTGGTGAAGGCCGGGGAGAACGTGCTGCTGGTGCGCGTCGATCAGGGGCTTGCCGCGGCAAAGACCCATGACCTGGAACGCATGGGCGAAATGTGGAACAACGAGCAGCCCTGGCGTGCCTGGATGCGCAAGCCGCAGTTTGTCTACGGCTGGGACTGGACGAATTGGCTTTCGTCCTGCGGCATCTGGCGGGACGTGACGCTGACGGGCTGCCGCGAGGCCTGTCTGGTGGACTGCTATGCCCATGTGGCGGACGGCGAGCTGCATGAGGGTGCGCCCTGCTGCGTTGCAGTCGAGGTCACGGCGGACAGACCGTGCGCCGGGGAATACATCACCTGCCGCATTCTTGACCGGGACGGGAGGTGCGTCGTTGCCGCCGCTCATCCCCTGGACGGGGACGCGGCGGCCCTCCGCATGCGCATCCCCAGCGCCCGGCTCTGGTGGTGCAACGGCATGGGCGAGGCGTACCTGTACGACCTGCGGGTGACGCTGTCCGCGCCGGATGGGCGCGTGCTGGACGAGATGCATCAGCGGCTCGGCCTGCGCACCATCTCGCTGACCGAACCGCCGCTGGAGAACGGCGAGACCGGCTTTGTCTTCGTGCTGAACGGGGAGAAGGTGTTCTGCAAGGGCGCGAATCATGTGCCCTGTGACTGTCTGCCGGGACGGATCACCCCCGAAAGGGAGCGCCGCCTGATCCTTCTGGCACGGGCGTCCCACATGAACATGCTGCGCGTGTGGGGCGGCGGGGTGTATGCGTCCGAAGCGTTCATGGCGGCGTGCGACGAAGCCGGGATCATGGTCTGGCATGATTTCATGTTCGCCTGCGGATACCATCCGGATCACGATGAAGGCTTCATGGCCGATGTATCAGCCGAAGCCGAAAAGGCCGTCCGCCGTCTGCGCCGCCACACGAGCCTGATCGGCTGGGCGGGCAACAACGAAATTCAGGAGATGTACCAGAATCAGCATCAGTGGCAACCGACGCTGCCCTGGTATGGCGGACGCATCTATGATCGCCTGCTGCCCGATGTGGTGTCGCGGCTGTGTCCGACGCTGATCTACCGTCCCAGCAGCCCCTTCGGCGGCGAATATCAGGCGGATTGCCGCCATGGCGATCAGCACATCTGGCTGCTGACCCATGTGCCGAGCCATCCGCATTACATGGATCTGTGGCGCTTCCCGGAATTCGACGCGAAGTTCCTCAGCGAATTCGGCATTCTGGGCGCGATGACGATGGAAACGGCGGAAGGCTGCATCCCTGCGGCGCACATGCACCCGGATGACCCCGTGTGGCTGCATCACACGAATTCCGCGCAGGAGCATCAGCTGATGAACCGGATGATGCAGCGGTATTTCGGCACGGAGTCGCATTCGCCCCGGCAGTACATCCTGCGCAGTCAGGCGCTCCAGGCGGAGATCACGCGTCACCTGTACGAGGAATATCGTCGGCGGAAGTTCCGCTGTGCGGGGCTGCTGTTCTGGACGCTGAGCGACAGCATGGGCATCCACAACTGGTCGCTGGTGGATCATGATCTGCGGCGCAAGCCGGTCTATCACGCGCTGACGCAGGCGATGTCCCCCGTGGCGGTATGTGTGCGGGGGTATGACGTGCAGACGGAGGCCGGTCAGGCGAATTGGCGGACGCATTGGGCGAACGCGCCCGAACCGCTGGAGCTCTGGGGCATGAACGACACGCTGCACGATCAGGAGGCGTGGCTGACCTGGACTCTGCTGACGGTGGACGGTCAGCAGCTCGCGGCAGGGGAGTCCGCCGTGGTGCTCCCGACGAATCAATCCGTCCGTCTGATGGAGATCCAGCTGACGGGGCTGACCTTCCGGCCGGAATGCACCGTGCTGCGCGTGCGGCTGCATCAGCAGGGGCAGCCGGTGAACGAATGCCGGTATTTCTTCGCGCCCTTTGCAGAAATGCCCGCGAGGAATGCCCATGTGGACGCGCATGTCCGCCGGCTGTCCGATAATCGGTATGAGGTGCGGATGACAGCGGATCGCTTCGTGTGGATGCTGCATCTGGCCGATCCGGACGGCACATGCTATGCGGAGAACGACTTCGACCTGTGGCCGGGCGAGACCAGGTTCGTGACGGTCACGACTAGGGATGCCGCATTCCGGCCAGAGCTGGACTGGATGGGCAAAAATGCATAAAGCAACGCCCCCGATGTGTCAAAGCATCGAGGGCGTGTTTCATTTCGGATCGGTTTTCAGGGCGGACGACCACACCGGGATCAGCCGGTCGAGCGTCCAGGCGGCATTGGCCGGGCTGGTGGACGGCAGGATGTCCGCCGGAATGCCCACCCGGTCTTCTAGGTGGCGGGCGTAGAGCTTCCCGGCCAGCGCGCCGTTGCACAGGACACGCGCGATGGGTGCAGTGTCCGTCACCCGGGCGATGTCCACCGGAATGGCCGCCTTCACCGTCGCATCCGCAGAGCCAGTGATCTCGCAGGAGGCGATCACGTCCCACAGGGCGATGTGGTGACGCAATAGCAGTGCCTTCTTCGCGGAAATGTCGTTCGGGACGGGTTCGGCGAAGACCGCCGCCAGCACGCGCCAGAACCGATTCTGCGGATGACCGTAGAAAAAGCCGTCCGCCCTTGATCTGACGGACGGAAAGCTGCCGAGGATGAGCACGCGGCAGTCCGCGTCCGCCACGGGCGGAAAGGGGTGTTCGACGCGCATCGTCATCAGCATTCCTCCGGGAGAACGAGCTTCCAGTACTTTGCGGGGAAGGTCTCGCTGCCATCAAAGCGGCTGTATTCGCCGAAATGGTCGAAATGCAGGCCGCATTTCTCCATCACGCGACCGGATGCAGGGTTGTCCGCCGCATGGACGGCGGTGAACACGCGCAGGCCGTATTCGCGGTGCGCCAGGTCGATCATGGCGCGGGTCGCCTCCGTGGCGTAGCCCTGATTCCAGCAGTCGCGGCGCAGGTTGTAGCCGAATTCGCATTCGCCGGACTTATCCGCCGGGAGATGCAGCGAACCCGCGCCGATCAGCAGGCTGTCGCTCTTGCGGACGAAACCAAAATGCAGATCGTCAGAGGCAATGGCATGCTCCAGCCACTTCACCACATCCGCCACATTGGTGTATAGGCTGTAGGCCATGTAGCGGTTCACCACCGGGTCGGACAGCCAGACGAATTCGGCCTCGGCATCGTCCGTCTGGAGAGGACGGAGGATGAGACGCTCGGTTTCAAGGACATGATGATGCATGGAATCACCCACTTTCATGCGTGGATTGTATGTAATATGTACCCACCCAATCGCAGAATGGGTCAAGGGTCGCAGCCCCTTGCATGCGCGGACTGTTTGCCATATCAACCCACTCAATCGCAGAATGGGTCAAGGGTCTTATCCCCTTTCATGCGCGGGCTGTTTGCCATATCAACCCACCCAATCGCAGAATGGGTCAAGGGTCGAAGACCCTTGCGGGGTCCAGGGGCAGCGCCCCTGGTGGTCATTCGAGGACGATGCGCGGATTTTCGCTGCTGGGGCGGTACATCACGAAGCGGCGGCCGATGCACTGGACGGGTTCGGCGTTGAGGGCGGCGCAAAGCTCGGTGACAGCCTCGCGGGCAGTCAGCGGACAGCCCTGCTGCACGGCGCACTTGATGAGCTCGCGCGCCTCGAGGGCATCGCTGGCCTGCTTGATCGTGCCGGGGACGATGCCGTCCTTGCCGACGTAGAGGATGGTCTCCATGGTGTTGGCCATGGAACGCAGATATGCACGCTGTTTGCTGGTCATTGCTGTATTTCTCCTATTGTGTCAGTGGATTTACTCCACAAAATCAAATTCCATATCGACAATGCGGACGGTGTCGCCTTCCTTCGCGCCCTTCTGGCGCAGGGCATCGATCACGCCCCAGCGTCGCAGGGTGCGGTGGAACCAGGCGATGGACTCATCGTCATCAAAATTGACGGAATCGATGAGGTTGTCCATGCTCTTGCCGACGACCTCGTACACCGCGCCGTCAAAGACGATGGTGAACGGCTCTTCCCTGAGCTTCTCATCGAAGGTGACTTCCTCCACAAAGTGGACGATGGGCGGAAGCTCCTCCAGCATGGCGGATGCCTTGTCCAGCAGGGGATCGAAGCCCTGATGGGTCGCGGCGGACACCACGAAGACGGGATAATCCAGCCCCTTTTCGGTCAGGTGCTCCCGCATGCGGCGGACATTCTCTTCCGCATCCGGGAGGTCGGCCTTGTTGCACACAACGATCTGCGGACGATCCGCCAGTTCGCCGTAATTGGCCAGCTCGTGGTTGATCTGCTCGAAATCCTCGATGGGGTCGCGGCCTTCGCTGCCCGCGATGTCCACCACATGCATCAGCAGACGGGTGCGTTCCACATGGCGCAGGAAGTCGTGACCCAGACCCGCGCCCTCCGCCGCGCCCTCGATCAGGCCGGGGATGTCCGCCAGGACGATGTCCTTGCCGTAGCGGCGGACGATGCCCAGATTCGGCGTCAGCGTGGTGAAGTGGTAGTTGCCGATCTTGGGGCGCGCCGCCGTCACCACGGACAGGATGGTGGACTTGCCCACATTGGGATAGCCGACCAGGCCAACATCGGCGATGGTCTTCAGCTCCAGGTGGAAGGTGTGTATCTCTGTCTTCGTGCCGGGCTTGGCGAAATTGGGTGCCTGGCGCGTGGGTGTGGCGAAATGGCTGTTGCCCCAGCCGCCGCGTCCGCCCTTGAGGACGGTGCGCGTCTCGTGGGGGGTGTCCATGTCCGCCACGATGGCGTTGGTCTCCTCATCGCGGATGACCGTCCCCACGGGCACTTTGATGATGAGATTCTCGCCGCGCTTGCCCGTGCAGCGATTGGCCGAGCCATCCGTGCCGTTTTCCGCCTGATACTTGCGGTTGAAGCGGAAATCCAGCAGGGTGTGCATGTTCGGGTCGGCATAGAAGCAGATGTCGCCGCCATTGCCGCCGTCGCCGCCGTCAGGGCCGCCGGCCTGCACGAACTTCTCGCGGTGGAAGCTCAGGCTGCCGTTGCCGCCGTTGCCGGCCTTGCAGGTGATTTTGACATGATCTACGAAATTGCCCATTTGGGTTCGTTACCTCCGATAGGGATATTAATTCTTGAGGCTCTGCAGGGGCGCGGGGATGCGTCCGCCGCGGGCGATGAATTCCGCGTTGCTGCACCGGTTCACCGGCATCACCGGCGCATAGCCCAGCAGTCCGCCGAATTCCACCGTGTCACCGGCCTTCTTGCCGATGGCGGGGATGACGCGCACGGCGGTGGTCTTCGAATTGACCATGCCGATGGCGGCTTCGTCGGCGATGATGCCGGAGATGGTCTCGGCGCTGGTGTCGCCGGGAATGGCGATCATGTCCAGCCCGACGGAGCACACGCAGGTCATGGCCTCGAGCTTTTCCAGCGTCAGCTGACCGGCAGCGGCGGCCTCGATCATGCCGATGTCCTCGCTGACGGGGATGAACGCGCCGGACAGTCCGCCGACATGGTTGGAGGCCATCACGCCGCCCTTCTTCACCGCGTCGTTAAGGAGCGCCAGAGCAGCGGTCGTGCCGGGAGCGCCTGCCATCTCCAGCCCCATCTCGGTCAGGACATGCGCCACGGAATCGCCGCGGGCAGGCGTGGGCGCGAGGGACAGGTCAACGATGCCGAATGGGATGTTCAGCCGCTGGGACGCTTCACGGGCGACCAGCTGCCCCACGCGGGTGATCTTGAAGGCGGTGCGCTTGATGGTCTCGGCCACCACGTCGAAGGGCTCGCCCCTGACCTGCTCCAGCGCGGTTTTGACCACGCCCGGGCCGGACACGCCCACGTTGATGGCGCATTCGGGTTCGCCCACGCCGCAGAATGCACCCGCCATGAAGGGGTTGTCCTCCACCGCATTGCAGAAGACCACCAGCTTCGCGCAGCCCAGGCTGTCGTTGTCCGCCGTCAGCTCAGCTGTCCTGCGAATAACCTGCCCCATCTGGCGCACGGCATTCATGTTGATGCCCGCGCGGGTGCTGCCCACGTTCACCGAAGAGCAAAGGCGTTCGGTGGTGGCGAGCACCTCGGGGATAGACTCCAGCAGGCGTTCGTCCGCCTTGGTCGCGCCCTTGTGCATCAGCGCGCTGTATCCGCCCAGGAAGTTCACGCCGACCTCATGTGCGGCCTTGTCCAGCGCACGGGCGATGGGGCGGGGATCACCCTGACAGATCAGGCTGACGGGGGTGACGGAGATGCGCTTGTTGACGATGGGGATGCCCAATTCACGCTCGATGGCCTCACCTGTTCTGACCAGATCCTTGGCCATCAGGCAGATCTTGTCATACACGCGCGCCGCGCACACATCCGCCACGGGATGGGAGCAGTCCAGCAGATTGATGCCCAGGGTGATGGTGCGGATGTCGAAGTTCTGCTCCTGGATCATCTGCATCGTCTGGAGGATCTCACCGGTCTCGATCATGTCGTCTCCTCCCTTACTCAGATGCGGTGCATGGCATCGAAAATGTCCATCCGCTGGATGTGGATGTGCAGGCCCTTCTCCTGTCGGATGGGCTCGAACGCCGCATCGATGGCGGAATACTCCACGCATGCGCCGCCGAGGTCGACCACCATCATCATGGTGAAGCAGCCGGAGAGAATGGTCTGGGAGATCTCGAGGATATTGATATTCAGGTCAGCCAGCTTGGTCGCGACGCTGGCGATGATGCCGGTCGTGTCCTGACCCGTAACGGAAATGAGCGCCTTGGTCATGCGGATTCCTCCTCAGTTTCCTGATGGTATCATAAATCAGGCATGGACATACCATACCAAAGTAACAATATAATTGAAAGCCCGGCTTTTGTCAAGGTGGACAAGGCGGTTTTTTGCATTCCGGCACGCGAAAAAGGCGGATGATCGGCATATCGTCCGTCCGAACGGGAAAGCATACCCCCGACAAAACGACCCGGAGGCGCGAAATGCTCACGATTTTCACACGCTCGGTGCTGCTGTATATCGCATCGCTCTTTGCCATGCGCGCCATGGGCAAGCGCGAGGTAGGGCAGCTCAAGCCCTTTGAGCTGGTAGTGGTCATCATGATCGCGGAGTTGGCCGCGACCCCCATGGGCGGCGTGGGCGTGCCGCTGCTCTATGGCATCCTGCCCATGATCGCCCTTGTGGTCTGTCACGGGCTGATCACGGCGCTGTGCATGCGCTTCCAGCCCTTCCGCAAGTGGATGAGCGGTCAGCCCACGGTGCTGATGCGGAATGGGGTCATCTGCGAAAAGCAGATGCGCAAGTCCGCCATGGATCTGAACGACCTGCTGGAGGCCATGCGGACGGCGGGCATCCTGGACCCGTCGGAGGTCGGCACGGTCGTGCTTGAGCCCGGCGGACAGGTGAATGTGTTCCCCCAGGCGGAGCATCGGCCGGTCACGCCCGGTGACATGGCGCTGCATCCCGCGCCGGAGGGTCTGCCGCTGCCGCTGGTGATGGATGGGGTCATCCAACGGGACAACCTGACGCGCGGCGGACTGACGGAGGACTGGCTGCGGCGCAGCGCCGACCAGTATGGCTACGGCGATCTGGCGGAGGTGCTCTTCCTCTGCCTGAACCGTCAGGGGCAGATGCTCATCCAGGGCAAGGGGCAGACGAGTACCGTCCTCAAATCGGTGCTCCTGCCGGAAGGGGCGGTGTGGTGAATGCGAACCAGCCTGACGATCTCGCTCATCCTGCTGATGCTGACCATCGGCGCGGGGCTTCTGGAGGAGAAGGAGACCCTGCGCCTGTCGGAGCAGTATGTATCCGCCGCACAGGAGCTTCGCATCATGATGGAGGCGGCAGACTGGACACGGGCGGCGGACACCATCGGGGCGTATCGGGACAAATGGGAGCGCGAGGTATCCTGGCTGCAGGTGCTCATCAACCATGAGGACATTGACGATGTGACTCTGGCGCTGGAGCGTCTGCATGCGCTGATCGACGCGCAGGAACAGGGCGCGGCCTATGAGGTCTGCGCCGAATTGGAGGAAAACGCCCGCCACATCCACCACCGGGACGCATTCACCCTGGGGAACGTGCTGTGATGCCCTTGCAGGTAAAAAGCCCGTATTCCTTGGGCAGGGAGAGCACACCTTCCTGCATCCGGCGGACGAATGCGCCGCGCAGCACGTCATCCGGGATGTCCGCCAGGACGGTCATGCCCGCCAGGGAGCGCAGATAGGCGATCAGGTCGTCCGGGTCGGTCACGTCCAGCGCGTCCTCCCGGTCTTCCCGTTCGATGTCCGCGAAGAATGCCGAAAGCTGCGTCCGCCCGTTTTGCTGCGTGAACCGGTGGTTCACCGTGCAGGGCAGACCGAGCATGTCCAGCACGCATTCGGTCACGCCGTGCTCGCCGAAGGTCGCCGCGAAAAAGCGCCCGTCCGGCTTCAGCACCCGGCGGATCTCACCCAATGCCGCCGCGATGTCCGGCACATGGTAGAGCATCATGTTGGCAATGACCACGTCGAAGGCTGCATCCCCATAGGGAAGCGCCATCGCGTCGCAAACGGCATAGTCCGCCGGCAGGTGGGCCGTGTTCGTCCGCGCGGTCTCCAGCATTCCGGCGGAAAGGTCGGTCAGCGTGAGCCTGCATCCCTCCGGCAGGGTCACATTCGCCCACATGCTGCCCGTGCCGCAGCCCAGTTCGAGCACCCTTTCGCCCGGCCGGAACGCATAATGCCCTGTGATCCATTCGTCGAAGGGCTGCCTGTTCCGGCTGTACTTTTCGTGGATGCCCATGCGCGTCTCCAGATTTGTGCTGCCGGCGTATTGCCGCCTGACGACCTGCTAATCCGCAATGCTCATGCCGAAAGTCTCCCTGTGCGCGTTTTTCTTGATTCTATCCCATGCGGCGCAAAAAGTCAACATATATACGAAATGATGTTCGCTTGATGTTTCCTGCCCGCATGGCGTATAATACCCATGAAATACAATGCCAAGGAGATGTTGCCAGTATGGAGCAGAAGCAGTTTTCACGCCCGCATATTCGCGACTACGCGGGAAAGCACATTCACATGATCGGCATCGGCGGATCGAGCATGTCCGGCCTGGCACAGATGCTGATCGCCAAGGGCTACACGGTGTCCGGGTCGGATCGCACGGCGGGCTACCTCATCGGCGACGTGCGTGCCGCCGGTGCGGAGGTCTTCATCGGCCACGCCGCGGAGCAGGTGCACGGCGCTGATCTGGTGGTGTACACCGGCGCTGCGGCTGCCGACAATCCCGAGCGGGTGGAGGCAGATCGCCTGGGCATCCCGTCCATCGAGCGCAGTGTCCTGCTGGGTCAGCTGATGGAGGGTTATCCGCAGGCCGTGGGCATCAGCGGCGCACACGGCAAGACCAGCACCACCGCCATGCTCTCGCAGATGTTAGTGGACTGCGGTCTCGACCCGTCCGTCCACATCGGCGGAAAGCTCGATGCCATCGGCGGCTCGACCCGCATCGGCAAGGGCGATGCCTTCCTCGCGGAGGCCTGCGAATTCCGCCGCTCCTTCCTCGAAATGCGCCCGACCATCGCCGTGGTGCTCAATATCGACGCGGATCACCTGGACTGCTACAAGGACATCGATGAGATCGAGGCCACCTTCGGCCGGTTCATGCACCTCGTGCCGGATACCGGCGCTGTCATCGGCAAGGGCACGGATGAGCGCGTCGTCCGCCAGATGAAGACGCTGTCCTGCCGGGCGCTGACCTTCGGCCTGACGGCGGAGTGCGACTTCCACCCCGCGAGCCTCACCGAGGACGACTGCGGCTATGCGTCCTTCGACCTGATGGGCGAGGGCAAGCTGCTGGCGCATGTGAAGATGCAGGTGCCGGGCGCTTTCAATGTGGAGAACGGTCTGGCCGCGCTGACCTGCGCCTATGTGCTGGGCGCGGATATGGAGAAGGCCGCCGCGAGCCTCAGCCGATTCACCGGCGCACACCGCCGCTTCGAAAAGACGGACGAGATCGATGGTGCAGCAATCTACCATGATTACGGGCACAACCCCACCGAAATGCGCAATGCCGTGTCCATCGCCCGCAAGCAATGCAAGGGGAAGCTCTATGCGGTGATGCAGCCCCACACCTTCAGCCGTGTGCGGACGCTCTTCGATGCGTACCTGACCTGCACCGAGCAGGCGGACGTCACCGTGGTGATGGACATCTGCGCAGCCCGCGAGAAAGACCCCGGCGACCTGAACAGCGGCATGCTGGTGGAGGGCATGAAGGCGCACGGGCTCAACGCCGTGTGGACACCCTCCTTCGACGACACGGAAAAGTACCTGCGCGAACACCTCCGACCCGGCGACCTGGCCATCACCATGGGCTGCGGCGATGTGAACATGCTCAACGAGCAGATTCATCAGCACGAATTGGAAAAGCGCTGCAGCACGAAAGGGGAAATCAGCATGACCTGGCATGACCTGTACGACGCAGCCCTCCGCGTGCAGAACGGCAGAACCATCTCGCCCTTCATCGATGCGGGCGGCGTGGCAGCGGCCATCCTGACCAAGCAGGGGCATGTGTATGTCGGCGTGTGCATCGATACAGCCTGCAGCTTGGGCATGTGCGCGGAACGCAATGCCATCGCCAGCATGATTACGCACGGCGAAAGCCAGATCGACAAGGTCGTGGCGGTCATGCCGGATGGGCGTGTGGGTTCGCCCTGCGGTTCGTGCCGCGAGATGATGATGCAGCTGGACAAGGACAGCGGCGACATCGAGATCCTCCTCAGCCTTGAGCCGCTTCAGACCATTCGCCTGAAGGAGCTCGTCCCCGATTGGTGGGGGCGGGAACGCTTCGCACAATGACCCCATGCCCCTCTGCCCAACGGCGGCGGAGGGTGCGTCAGCCTCCGTGCAATCGCTGCACGGGGGTTTTGCGTTCTGATTCTCCTTGCGCCGCATATCCTCCCATAGGGGGAGGGGAATGCCATGCTGACTTGGGAGCTGATGGGCGCTGTGGTGGGTGCAGGGCTGGCATCGGGACGGGAGATCGCCGCGTTTTTCACGCAGTACGGCGGATGGGGCAGCATCGGCATCCTCCTGGCGGCGCTGACCATGGGCTGGCTGACCGGTACGGAATCGCCGTCCGCTTGGCAGGGGAAATGGCCGATGCGGCTCTGGGAACACCTGCTGACAGCCATGCTGGTGGCAACGGGCGGGGCGATGCTCTCCGGCAGCGGCATGGTGGCGGCATTGCTCCTGCCCGTCCGGCATGCGGCGCTCATCGGGGCGGCGCTGACCTTCCTGACGGCGTGGCTGCTGGCGTACCGCACCCGCAGCGGACTGGCCTGGGTCAGCCGTGTGCTCCTGATCCTCCTGACGGCGGTGATCCTCGCCGCATTCCTCCTGCCGCGCAGGGACGCAGCGGTCATCGCCCGCACGCGACCCGTCAGCGCATTGGCAAAGGGGCTGACCTACGGCGGCTTCAATGCCGCGCTGCAATGCCCGCTCCTGGCTGCATCGCCGCAAAATGCCCGCACGAAGGGACGCTCCGTCCGCCGTGCCGCATTTCTGCTGTGCGTCCTCCTGCTGCTGGGACACGCTGCGCTCCTGCGTCACCCCGCACTGATCGGCGAACCCATGCCCTTCATCCGGCTGACGGCTTCCCTGGGGTACGCGGGGCACTTTCTCGGGGCGTGCAGCATGTATCTGGCGATCCTCTCCACGCTGACGGCCTGTCTGCGCGGTCTGGAGCGGCACAGGGGACTGTCCGCCGGGGTCATCGCCGTTTCACTGCTGGGCTTTTCGGGGGTGGTGGAGGCTGTCTATCCCTTGCTGGGCGGCGGGTGTATGCTGTGGCTCGCGGCGGCAAAATTCACGAATTCCACCGCAAGGCCTTTTATTTCGCGTTCGGATATGCTATAATACAGATTACGGCTGGGATCACCAGCTGCTGTTCAAGTTATCCCGCAAGGAGGGGAGCGGCGTGGAGACGCACGACCCTGTACGAACGATCGACCTGGCGGCATTGCGCCACAATGTGGGGTGCATCCGGCAAACGCTGCCGGAGGGCACGCTGCTGATGGCCGTCGTCAAGGCGGATGCGTATGGGCATGGCATGGTGCAGGTGGCGCGGAATGCCCTGTCCGCAGGGGCTTCGTGGCTGGCCGTGGCGCGCGTGGACGAGGGTGTGCGGCTGCGTCTGGCGGGGATCGAAGCACCCATCCTGGTGTTGGGAGCATCCCTCCCGGAAGAGCTCGACGCGGGCGTTTCCCATGCGCTGACATTGACGCTGACCTCGGTGCAGGGCGCACATGACGCTCAGCAGGCCGCGCTTCGTCAGCGGAGGGCATGCGCCGTCCACCTGAAGCTGGATACCGGCATGGGACGTATCGGCCTGCGCACGGAGGACGAGATCCGCGCTGTGCTCACGGCGCTGGACGCATGCCCCGATGTCCGCCTGACGGGCGCGTTCACCCACTTTGCCGATGCGGACAGCTCGGACGAGCGCTACACCCGCATGCAGCTGACGCGCTTCCAGGCGCTGACGGCGCTGCTCCCGCCGGGTGTCCTCCGGCATTGCGCCAATTCCGCCGCCATCCACCATTTCCCGGAGGCGGTAATGGACATGGTGCGCGCCGGCATCAGCCTGTATGGCTGTCCGCCGGTGGAAACCGGATTGCCCCTGCGACCCGTGATGGACTGGCGCACGGCCGTGACCCATGTGAAGACGATCCGCCCCGGGGACTGCGTCAGCTATGGCTGCACCTTCACGGCGGACAGGCCGATGACCGTGGCGACGCTGGCGTGCGGCTACGGCGACGGCTATCACCGCTGCGCCTCCGGCCGTGCACAGGTGCTCGTGTACAGGAAGCGCTGCCCCGTGATCGGCCGCATCTGCATGGATCAGATGATGGCGGATGTGACCGACGTGCCGGGGGTTCGTCCCGGGGACGAGGCGATCCTGATGGGCACGGCAGGGGAGGAGTCCATCACGGCGGACGAATTGGCCGCCTGGTGCGACACCATCAGCTATGAGGTGCTCCTGTCCGCCACGGAGCGTGTGCATCGCCGCTGGATCAACGACCTGCGTGGATAAGCGTTTGGTGCGGCAAATGCTGCGTTCCCGTGCGCCCGACCCGGCGGAACGGGCATGTCAGAGCGCATCAGTGTGCCGGCATATCCTCGGCAGCGATGCCTATCGCCGCGCAGGGGTGGTCTGCGGATACATCCCCCTGCGCCATGAGGCGGACATCACCCCCGTGCTGGCGGATGTGCTCCTTTCGGGGCGGACATTGCTCCTGCCCCGCTGCGGCGAACCGCCCCGAATGACCCTGCACGCCATCCCTGCGCTGGACGCGCTGCGCCCCGGGAAATTCGGCATCCCCGAACCGGGTGCGGAACAGCCCTGCGTCCCGCCCGACGAAGCCGACCTGATCCTCGTTCCGCTGGAGGGGATCGATCATCGCGGCTTCCGCCTGGGCAAGGGCGGCGGCTATTATGATTGCCTGCTGACACGGACGGGCGGCTTCGCCCTCGGCTGTGCGCTGAAGAGCCAGTGGGTCGATGTCCTCCCGGCGGATGCCTGGGATCAGCCCCTTCATGCCTGTGCGGATGCAGACGGCATCCGGCATTTCGACCGACCCTGTGTCTTATGTGGAAAGGAAAACCGCCATGAATGCGAAAAAGCAAAAGATCGAGAAGGTCACCAAGCCCTATCTGAAGGGCTCGGTCTATGACCGCACCACCCTGCCCGGCGCGCTGAAGTTCTTCGGCGGCACCGTCGTGCTCTGCTTCGTGTTCCTCATCCTGGGCGTGATGATGAATCTGGAGTCGCAGTGGCTGAACGTGCTCATCAACCTCGCCATCCTGCTGGCGACATTCCTGTTCTTCCAGCAGATCGGCATGGGCTCGGGTGCGGATGCCGTCAGCCAGGGCGAGATCATGTTCGCCCGCGAGGAGAAGGGCCGTCCTGTTGCGGACTGGGAGCGCAGCCTCTGCTTCCACCCGCTCAAGGGGCTTCTGTCCGCCCTGATCGGCTCTCTGCCGCTCTTCCTCTGTTCGTTGATCCTGGCGCTCATCGCGCAGCGCCAGATGACCACCCTGGGCACGCTGCCCTCCTGGCTCAGCGGCATCGAGAGCCGCGAGGAGATCGGTGCGGCGCTGACCTATTACCACGAGGCCGGCAGCATGAGCCTGGAATCCGTCCTGCGGCTGATCGTCCGCATGGCCACCATGCCCTATGTCAATCTGGTCGGCGCGGCGAACAAGGACGGCATGCTCCTGCTGGAGCGCATCAGCCCCATCCTGAACCTGCTGCCCGCCCTGGCCTATGGTCTGGGGTACATCGGTGGTGTCAGCGTGCGCACCAATGTGCACACCAACATCGCGCTGGGCAAGAAGAAGGCCAAGCGCAAGCAGGCCAAGGAGCGCCGCGCCCGTCAGCAGCAGGCACATCGCGGCCCGGAGCAGCTCAACTGATACAGACGAGGAGATCATCTGATGCGCATTATTGCCGGAACTGCCCGCGGCTGCACCTTTGACGCGCCCTCGGGACGCGACACGCGCCCCACGCTGGATCGCGTGCGGGAGAATGTGTTCAACATCCTGCAAGGCCGAATACGTGACGCGCGGGTGCTCGACCTTTTCTCGGGCTCGGGCGCGATGGCCTTTGAGGCGCTCAGCCGGGGTGCCGATCACGCCGTCCTTGTGGACATCGACCGTGCCGCCCATGCCGTCCAGCGCCGCAATGCCGAAAAGCTCCGCATGGCCGAACGCTGCACCCTGCTCCCATGCGACTGGCAGCAGGCCGTCCGCCAGCTTGGCGCCCACGGCGAACGCTTCGACCTTGTCTTCCTCGATCCGCCCTACGCCATGCACGACATGAAGCCCGTGATGGACGCATTGCGCCCCATTCTGGCGGAGGACGCGGTCATCCTGCTGGAGCATGAGGCGAAGACCTTCCCGGCCACCCCCGACGGCTTCGAGCTGTATGACAGCCGCAAATACGGCATCGCGGGCGTGAGCTTTTTCCGCCTGTGGACGGATCAGGAGGATGCATGATGGAACGCATCTGCGTATATGCGGGCAGCTTCGACCCCGTGACCCTCGGGCATGAGGACATCATTCGCCGTGCGGCGAAGCTCTGCGACCGGCTGATCGTCACCGTGATGTACAATCCGGCGAAGAAGGGCTGCTTCTCCGTGGCGGACAGGGTCAACATGCTGCGGAAGGTCACGGCGGGAATGCCCCATGTCAGCGTGGATGCCTGGGACGGCCTGATGGTGGACTATGTCCGCCAATGCGGCGCGTCCTTCGTCGTGCGGGGCGTGCGCGGCATGAGCGACCTGGAGGGCGAATCCACCCTGGCGCAGATCAACGAGCGCCTCCTGCCCGGTCTGGAGACCGTCATCCTGCTGACCCGCCCGGAGTTGAGCTGCATCTCGTCCTCCGCCGTACGGGAGGCGGCGCATTTCGGCGCGGACTACTCGGGCTTCGTCCCCGCTTGCATTCTCGGCGACCTTCAGGCGCATTTCGACTCACAGAAGGAGGAGCAATGATATGGAAGGCAATATGAACGGCGCGGCACGCGACCCCTTCGTCCGGCGCGATTCGGACATTCGTCAGCTGATGACCGCCCTCAAGGAGCTGCAGGAGATGCTTTCCGCCGCCCAGATGATCTGGGGCACGGGACGCTGCATGATCGACAAGAAGGCCTTCGTGGATCATGTGGATCTCATCGCGCGGCTGCTGCCGGAGTCCGTCAAGCAGGCCTCCGACATCGTCCGCAATGCGGAGAGCATCCGCGAGAACGCCCAGCGCGAAGCCGCCGAACAGACGGCCAAGGCGCGCGATGAGGCGCAGAAGACCATCGATGCCGCCGCGAAGGATGCCGAAAAGGTGCGTAGCGACGGACAGAAGGCCGCCGACGAGGCTGCCCGTGCCAATGCCAGCGCCCTGAACACCGCCAACACCCTCAAGGCACAGGCGGAAAAGGATGCCGCTGCCATCCGCCAGAAGGCGCAGAACGCCGCCAACGAGCTCTACGGTCAGGCACAGCGCGAGGCGAACAACCTCATTGCCCGCGCCCAGCAGGAGGCGCAGATGATCCGTGCCGAGGCGCAGAACACCGCCCGTGAGGCCGTGTCCGAACAGAATGTGTACCGCATGGCCACGATGAAGGCCAAGGAGCTTCAGGAAGAGACCGAAAAGAGCATGGTCGTCATGCGTCAGCAGTACATGGCGGAGCTGTACCAGATGATGGGCGAGATGGATCAGTACCTGTGCAAGCTGGTCACCAGCGTGCGCGAGGAACGGCAGAACCTCATCAACCGGCACTGACCTCCCGGAAAATATGAAATCAAAGTTCATGTACGCTTCATTCTGATTTCATACATTTTCGCTATCCTATTCATGCAGCCGGGGAGGGAACGCCACCACCCGACCCGCTGTATCTCCTTTTTCGCTGACGCTTCCATGCGTCAGGAACCTCCCTATCCTCCATAAAAGCAAAGGCCGCGGTGCTTCGGTGCTGCGGCCTTTGTGATGCATATTTTTCCCGGGGCAGGGAAGCCTTCCTGATGGAAAACGCCGCAAAAGGAGATCGTCCATGCTTCGAACCGTCCTTGCCCCGATGTCCGGCGCCCTTCTCGCGCTGTTCCTCTGGCTGACACAAAGCCGCGCGCCGAATGTCCCCGTCGTCACCGTCCAGCGTGGGGACGTGCATCAGGTCTTCGTGCTGACGGCACAGCTGACATACGCGGACGAGGCCGTCCTCCGTGCCGACAGCGGCGGACGGATCACACGCGTGTGCGTCAGCGCGGGACAGCGTGTGGGAGCGGGTGATGCGTTGATCCGCTTTGTGGACGGCGGGCAGACCGCGTCGGTGCTGCGAGCCGTCAGCCCGTGCACGATCCGCGAGGTCTATGCGGCGGAGGACACCTTCGCCGCGGATGGCATGGCACTTCTGCGCGTGTCGTCGCATCAGCAGGCGCTGCGCTGCACCGTGTCCGCCGAAGCCGGAAACGCCCTGCGGACAGGCATGTGGGGCTGGATGTCCGCCGATGGACAGGCATTGGGCTTTGCCGAGATCACCCGGGTTGGGAGCGGCAGGCTCTCCACGGCCATCGACCTGCGCCCCGACCGGCCGATCGACCTGCCCGAGGGCGCGACGGTCAGCGTCGCCATCTTCCTGGCCGGCAGCGACGATGTGCTCAGCCTCCCGGTCGAGGCCGTCACCCCGCGCGGCACCGTCTGGTGGGTGCATGATGGAAAGTGCACAGAAATTCCCGCCGAAATCGTCCTGTCTGACGAAAAACGCGCCTGGGTGCGTCTGCCGGAAGGACTTGCGGTGGCCGTCGGCGAATACAGAGAGGGTCAGCGCATCAGGGGCGAAATGTCATGAGGACTTGCAGAATCGCGCCGCCATGCCGGAGGTGTCCGCCATTTCAAACGTTTTCAGTGCAGAAATGGCAAAGAGAATGCGGAAATGTGCAGGAGGTCGTGCAGATTTCATAGCCGATCTGGGCACGGAACGCCCTTATGAAACATTCTGCACAAGGAATTGGAAAAAGATTTGTCAATCCGGTCACTTCACAATTCGGATGAATTGAGCTATAATAGAGACAGTTGAAATGAGCATGCACATCCGCTGCTCAGAGCGACGAAACATGTCAATCATTTCAGAGGAGGAAATGGATTATGGCAAGCGTATCCCTGCAGCACATTTACAAGGTGTACGCCGGCGGCGTTACCGCTGTCAGCGACTTCAACCTGGACATCAAGGACAAGGAATTCATCGTTCTGGTCGGCCCTTCCGGCTGCGGTAAGTCCACCACCCTGCGTATGGTCGCCGGTCTGGAAGAGATCTCCGAAGGCGAGCTGTACATTGACGGCCGTCTGTGCAACGACGTTCCTCCCAAGGAGCGCGACATCGCGATGGTTTTCCAGAACTACGCGCTGTACCCCCACATGACCGTTTATGAAAACATGTCCTTTGGTCTGAAGCTCCGCAAGACCCCGAAGGATGAGATCAAGCGCCGC
>CAZJOA010000022.1:0-5798 GCA_964547515.1 uncultured Faecalibacterium sp.
AACTGGATACATCCGTGACCGAGGGGGAGTAGCCAAACGGCGCTCCCTTTTTCGTTTTTGCGGTGCACATGCGCAATGTCTGTTTCCCTTGCGCTTTCGGGCGAATCGCGGTATAATGGGTCGAATATGTGATGAAGGAGGCGGAAGCCCGTGATCGACACCCGACAGGAGATCCGCATCGGCGACGTGATCCAGACGCGCAAGCCCCATCCGTGCGGGTCGAGCGAGTGGAGCGTGACGCGCACCGGAGCGGACATCAAGATGAAATGCAGCGGCTGCGGACGCATCGTCATGCTGGACAGGGAGACCTTCCTGAAGCGGCGGAAAAAGGTGCTCGTCCAGGGCCCGGCGGTGACGGAATGATGGGCGCGGTGGATTGGCTCATCGAGCTGTTCGTCAGCCTGATGCTGGCGCTTTTCCTGCGGCTGGCGGTGGTCAATCTGGCGCGCATCCGCGGGAGCAGCATGCTGCCCACCCTCCGCAATGGCGAATGGGCGCTGGTGTGGCGGCTGGGGTATCGCTTCCACCCGCCGAAACGGCAGGACGTGGTCATCTGCCATTACCCCGGGCGGCGGATGAAGCACTGCAAGCGCATCCCCCAGGCCTTTGTCAAGCGGGTGATCGGCCTGCCGGGCGATACCATCGAATTCGCCGAAGGGCGGGTGCATGTCAGCGGCGTGCCGCTGGACGAACCCTACCTCGACCCGGAGAATTGCCGCTTTCTGCGGGATCGTCCGGCGTTCACCCTCGGCGCGGACGAATACTTCGTCATGGGCGATAACCGCGACCATTCCAACGACAGCCGCAGCGTCGGCTGCATCCGCCGACGTGCCATCCGCGGACGGGTCGTGTGTACCCTCTGGCCGGTGGTGCGTGTCCGCCGCGTGCGGTGAAGCCGCCGCACCGCGCGCAGATTGTTACAAAGGTTTCTTGCGTATGTGCGAGAAGTATGCTATAATCATGCTGAAAGAATCTGTTAGCATCACGAAATGAAGGTTGGTGACCCCCATGCGGAAGATCCTCATTGCCCTGCTGTTCGCCCTGTGTCTGCTGCTGCCCGCCGCCGCGCTGGCGGATGCCTTCACCTTTGCCGATCTGGGCGCGACCTGCGAGATCTCATCGGCGAAGTATACCATCATCACGCCGGACAATGTGGCGTCGCAGACGGACTGGCTGACGGCGAAGGGCAAGACGGCGGACGAGGTGCTGGCGGACTTCACGGCACGCGGCGTGCGCCTTCAGGCCTGGACGGCGGACGGCGATGCCTGCTTGGAGATCTCTGCCGTGCAGGATGCGTATGCGTCCCAGTATTATGATGTCAACCAGATCACCACGGACGAGCGCAAGGACTACCGCGTCAGCCATTCGTCCGACAAAACGGGGGAATGGCGTGCCATGGGGTATGACTATTCGTCCGCGAAGTGGAACAACTATGCCAAGGGCGGACGCTTCCTCCAGCTGGAGTACACCCGCACCTACAACGGGCAGTCCTACCGGGGCTATCAGCGCAAGACCGTGCGCAATGGCTGGCATATCCAGCTGGACTATCAGGTGTACGGCCGTTCGCCGAAGACCAGCGACAATTCGGCGCTGGAAACGGTGATGAAGACCTGGAGCTTCTATGAGGTCACGAAGCGTCCCGCGGGCGGCATCACCGTCGCGGGCAATCCCGCCGCCGGGGCTGCGGCCACCGCCGTCACCAAGGTCATTTTCACGTCCACCCCGCCCCAGGAGACCAATACGGGCAAGTTCACCCTGAGCGGCACGGGCACGAGCGGATTGCACCTCATCACCGTGCTGATGCGCATGTCCTCGTCCGAGGTCACCCGGTTCGAGGGTGATATTACCAGCAAGGGCAAGTTCACCATCGATGTCCAGCTGCCCCAGGAGGGCTACTGGCAGATGACCTATCTGGTCATGAATGGCGAGGAGGTCGTCGAGGAGGGGCATTTCGAGCCCATCACCTACGACAAGGACATGCTGACTGTCGCGCTCAATGCCGAGCTGCCCGCCACCATGGCGCTCACCGGCGATAAGCTGGTCATCTCCGGCACGACGCTGCCCAAGACCACCGTGCAGTGCATCGTCGATGGACGCAACTACAACAAAAGCATCACCACCAACAATTCCGGCGGATTCTCCTTCAGCATCGATACCGGTGAGGAGGGCAAATACCACATCACCCTTGCGTTCTCGCAGAAGGGCTATTCCACCCGCCGTTTCACCTGTGAAGCCACCCGTTCCTATACCGACGAGGAGCGCCGCGCGAAGATCCGCGACGAGGCCATCAAGCCCAGCTACGCCACGCTGACGGACAAGATCGCCAGCTATATGGGTCGATACATGGTCTACACGGTGAACATCCAGAGCATCACGCCGACCACCACGGGCTATCTGACCTTCGCCGGCATGACCAAAACGAAGGACGGCGTGTACAAGAACATGGTCGTCATCCGTTCCGACGCGCTTCCGGCGTATCAGGCGGACGGCTCCGCCCGCGTGTACCTCAAGTGCATCGGCACATATGATGTGGTGGGCGATGGCGGGAGCGGGACGTATCCCTATTTCGACCTGGAGTGGGTCGACTGACCGAAAACCTGCGGCGCTTTCCGGAGAGGGGAGCGCCGCTTTTGTATTTCCGGCGTATGGGTATTGCAATTTGGCGCAAAAGCGAATACAATGGGTGTGATTCGGATCAGGCAGAGTAGCTTCTGGCGCGTCAAGGACTTGTGAACGGGGAGTTGTCACAAGACGAAGGGGGAGCTTCGTCCCGAAGAGAGGGGCGACCGTCCTCCGCGATGCCAGCGGCGCATCCCGCTGCTTTTGTGCAAGCTGCCTCCTGCGAGTCGTACTTTTCCGACCCGAAAGGGGGCTTTTGTGATGCAGAAAAAAAGTGCATTCCCCGTGGAGAACATCACCGTGACGGCGATGCTGGTGGCGTGTCAGGTGGTGCTGGGCAACCTGCTGCAGGTGCCGATGCTGGGCAAGCAGTACAATTTCGGCTTTCTGCCCATTGCGCTGGCCGGAGCGCTGATGGGACCGATCCCGGCGATGCTGGTGGGCGGACTGGGTGACCTGCTGGGGGCGCAGCTCTTCCCGGCGGGGGCGTATTTCCCGGGCTTCACGCTGACGAACGTGCTGGTCGGGCTCATCTGCGGGCTGATCCTCAGGGGACGCAAGCCCAGCTGGTGGCGGTGCATCGCCGCCGTGACGCTCTCGCTGGCAGGGTGCAATCTGCTGCTCAATTCGCTGTGGCTGAGCCTCCTTGCCTATGTGCCGGGACGGGGCTATTGGGCGTGGGTGACGGTGCGTGCGCCGAGCTATCTGGTGGAAGTGCCGGTCAATATCGCCCTGTGTTCCCTGATGCTCCATGCGATGAAACGCCTGAAGCTGCCCGCATCCATGCATTTGAAGGACTGAAGAAGGGAACAAGGAGGACTGCCCATGCCCCGTTTTTCCAAGAAGGCCATCCTGATGGAGCTGATCCGGCTCTATCCCGACGCAGGCCCGGAGCTGCATTTCAGCAACCCCTACGAAACGCTGGTAGCGGTCATGCTGTCCGCCCAGTGCACGGACAAGATGGTGAACCGGGTGACACCGGCGGTGTTCGCGCGCTATCCCGATGCGGCGAGCATGGCGGCAGCCACGGTGGAGGAGCTCTACCCGATGGTGAAGCCCTGCGGCTTCAGGTCGAAGGCGACGAACATCATCGAGACCTGCAAGCTGCTGATGCTGCGTCACGGCGGTGAAGTCCCCCGCACCATGGAGGAGCTGACCGCCCTGCCCGGCGTTGGCCGCAAGACCGCCAATGTGGTCATGTCCAACGCATTCGGTGTGCCTGCCATCGCGGTGGACACCCATGTGTTCCGCGTGAGCAACCGCCTGGGTCTGGCGGACGCGGAGGACGTCCTCAAAACGGAATTGCAGCTGCAAAAGGCCATCCCCAAGAAGGACTGGCTGGACATGCACCACCGCATCATCTTCCATGGGCGGCGGGTCTGCAAGGCGCAGCGCCCCCTGTGCAGCGAATGCACCCTGCGCGACCTGTGCAAGGCGGAGCGCGAACGGCAGAAGGCGGCGAAGCAATGAGGCGCATCGGCGGATTTGCCGGTTCGCCCTATACCGGACGTGTCCTTGGCTTGGAGCGCCATGTCTATGGGCAGAAAATGCAGGATCTGCTGCTGACTGTCCCCGATGTGCGCCTGAAATTGGGGGAATTTGTCGGCTCTGGCGGATGAATCAGCCTGATCGGCCGGTGGAAGTCTGGAAATCCTGCAAAATCGAGCAAATCACGACAGTTTTTCATTGCCAAGCCTTTGCCACATTGACAGCAATTACATTTGGTGGTATAATCGGGCACAAGGAGGTGCGTTCCCCATGAGGAAATACCTGGTTTTTCTGATTTGTCTGATACTTGTTTTCATCGGCATGTCCAGCGCGATCGCGGAGATCTCCATCCCGACGGTCTACTGTGATGGCAAGGAGGTCTCCACGCGGGAGATCGTTGAATATGACATTGCGGAGGGTTCGCTGGTCATCAAGTGGGACAAGCAGACCGACGCGAAGAAGTACTACTACAAGTGCATTGGCCTGAATGAAGTACCGGACTTCGATGACACCAATCAGACCAGCCGTGGCACTGTGCTCTACGAGAAGAACGTCACGAGCAGTCTCAGCAGCACATCCAGCCGCAAGTTCACCGTGTCCACCACGAACATGAAGAAGTATGACTACCTCAAAATTGCCGTGGCCGTGTACGATGCCGACGGCAATCAGCGGTGGTGCAACTTCGGCGTGAAGCTGACGAATTCCGACCTGATCGTCAAAGCGCCCGATCTGTATTGCGACGGCGAGGCGGTGGACCACATGGAAATCGTGGACTACGATCTGGCGGGCGGTACGCTGACCATCAAGTGGACGCCCCAGTCCGCCGCCGCTTCGTACAACTACAAGTGCGTCGGCCTGAACGAAAAGCCCGATTTCTATGATGATTATCAGGGCAACCGGGGCACTGTGCTTGCCGATGGTACGGTCACGTCCAACACGACAAGCAAGTGCAAGTTCACCCTGACCACCAGCGAGATGAAGGGCTATGACTACCTCAAGGTGGCGATTGCGGCCTACGACAGCAATGGCAAAGCCTACTGGAGGGACATCGGTGTCCGGCTGGTGCAGACGAGCGGGAGCACTCTGTCCCTCAGCAAGAGCAGCCTGTCCATGGCCTACGACGGGGGCAGCGGCTCTGTGACGGTCAGCGGCGCGAGCAGCTACACCGTGTCCTATCCCACGCAGGACGAGACTGCCCCCGGCAAGAAGTGGCTGACGGTCAGCAAGAGCGGCGACACCATCGATATTTCTGCGCGCGAAAACTACAGCGCGTCTGCCCGCAGCGAGACCATCACGGTGAGGAGCAGCGACGGACAGACCGCTTCCATCGTGGTGACGCAGAAGGCAGGCTATGCCGCGCCCACGGCGACCATCAAGATCGATAAGACCTACAGCAGCGGTGACACCTATGGCCCTCTGGCCAATGGCGGTAACGACACTCTCTACCTGACCGTCGCGGTGAAGAACGCCCAGCGCATCTATGTCGGCACAAACAACACCACCCTCGGCCACAAAGAGGTCGAACTGGACTACAGCAGCACGGTCACCGACCATGACTGCTGGTTCGAGATTCCTGCAGGCCTCACCCCCGGCATCTATCCCTTCACCATCTATGTGTCCAACTCCAACGTCAAGGACGACCAGTGGGCGCAGGCCATCACGCCGCTCACGCTGAATGTGCAGGTGGTGGG
>CAZJOA010000022.1:5898-23931 GCA_964547515.1 uncultured Faecalibacterium sp.
TTGCGGAAGCAACGGTGCTGGTGGCAGAACCCGTCAGCGCGCTGCCTTCGTATACAGAGGATGAGCTGTTCCAGCATCTGTATTACACGCTTGGTGTCAACGAAGGCGCTTATGATAGTGTCCGCCAGAATGATAATGGTTCTTCGTCCATTGGCAAGATTCAATGGAATTGTGACGCTGGCCGTGCGCTTCCGCTCCTGAAGAATATCGTCGCGAAGAACCCGGAGGACGCACACAATATCCTCGGCGAGGCGCTGTACCAGGAGATTGCGAACAATCCGAAAAAGTACTGGGATCGTGCCGGCCGCATCTTCAATGACGATGAAACGGCTCGGATCAAAAAGCTCCTTGCAACTTCCTATAGTATTGAGGTACAGGAAGAGCAGATCAAGTATGACTTAACTACAATTAACCTGAAACAGGTGCGCGATCGTGGCGTGACTGATCCGTGGGCGATCGTATACTTTGCTGACATCATCAATGTCGGCTGGAAGTGGTTGCCCGATCTGATCGAAGCGGCGGTTGCCGAAGTTGGCAGTGTCGATAAGATCACGCTGGACGTTGCTCATAAGGTGACACAGGCGCATGCAACTTATGGACAGGATCTTTATGCGACTCGTCTGAAGTACACCTACGAATACCTCAAGGGCGTCACCTTCGACGGCAAGCACTACAATGACAATTTCACTGCCGATCCTTATCCGGCGAAGGGTTCTACCTTGCTGAGCGTGGCGAAGTCCCAGATCGGCTACAAGGGCAGCTCTTCCGACAGCAACCTGACGGGCGCGAATGTCGCATCCACGGGCAACTACACGAAGTATGGCGAGTATGTCGGGAAGAACGGTTCGCGCTGGGATGCAGCGTTCCTGTCCTGGTGCGCGGATCAGGCGGGTGTTACGGCCATCAAAAAGACGGTGGATGTCAGCCCGAAGGATCTGTGCAGCAATTACAGCACCAAGGGCGCGATCGCGTATTTCAATGAGATCAGCGTCACGCAGTCCTTGTCACTTTCGTACATGAAGTCGAATGGCATCAAGTCCGACCGCAGCAGCTTTACCCCTGCGGCTGGCGATCTGATCTTCTTCGGCTGGGATGATTCGTTGTTCGCGGGTACGCCCTTTACCCATGTGGGCATTGTCTCGAAGATAAGCGGCGGCACGGTGTACTACATCGATGGCGACGGTGACGGCGAAGCTGTTGCCGAAAGGAGCTGCGCCCTGACCGACACGAACATCTCTGCCTATTGCAAGGTGTCGGGTTCGTATGGTGATCCGGCGACCAGCCACCGCTACGAGGTTCTCGGCGGCTACATCGACTACATCCCCGGTCAGGATTACTTCACGGACTCCAAGACGAAGGAATGCACTGGCAGCAACAGCGTCAGCGGCGGCACCTGCGCGAGCATTCGGTCGGGCAACGCATACCAGTGCGCGGGCTTTGCGCATTACGTTGAGACGGAGATTTACGGCAAGGTTGGCGACTGCCTTGACGGCAAGGAATCCGGTCTGCTCGCATATGCGGATGTCACCGTCGATTCGCTCAAGAAGCTCATCCAGCGTGCCGGTCTGGGCGCGAATATCCGCGCGGGCACGTCCTCCGGTGCGGGTCACAGCATGATCGTCACCGAGATCACGGACAGCGGCTTCGAGGTCATTCACTGCAACTGGGATAGCTTCTGCGGCATCGACACCAAGGCCTGGACATGGGAGAGCTTCAAGACCTGGCTGGACAAGAAGTCCTATGGCATCGATAAGATCCGCGTGCATAATCCCGTTGTTACCGACAACGATACGGCGACTGCGCCGACCTTCGACGGCTACACCGCGCTGACCGTCACCGATTATGACCTGTCCAATGGCTCGCTCACCATCACCTGGAATGCGGACAATGCGGATGTATACCACGTCAACGCCATCCTCCTCAACGAGGTGCCCACGGTCGGCGATGATTCCCAGGCGGATCGTGCCGTCAAGACGATCAAGAAGGGCGAGCATGGGACGAATTCCATGACGCTCACGGTGGACGATCTGTCCGGCGCGCAGTATCTGAAGTTCGCCATTGGCGCGTCCTCGGAGAACGAATCGGCTATCCATTGGTCCTGGATCGGCTTCAAGCTCAATGGCTTGTTCAAATCCAGCGAGGCGGACATGCTCCTTCCTGCTGCACTGACGACCATTGAGGACGAGGCGTTCTACGGCATGCCCGTGTCCTCCGTGTATTGCCCCGACGGGCTGAAGACAATCGGCGCGAAGGCCTTTGCGAACTGCAATGCCCTGAAGAAGATCCGCATCCCGTCCAGTGTGACGAAGATCGATGACTCTGCCTTCGATGGCTGCAAGGGTCTGCTCATCTTTGGCACGAAGGGCAGCACGGCTGAGACCTTCGCCAAGAACCATGGTTTCGTCTTCATTGCTGAATAAGCAACACAAAACCTCCTGCTGCGTGCTTTGCAGCAGGAGGCCTTTTTGCATGAGGGTTTATAGTGCGACGGTCACGATCTCGACGACTGCCTGTGCGATCAGGGAGATGGCGACGAAGGTCCAGACGACGTTGACCGCGCCGAAGGGGTTGATGAGGATGATGACCGCCATGGCGGCGGCGAGCAGTGCCGCGATGCCCGGCAGATACCAGGTGGACAGGTGCAGGCGGCGCATGTCCGCCATCTTTTGCAGGCGGGATGCCGCCAGGAGCAGCATGCCGATGGCGTATAGCACCGTCAGCAGGGGGAACGCCGTCAGAAACCAGTCGTGCTTGACGATGCACGCCGCACCGCCCATGCACAGCAGCAGTCCCTTGAAGAGCAGCTGCTGCTGCGCGGCGAGCTCCGGTGCGGTGGTGAAATAGCGGATGACGTTCACCGCCCCGGCCAGCACCATCACGATGCCTGCGCCGATGATGATCGCACTGGTGAAGCCCACCGGGTTGATGAGCAGCAGCACGCCCACCGCGATCTCGAGGATGCATGCGACGATGCTGCCGCTCCGGGTGCTGAAATAGCGCTTGATGTTCAAATCGTTGTCCTCCATGTCGTCCGGGGCATCAGGCGTTGAGGATGGCCATGAATTCGTCGCCGGTGATGGTCTCCTTCTCGTAGAGGTGCTGCGCGAGACGATCCAGGGCGGCGCGGTTTTCCGTCAGGATGGACACGGCCTTGGCGTACTGCGCCTTGACCAGCTCCACCACCAGGGCATCGATGCGTGCCTGCGTTTCCGCCGAGCACGCCAGGGACGTGTCGCCGCCCAGGTAGGCGTTCTCCATGGTCTCCATGGCCACCATGCCGAATTCGTCGGACATGCCGTACCGGGTAATCATCGAACGCGCCAGCCGGGTCGCCTGTTCGATGTCGTTGGATGCGCCCGTGGTCACATTGCCGAAGACAATCGCTTCTGCCGCGCGACCGGCGGTGTAGGTCGCGATCTTGTTCTCGATCTCCTGCTTGTTCATCAGGTAGTGGTTGCCCTCGTCCACCTGCATGGTGTAGCCCAATGCACCCGATGTGCGGGGGACGATGGTGATCTTCTGCACCGGCGCGGAATGATCCTGCATGGCGGCGACCAGGGCATGGCCGATCTCGTGGTACGCCACGATGGACTTCTCCTTGTCGGTGAGGATGGCGTTCTTCTTTGCGTACCCGGCGATGACGACCTCGATGGAGGCCTCCATGTCGGCCTCGGAGGCCTCGGTGCGGCCATCGCGGACGGCACGCAGGGCGGCTTCGTTGACGATGTTGGCCAGTTCCGCGCCGGACGCGCCGCTGGCCATGCGGGCGATGCGGCCGAAGTCGATGTTGGGCGCGCACTTGACCTTCTTGGCGTGGACGCGCAGGATGGCCTCGCGCCCCTTCAGGTCGGGCAGCTCAACGGGAACGCGGCGGTCGAAGCGTCCGGGACGCACCAGCGCCGGGTCGAGGGATTCGGGGCGGTTGGTCGCGGCGAGGATGACCACGCCGCCGGAGGACTCAAAGCCGTCCATCTCGGTCAGCAGCTGATTGAGCGTCTGTTCGCGCTCGTCGTTGCCGCCCATCTTGCCGCCGTTGCGCTTCTGGCCGATGGCATCGATCTCGTCGATGAAGACGATGCAGGGGGCTTTTTCCTTGGCCTGCTGGAAGAGGTCGCGCACCTTGCTCGCGCCCATGCCGACGAACATCTCGACGAATTCAGAGCCGGAAATGGAGAAGAAGGGGACTTCTGCTTCACCGGCGACGGCCTTGGCGAGCATGGTCTTGCCCGTGCCGGGAGGGCCGACAAGGAGGACGCCCTTGGGCATGGTCGCGCCGATGTCGCGGTACTTCTGCGGGTCGTGCAGGTAATCGACGATCTCCTGCAGGCTCTCTTCGGCCTCGTCCACGCCCTCCACGTCGTCAAACTTGATGCCCGCGGAGGACTTCACATACACCTTCGCCTTGGAATTCCCCATGCCGAAGGCCATTGAGCCCGAGCCCATCTTCTTGTTCATCTGCTTCATCAGCAGCCAGCCCAGGCCGCCGAAGATCAGCATGGGCATGACCCAGCTGAGGAAGAGCGTCAGCAGGGGAGAGGTCTCCTCCTGAATTTCCGCGCCATAGGTCGCGCCGTGGGCATAGAGGCGTTCGTTCAGCCCCGGATCGTCCACCACGCCAGTGCGGTAGTACTTTTCCTGCGCCTTGTCGGTGAAGAGGATCTGGTTCGTGTCGATCTGCACCAGGCCGACATTGTCGCTCATGGTCATGTCCATAAAGGCAGAATAGTCCACCGTTTCGACACGCTGACCGGTGATGAAGGGCACGACCAAGGTGTTGACGAGGAAGAGCACCAGCATGACGATTATCAGGTAGTAAGCAAATGGCTTCTTTGCGTTCTTGACTTCGCTGTTCATATGTATGAATACCTCCCTACGCCATTGATCCTACCATGGTATTTTGAACTGAAATTCAAATCAATATCAACTGAATATGAATTTTTCTGCAATCGAAAAGCCGGACGCATCGTCTAACGCATCCGGCTGACAGGCTGACTCATCAGAGTTCCCCCACCACATCGGCCATGGTGTACAGGCCGGGCCTCTGCCCGACGAGGAATTCGGCCGCGCGCAGTGCACCGGCGGCGAACACACCGCGGTTCTCAGCGCTGTGGCTGATCCTGATCCTCTCGGACGTGCCGAAGAAGCAGACCTCGTGCTCGCCGGTGACCGTGCCGCCGCGCAGGGCATGCACGCCGATCTCCTGGGGCTGACGCTTGCAGTCGCGTCCGTGGCGGCCATAGACGGCCTCGCGCGCGGAGCTGCTGCCGGATTTCACCGCATCCAGCAGCATCAGCGCCGTTCCGGAGGGCGCGTCCGCCTTGCGGTGATGATGGGTCTCGACGATCTCCACGTCGAAGGCGTCCCCCAGAATGGCCGCTGCCTTCCGGGTCAGCGCCTGCAAAACGGCGACGCCCAGGCTCATGTTGCCGCTGCGGAAGATGGGGATGACCTTCGCCGCCTCGTCGATGGCGGCAAGCTGCTCCTCGCTCAGGCCGGTGGTGGCGATGACCGCCGGGACGCGGTGCTGCACCGCCCAGGTCAGCAGATCCGCACCGGGCTTCCAGGTGGAGAAGTCGATGACCACATCCGCCGCGGGGCATTGCTCGTAGTTGTGATAGAGGGGGAATTCCGCCGTGCCGTCGGCGATGTCCACCCCGGCGACGACCTCCGCGCCGATGGCTCTGGCCTGTGCCGCGACCTCACGCCCCATGTAGCCCAATGCGCCGGAAATGAGGATCTTCATTGCCCTTCGCCCCCCTCAGATCAAGCCCAGGTCGTGCATGATGGCGTACATCTTCTCGCGCGGGCCATCCGTCATGGGGACGAGGGGCAGGCGCAGCTCATCCTCGAGCATGCCGAGCTTGGCCATGGCGGCCTTGGCGGGGATGGGGCTGGTCTCGCTGAAGAGAGCGCCGATGAAGGGCAGGAGCTTGAGCTGGAGTGCGGAAGCCTCCTGATAATGGCCGTTGAGGGCAAGGCTGGCGATGCGGGAGGTCTCCGCCGGCAGGATGTTGGACAGCACGGAGATGACCCCCTTGAAGCCAAAGGAAATGGTGGGGACGATCAGGTCGTCATTGCCGCAGTAGAAGTCCACCATTTCGCCGCACAGGCGCATTTTCTCCATGGCCTGACTGATGTCGGGGGAGGCCTCCTTGACCGCGATGACGTTCTCGTGCTCGCAGATCTGCGCCAACGTGTCCGGGCTGATGTTCAGCCCCGTGCGCGACGGGACATTGTAGACGATGACCGGCAGTGTGGCCGCATCGGCGATGGCGTTGAAATGCGCCACCAGACCGGCCTGACTGGTCTTGTTGTAGTAGGGGGTGACGACCAGCTGAGCATCCGCGCCGAATTCGGCAGAATGCTTGGCGGCATAGACGGCCTCGGCGGTGGAATTCGAGCCCGTCCCGGCGATGACCGGCACGCGGTGATCGGCCTTTTCCACCACGCGGCGGATGACGGCCAGGTGCTCATCCCAATCCATGGTGGCGGGTTCGCCGGTGGTGCCCACGGCGATCAGCGCGCTGACGCCATTGGCGATCTGCTCCTCCACCAGACGATCCAGCGCGGGGTAGTCCACCTCGCCGTTCTTGAAGGGGGTGACAAGGGCTGTTCCGCAGCCGGTAAACAGGGGCTTGCGCATATGGATTCCTCCCGAAATACAGGTCGATGGCTTACTTTTTCACGATATAGCCCTTGGCGCAGAGCAATTCGGCGGTCAGCATCGCGCCGCCGGCCGCGCCACGCACGGTGTTGTGGCTCAGGCACACGAAGCGGTAGTCGAAGAGCTTATCCTCGCGGAGGCGTCCGATGGAGATGCCGAAGCCGTTCTGGAAGTCGCGGTCGAGGCGGGTCTGGGGACGGGCGGGGTCATCGAAATACTGGAGGAAGGGCTTGGGGGCGGAGGGAAGCGCAAGGCGCTGCGCCTCGGTCTCGTAATTCGCCCAGCGCTCCCGGATCTCTTCGATGGAAGGCTTGTGCCTGAAGGACACGGACACCGCCGCCATATGTCCGTCGGACGCGGCGACGCGCAGGCATTGGGCGCTGATGACGGGCAGCGTCGCGTTGACGATCCTGCCGTCCTCCACATGTCCCCAGAGCTTGAGCGGCTCGTTCTCGCTCTTCTCGTCCTCGCCGCCGATGTAGGGGATGACATTGTCCACCATTTCCGGCCAGGTCTTGAAGGTCTTGCCCGCACCGGAAATGGCCTGATAGGTGCACACGGACACCTTTTCGGGCACGAAGTCCATCAGGGGGGTCAGCGCAGGGACATAGCTCTGGATGGAGCAGTTGGGCTTCACGGCGATGAAGCCGCGCTTCGTGCCCAGGCGCTTGCGCTGAGCGGGGATGACCTCCAGGTGTGCGGCGTTGATCTCCGGGACGACCATGGGGACGTCCTCGATGCCGCGGCAGGCGGAATTGTTGGACACCACCGGCACTTCATGCCGGGCGTAGGCCTCTTCCAGGGCGCGGATCTCGTCCTTTTTCATGTCCACGGCGCAGAAGACGAAGTCCACCTTCTCGGCCACCGCATCGATGTCCGCCGCATCCATGACGACCATGTTCGCCACATCCGCCGGGATCGCCCAGTCGAACGCCCAGCGTTCGCCGACCGCCTCGGCATACCTCTTACCGGCGGAACGGGCGGATGCCGCCACGCAGGTCACCTGAAACCAGGGATGCTCCTTGAGCAGGGACACAAAGCGCTGACCGACCATGCCCGTCGCGCCCACGATGCCAACGCGATACTTCTCCATGATTATACCCTCCCAATGTTCGCAATATGCAAAAAGGACCGCAAGGCTATTCCCTGCGGTCCGCGTAGGTAAACGGAAATGCGATGCAGCCCGTCCACGATCAGCGCTCCGCCAGGATGAACCTGATGACAGTCACGGGTCTGTGCGGCACGCGACCAAGCGCGGGAGGACGGCAGCATTCCGGCGCTTTCGGCGCAGCGCACCTTCCGGCGGCATCAGCGGAAGCCGTTCCTCCGCCGCCATACCAACGCTGCGCACCTCTGATCCAATGATGAATACAACGCTATCTTATCACGGAAGCGCCATGCTGTCAACCGGCGGAACACAAAAAGCACGAGCGGATTTCCGATTCAGGGATGCTTGGCGGCATAGGCGAGGAATTCCGCCGTCCTCCGCCAGTATTTCACGCCCCAGTGGGCGAAATCCCATTCCTGCATGTAGGCGTTGCACTCGTAGTCCACATAGTACAGTTCGCCGTTTTGCGGGATGAAGTTGGTGGGGAAGTAGTCGATGTTGGTGTTCTCGGCGTACAGGCGGACGCAGAGCGCCTCCATCCGGGGGATGCACCAATCCGGCAGACGATCCGCCTTCACCAGATCATACACCGTGTCCCCATCGATGTATTCCTTGAGCAGGCGCTCGTTTTCGTGGTCGACGGCCAGCAGGCGCGGCATGGGGATGCCGATGCGGCACAGACGCGCGTAGTCGTCCAGCTCCGAGCCCAGCTTGTCGCCGAATTGATAATAGGCGCAGGGCTCATGGTGGATCTGCTTGAGGACGAAAGGCTGACCGTCCCTTTCCACCAGATAGGAATAGCCGCCCTTGCCCTTCCCCAGCAAGCGAAGGACGGTGTATTCGGTGCCGTTCAGGGTCAGTGTGTCCATGGTGAACCCTCCGGTGCAGGCTGATTTAGGCGTTGCGGACGATGCATTCCAGCACATCGACCATCTTCTCCATCGCCTCGACGGTGATGAGCTCCTTGCGGCCGTGGAAGTTGTATCCGCCGGTGGACAGGTTGGGGCAGGGAAGCCCCATGTAGCTCAGCCGTGCGCCGTCCGTGCCGCCGCGGATGGGGGTCTTGATGGGTTCGACCCCGCAGGCGCGGAAGGCTGCCTCGGCCTTGTCCACGATGAACATGCACGGCTCGAGCATTTCCTTCATGTTGCGGTAGCTGTCGCGCATTTCGCAGACGAATGTCCCTGCGCCGTATTTGGCGTTGAGGTAATCGGTGATGCGCTGCACGGTGGCCTTGCGCGCGTCGAACTTCACCGCGTCGTGGTCGCGGATGATGTAGAGCAGCACGGCCTTCTCCTCGTCGCCGGACATGTGCATCAGGTGATAGAAGCCCTCATAGCCCTCGGTGTGCGCGGGAATTTCGGCGGGGGGCAGGAGCGAATTCCACTCCATGCCCATCAGGAGCGCGTTTTTCATCTGATTCTTGGCGCTGCCGGGGTGGATGTTGACCCCGTTGACGGTGATGCGGCAGGCGGCCGCGTTGAAGTTCTCGTATTCCAGCTCACCCAGTGCGCCGCCGTCCACCGTGTAGGCGTATTCCGCGCCGAAGCCCGCCACATCGAAGCGATCCGCGCCGCGGCCGATCTCCTCATCCGGGGTGAAGCCGATGCAGACCGTGCAGTGTTCGGGCGCATCGGGGGACATCAGCCGCTGACACAGGGCCATGATCTCCGCCACACCGGCCTTGTCGTCCGCACCGAGGACGCTGTCGCCGCTGGTGACGATCAGCTCCTGACCGGCCAGCGTCGGCAGGAAATCAAAGCCGTCGATCACCACGCCGTTCTTCAGGGTGATGGCTTTGCCGTCGTAATGGGGGATGCACACGGGCTTTGTTGCGCCGCGAACGCCGTCGGAGGTGTCCATGTGGGCGATGAGGCCGACCTTCGCCGGATGGTCGCCCTTGGCGGGGATGGTCGCGTATACATAGCCGTGTTCGTCCACGCGGGCATTGGCGATGCCCATGGCCTGCAATTCGTCCGCCAGCATATTCGCCAGCACCCGCTGATTCGGGCTGGACGGGCAGGCTTCGCATTCGGCCTCAGAGGTGGTCTCGATCTGCACATAGCGCAGGAATTTTTCCTTCACGGTCATGGTTTTTCCTCCTTGTTGTGGTCAGAGAGTGCTGCGCTCCAGGGCGGCGATGGCGGACACGATGCCGTCGACGGCTGCGCTGACGATGCCGCCGGCGTATCCCGCGCCTTCGCCCACGGGGAAGAGGCCGTCCAGTCCCTCGGCCATGAGGGTGACGCGGTCGCGATTGAGCCGCACGGGCGAGGAGGAGCGCGTCTCCACGCCGGTGAGCACCGCATCCGGATGGGCAAAGCCGTGCAGCTGTGCATCCATGCGGCGGATGCCGAATTTCAGGTCGTCGATGATGAACCCGGGGAGGCATTCGCGCAGATCGGCGGGCGTCACCCCGGGACGGTAGGTGGGGGTGACATCGCCCAGACGAACGGTCGCGCGGTCAGCGAGCAAGTCCTCCACGCGCTGCACCGGCGCTTTGTATCCGCCGCCGCCCAGACGGTACGCGGCCTGCTCGATGCTGCGCTGCCACACGAAGCCCGCCAGGGGATGATCGTCCCCGAAGTCCGCCGGATTCACCCCCACCAGCAGTGCCGCGTTGGCATTGTGACCCGCGCGGGCGTGGTAGCTCATGCCGTTGACGCACAGTCCGCCCTCCTGACTTGCCGCCGCGATCACCTCGCCGCCCGGGCACATGCAGAAGGTGTAGCAGCCGCGCCCGTCGGGGGTGTGGACGGCTAACTTGTAGTCGGCCGCGCCCAGTGCCGGATGCTGCCAGACCTTGCCGTATTGGCTTTGGCTGATGAGCGCCTGGGGGTGCTCGATGCGCACGCCCATGGCGAAGGGCTTGGGCACCATCATCACGCCCTGCCGGAAGAGCCGCTGCATGGTGTCGCGGGCGCTGTGGCCGATGGCAAGGAGGACGGTGTCGGAGAGGAGCTCCTGCTCCTGCCCCTGGTGGAGGGTCTTCACGCCCTCGATGTGCCCGTGGCGGACGATCAGCTCCGTCACCCTTGTGTCGAAGAGCACCGTGCCGCCCAGGCGGATGATCTCCCCGCGCATGCCGGCGACAACGCCCTTGAGCCGATCCGTGCCGATGTGGGGCTTGGCCAGACAGAGAATGTCCTCCGGTGCGCCGTGCTCCACGAAGGTCTGCAAGACCGTGCGGATGTAGGGGGACTTCGTACCCGTGGTGAGCTTCCCGTCGGAGAATGCCCCTGCGCCGCCCTCGCCGAACTGGACATTGCTGTCCGGGTCAAGGATGCCCTGCTCCTGCATGGCGGAGACATCCCGGGTGCGCAGTTCGACGGGCTTGCCGCGTTCGATGAGGATGGGGCTCGCACCGGCTCTTGCCAGCGTCAGCGCGGCGAAGAGTCCCGCAGGGCCTGCCCCCACGACGATGGGTTGCCGGGCGAAATGCGGCTGAGGCAGCGTCGGCAGGCTGACTGGCTTGACCTGGCTGACGACACCGGGTCGGAGGCGCTTGAGGACGGCCTCCTCGTTTTTGACCTTCACGTCCGCCGAAAGGACGAAATGCACGTCGGCTTTGTCCCGCGCATCGACGGACTTCCTGACCGGCGTGACCTCCAGGAGCATGTCCGGGGCGATCCGCAGCCTTTTGAGGATGGCAGCGGTCAGCGTTTCCATGCACCAATCCAGGGGCATGGACAGATTGTCAAGGCGAAGCATGGGGTCACCTTACCTTATCTTGATCGTGGGGGAATGAAACGAACAGCTCCGGATGCCATTCCCGGGCATGCGCCGCCCATTCGGCGTAGGCGAGTTCCCAGGTGTCCCGGGCGAAGGGTCGGCGGGGGTCGTTCAGGCGGACGGCGCAGTGTTCGCAGTGGTTCAGGAAAAACCAGACCTTCTCGCGGCAGGTGCGCAGTTCGGAGAAGACGATCTCCGACCACACTCGCGCGGCGCGGTATTGCCCGGTCTCCTTCGCCTGACGGATCAGCCCCTCCGCGTCGTAGGGAACGCGGCGTTCCTCCACGCTGACCTGTCCGTTCCCAATGGTCAGCAGGGAATACGCCGCCCCGAATGCCCCGCAGTCCAGCGGCAGTCCCACCGAACCGGGATTCACCAGCGTCCGCCCGTCGAAGTCCGCCCAATGCTGGATGTGGTTGTGCCCGAAGATGTACACGCCCGGCGCAAGCGCATCGATGTGGCGGCGGAATTCGTCCTGGTTCGCCAGGTCACGGAAATCGGCCTGCAGCTGTTCACGGGGGACGGGCGCATCCGGGTAGATGCCGGGCAGCACCGATGTGCGGAAGCGCGCGTGGAGCGATCCGCCGATGAATGCGCGGGAGGCATGCGCCATGTGGATGTCAACGCCCTCGCAGGAGAGCGTCAGCGTCTCCGGGAGGGCATCCAGCCAGGCCTTGTCCCCGGCGGACAGGGTCGACATGCACCACCGGGATGCATCGAACTGCGCGTCGTCCCCCGGCGGGATGTCCAGATGTACCTCGTCGTTCCCGCGGATGATATGCGCGTTGGGCAGCGAACGGAGCAGCGTGATGACCTCGCTTGCCCAGGGCAGGCTGATGCAGTAGTCCCCGGCGAACAGGTAGCCCTCCGCGCCATGGGCTGCGGCATCGGCCAGCGCCAGACGCAGGGCGGGGGCATTGCCGTGAATGTCGGACAGGACGGCGAATCTCATGGGTATTCCTCCTGATTTTCTCCTGATTCTGTCTGATTCAGTCCTGATGCCACTTGATCTCCTCGGGCAATCGGAATGCCGCCTCGGGGTAGTACACCCTTGTCAGCTCCAGCCCGTGGGGCGGCGCGGTCACGCCCAGGCTCAGGCGGTCAAGGGTCTCGTAGGCCTCGCTGAACGCGCCGATCTTCCGCCGACCCATGCCGATCTCGATGAGCGTCCCGGCGATGATGCGCACCATGTTGTACAGGAAGGCATCGCCCTCCACCGTCAGGGTGATCTCGTCGCCCGCGCGGACGAGCTCTGCGCCGGTGATGGTGCGGATGGTGGTCTTCGCCGTGCCGCCCGCCGCCTGAAAGGCCGCGAAATCATGCTGACCCAGCAGGGTCTGTGCGGCCTCCTGCATGGGGGCGAGGTCGAGGGGCAGGGGAACATGTACATGGGTGTTGCGGCGGATGGCGCTGGCATGGCGGCTGTTGACGATGCGGTAGGTGTAGCGCTTGCCGCAGGTCATGAAGCGCGCGTGGAAGCCGTCGGGCACTTCGCGGCCGGTGTGGACGCGCACATCGCGCGGCAGCATGGTGTTGAGCACGAAGGGGTACTTTTCCGGCGGGATGCGGCTTTCCGTGTCGAAATGCACCGCCTGCCCCAGGGCATGTACTCCTGCGTCGGTGCGGGATGCCCCGGTGACGGTGATCTGCTCGCGGGTGGCTTTTTGCAGCGCTTCCTCCAGCACCTGCTGTACGGCCAGACCATTCGTCTGACGCTGCCATCCGGCGTAGCTCGTGCCGTCGTATTCGACGGTCAGCAGGATGCGTTTCATTTCGTCAGCAGCCCCTTCATCGCGTCCCAGATGGGGAGGGTCACATGGCCTTCCAGCAGGATGAGCGCCATCAGCACGATGACGGAAAGCGCGGCGTACCCGTCGTTCGCCGTGATCCGGAGGACGCGCAGGCGCGTGCGGTTCTCGCCGCCGTGATAGCAGCGGCTCTCCATGGCCATGGCCAGATCGCCCGCGCGGCGGAATGCGCTGACGAACAGCGGCACCAGCAGCGGCACCATGGCCCTGGCGCGGTTGAAGAGGTTGCCGGATTCAAAATCCGCACCGCGCGCCATCTGCGCCTTCATGATCTTGTCGGCCTCCTCCATCAGCGTGGGGATGAAGCGCAGGGCGATGGACATCATCATCGCCAGCTCATGGGCGGGGAAGTGCAGCTTCTTCAGGGGGCTGAGGAGCATCTCGATGCCGTCGGAGAGGGCGATGGGCGAGGTGGTCAGGGTCATGAGGGAAGTACCGAGGACGAGGAAGACCAGTCGTAGGGAGTAGTGCACCGCCTGGGACAGTCCCTCATAGGTGATCCGGATGAAGCTCCATTCCAGCAGCGGGGTCGTGCCGGTGTTGAAGAAGAGGTTCAGCAGGAAGGTGAGGATCAGGATGATGCGCAGGGGCTTGATGCCCTTCATCAGCATTTTGAAGGGGATGTGGGACATTCGAGCCGCCAGATACATGAAGCCGAGGATCAGCGCATAGCCGACCATGGTCTTCACCAGGAAGACGGCGACGATCATGGCGATGGTCAGCAGGATCTTCGTGCGGGGGTCGAGCCGGTGTACCCAGCTGTCCACGGGGTAATACTGTCCCATGGTGATGTTCTTCATCATGCGTGCTGCGCCTCCTTCCACAGGCGGAGGATGTGGTCGTGAAGCTCCTCCTGGGTGTACAGGTCGTGGGGGAGGGAGAGTCCCTTTTCGCGCAGGAGAGCGCAGAGCCTCGCGGATGCCGGGATACCCAGGTGAACGGAATCCATCAGCTCGGGCTGGGCGAAGAGGGCACGGGGGGTGTCGCTGGCGACGACGGTGCCCTGGCTCATGACGATCATGCGGGTGGCGAGGCGGGCGCAGTCCTCCATGGAGTGGCTGACCATGACCACGGTCACGCCCTCGGCATGCAGCGCCTTGACCATATCCAGAATGCGGTCGCGCCCCTTGGGGTCGAGCCCGGCGGCGGGTTCATCCAGGATGAGGTAGCGCGGCTCCATGGCGAGCACTCCGGCGATGGCGACGCGGCGCATCTGTCCGCCGGACAGCTCAAAGGGGCTGCGGTCGGCGTATTTGTCGTAATCCAGATGGACATGCGCCATGGCGCTGCGGACGCGGCGGTCGATCTCATCGGCGGGGAGACCCAGATTCTTCGGGCCAAAGGCAATGTCCTTGGCGATGGTCTCCTCAAAGAGCTGATATTCGGGGTACTGGAAGACCAGGCCGACCTTGCGGCGCAGCAGGCGCTTGCTGACGCCCTCGCCGTTCATGTCCTCGCCGTCCACCAGCACCTGACCGGAGGTGGGGGTGAGCAGGCCGTTGAGGTGCTGCACAAGGGTGGATTTCCCGCTGCCGGTGTGGCCGACAATGGCGACGAACTCGCCCTCCCCGATGGTCAGGCTGACATCGCGGATGGCGGTGGACTGCAAAGCGCTCCCGGCGGAATAGGTGTGGGTCAGATGCTTTACTTCGATGGACATATGAGCTTGCAAACCTCCTCGGCCATTTCTTCCACGGTCAGGATGCCCTCGGGCAGGGGCATGCCGTCCCTGCGCAGACGATGGGACAGGTGCGTCATCGGGGGAACATCCAGGTGCATCTCCTGCAAAGCGTCCGCCTGTGCGAAGACCTCGCGCGGCGTGCCGGAGAGCACGGCCTGCCCCTTGTTCATTACAATGACGCGATCGGCCTGAGCGGCCTCCTCCATGAAGTGGGTGATCCAGACGACGGTGATGCCCTTTTCGCGGTTGAGGCGGCGGATGGTCCGGAGCACCTCTTCGCGCCCGGCGGGATCGAGCATGGCGGTGGCTTCGTCGGCGATGATGACGCTGGGCTGCATGGCGAGGATACCGGCGATGGCGACGCGCTGCTTCTGTCCGCCGGAGAGCAGGTGGGGTGCGGACGCGGCGTACTCAGTCATGCGGACGGCGGCGAGTGCCTCGTCGATGCGCCTGACCATCTCGTCGTGGGGGATGCCGAGGTTCTCCAGCCCGAAGGCCACGTCCTCCTGCACGACGGTGGCGACCAGCTGATTGTCCGGGTTCTGGAAGATCATGCCGGCCTGCTGGCGGATGTCCCACAGGTGGTTTTCGTCCGCCGTGTCGAAGCCGCAGACGGACACCTGCCCTTCGCCGGGCTGATACAGCGCGTTGAGCAGCTTGGCCAGGGTGGATTTGCCCGAGCCGTTATGCCCCAGCACGGCGAGGAATTCGCCCCGATGCACGTCCAGCGACACATGGGTCAGGGCGGGTTCGGCAGCGTCTTCATAGGTGAATGATACATCCTTGACGGAAATGATGTTGCTCATGGTGAAAATGCTCCTTTGCGGTGCGGCTTATCCGGATATGCAAACTGCACCATCCTGCATTATAGCACAGGCGCGCGTCCGGGACAAGCCTTTCCGGCGAAATGCGGGGGATGCATCCGAAAAAGCACAACGAAAAAACCTTGAAGCGTGATGCTCCAAGGCTTTCAAGTGGGATTAGTAGGGCTCGAACCTATGACCTCCACGATGTCAACGTGGCGCTCTAACCAACTGAGCTATAATCCCATATGGCTTTCGTATCGGGCGGATGTGCCGTCAACATTGACAATGATACCACAGGGCGCGCGTGTTGTCAAGGGGGAAAATCACTTTTTTCGAAGTTTTTTGTGAAAAGCGCTATCGGGCGGACGAAAAGCCCTTCTGCGGGGCGATCCGCCTCTCCCGTCGGGGCAGGAGAGGCGGCATGCGCTTCACTTCAGGCTCTGCGGACGGAGCACCGCCACGCGGGGCTGACACATCAGGTCACCCGATGTCACCCGGAGCAGATCGACCTCATCCACCTCCGGCGTGGCGAACAGCCCGGTGAATGCACGAACCGGCGCGATCGGCCAGTCTGCATTGGCTCGCGTGCGATAGTGCATGGGCAGGGTGATCCGCGCGTGGAACAGCTCCGCCGTTTGCCTGGCGTTCTGCGCGTCGATGGTGAAATAGCCGCCGACGGGGAGCATCAGCACATCGGCATCGCCCAGAAGGTGCAGCTGCTCCGGTGTGGGGAGATGCCCCAAGTCGCCCAGGTGGAGGACGTTCAGCCCTTCGGCATGGATGGCGAAGAGCAGCGTCTTGCCGCGCTTTGCGCCCTGTTCGCCGTCGTGGAAGGCCTCGACCGCCGTGATCCGCACGCCCTCGCCGAGGTCGTATTCGCCCGCCTGATCGATTACGCGCGGCTGCTCCCCGGCGCGGGGGGTGGGCGGCACGGTGTCCGCCGCACTGTGGTCGTGATGGCCATGGGAGATCAGCACCGCATCCGCCGGGACGGGCGTGACGGGGTAGCCGCAGGTCGCGTCGTAGGGGTCGGTGACAAGGCGCGTGCCGTTTTCCAGCTCGATGAGGAATTTGGCATGGCCGATGCAGGTCAGGAGCATGCTGTACCCTCCTTTATAAGATGTAGGCTTTGCACAGATAGGGCAGGAGCGCGCCGGGGAGCGGCGCATGCTGACGGAGGCGGACGGCGAATTCGGCGTGGAGCTGTCCGCACAGGCGCTCGAAGGGCATGCGACCCGCGTCCGCCGCCTTCACGACACGGCGGACATACGCCGTGCTGTCCGCCCCATCGGGATGACGCAGCAGCAGCGATATGCAGCATCCGCATTCGCCCCGGAGGACGGTCGGGACGGGCGCATCCGGCGGCGGAACGGGGGCATCCAGCAGCAGCCAGCCATTGCGGGGGATGCATCGCCAGCCGATGTCCTGCATGGCGCGGATGAAGGCCTCTGCCGCTGACGCATCCGCCACCAGGGGCAGGTCGGTCGCCAGCAATGCGTCCGGATCGTCGCTGCGGCGCAGGGCGGGACGCCGCGTGCATGGTACGGCGGACAAATGCGCCTGCACCTGCGTCCGGAGTGCCCTCAGCACGGCTGACTGCCCTCCGCGCAGTAGCTCATGTCGATGCACTGCACGGCGGAATAGCTGCCCTGCATGTCCAGCTGATATTCCAGGTGGACGCTGCCGCAGTCCTCCGCGAGCTTGCATTGCACCTGCATGGCATAGAGCGCCAGGCCGAGCTCGCCGAAGGGCGTGTGGTATGCGCCCTCAAAGCGGCGATCCTTCACGAAGACCATGGTCGTGCCGTAATCGCCCAGGCGTGTCATGGTGACGCGGGGTGTGTCGCCGGTCTGCATGGCGAGGATGACGTCCTGCACATGGTTTTCGCCGGTGTCCTCGTCCTGCTGTACCTCCTGATAGCGCAGGAGATAGCCGTCGCTGGCCGCACGCAGCCGACCGCGGCACATCAGCCGGACGACGCTTTCCTTTTCGCCGCGTTCGCCCCTTGTGTAGCTGGACAGGTGGACGATCACGGGAGTGAATTTGGTTTCCATCGGGATTCCTCCTTTGTAGACAAGGGTATTATAGCACAGAATTTCCGCTTGCACAATCGGGGGAAGAGGCATATAATAAGCTGGGTGTCGAAAAAGTGGCAAGGCCACTTTTTCGAGGATAGCTGCGGAGGTCGCGCTTGCGCGACGAGCGATAGCCAATGCTTGCATTGGCAGAGCGAA
>CAZJOA010000023.1:0-3558 GCA_964547515.1 uncultured Faecalibacterium sp.
TTATAAAGCCTGTGTTTTGGCGTAGAACAGACCAGATTCGCAGGTTGACAGTCGTCATCGGTTTGTGATAAAATAAACATGATCGAAATAAGTGGTGGAGCCTGTCATCATGTGCCGTGAGGCCGTGATTTATTCCGATCGCTGTCAACGACGCTGACCGGTGGCGCGGCCTGCGAGGCTATTACGAATTCTTGCAGATCAGGATTCAATAATCGGCGTGGAAGAATGAGCGGTTGGAAGAATCGCGTGTTCGCGATGGAAATATGTTTCGGCAGTGCTGTCCGTCAGCGCTGCCTGTTTTTTATGCGGCGGACGGAGCGTGGGGCGGGAAGTCCACCGGAAAACAGAAAGGAGCGGTCATGTGACGCAGAAAGGGAAACTCTACGAAAAATTCAAGGAGGCAGCGGCCTCGGTGCTGCCCATCGTCGTCATTGTGGGCGTGATGTGCCTGACCTTCATCCCCATGAAGGCAGACCTCATGCTCTCCTTCCTCATCGGTTCGCTGATGCTCATCGTGGGCATGGGGCTTTTCACCCTGGGCAGCGATGTCTCCATGACGCCCATCGGCAACCATATGGGCGCACGGCTGACGAAATCGCGCAATCTGCCGCTGATCCTCATCGTCAGCTTTCTGCTGGGCATCGCGGTCACGGTGTCCGAGCCGGATCTGACGGTGCTGGCTGACAATGTCCCTGCCATCGATTCCCTCGTCCTCATGATTACCGTGGGCGTGGGCGTGGGCATCTTCCTGATGCTGAGCATGGTGCGCATCCTCTTCCGCATCCCGCTGAAATGGCTGCTTATCGTGCTCTATGGGGTCGTGTTCGTGCTGACGGCCTTCGCCGCGCCGGAATACTGGGCGGTGGCGTTTGATTCCGGCGGCGTGACCACCGGCCCGATGACCGTGCCGTTCATCATGGCGCTGGGCGTGGGCGTTGCGTCCATCCGCTCCGACGCCAATGCACAGGAGGACTCCTTCGGCCTGGTGGCGCTGTGCTCCGTCGGGCCCATCCTCGCCGTGCTGCTGCTGTCCTTCTTCTATCCCGGTGCACCCGCGGGCAGTGAGGCCGAGATCACCGACACCATCATGAACACGGTGGAACTGGGCAAGACCTATTTCGAGACCCTCCCCCATGAGATCGGCAATGTGGCGCTGGCGCTGCTGCCCATCGCGGTGTTCTTCGTCATCTTCCAGGTCGTGGCGCTCCATCTGCGCCGCATCCCCTTCCTGCGCATCATCCTCGGCCTGCTGGTGACATTGGCCGGTCTGGTGCTCTTCCTCACCGGCGCGAATGTGGGCTTCCAGGCGCTGGGTGTCGCCCTGGGCGCGGAGCTCGCTTCCCTGGGGAACTGGCGCTTTCTCCTCATCCCCGTGTCCATGCTCATGGGCTGGTTCATCATCAACGCCGAACCCGCCGTCCATGTGCTGAACAAGCAGGTGGAGGAGCTGTCCGCCGGTGCGATCTCCGAAAAGGCGATGCACTACGCATTGGCCATCGCGGTCGCGGCGGCGAACGGCCTGGCCATGCTGCGTGTGCTGACGGGCATCTCCATCCTGTGGATCATCGTGCCGGGCTACCTCATCGCCCTGGCGCTGACGCTGGTCGTCCCGCCGACCTTCACCGCCATCGCGTTTGACTCCGGCGGTGTTGCGTCCGGCCCGCTGACCGCGACATTCATGCTGCCCTTCGCGATGGGCGCGTGTCAGGCGCTGGGCGGCAACATCATGACCGATGCCTTCGGCCTGGTGGCGCTGGTGGCCATGATGCCCCTCATCACCGTGCAGATCATGGGTCTGATCTATGTGCTGAAGACCCGCAAGGCTTCCGCGCCGGAGTATGCCTATGCGGACGACGACGTGATCGAACTGTGGGAGGGCTGAAAATGGAACTGAACCTTGTGCTTGCGATCATCAACCGTGACCGGCATGACACCATGGAGGAAATCGTCGGCAGCATGAAGCTGCCCCTGGCGCTGACCCTCTACGGCGAGGGCACGGCGACCCGTCATCATCTGTCCCTGCATGGCCTTGTCCCCACGGCAAAGGCTGTCATCATGGCCGTGGCCGACGGCGAACAGACCCGCAAATTCATGCGGATCGCCCGGCTGCGCATGTTCATCGACATTCCCGGCAACGGCATCATGATGTCCGTGCCGCTCAAGAGCGTAGGAGGTGGCAAAACCATGGCGTATCTGACTGACAACAAGACCGTCACCGGCGGAAAGCCGCAGATGGACAATACCCACGAGCTGATTTGCATCATCCTCAACGAGGGCTGCTCGGACATGGTGATGGATGCGGCGCGGCCTGCGGGAGCAACGGGCGGCACGGTGCTGGCCGGCAAGGGCACGGGCGCGCGCGAAAGCGAGAAGTTCCTGGGGCTCTCCCTGGCCAGCGAGAAGGACGTGGTGCTCATCGTGGCCGAAAGCGCCAAGAAGGCCGCCATCATGAAGGCCGTGATGGAGAATGCCGGCCCGGGCACACCCGCCGGTGCGATCTGCTTCTCCCTGCCCGTCACGGCGGTGGAGGGCCTGCGCCATGTGGATGCCGACGGCGAGACGGACGCAAAGGAATGACCCGACGGGGGGCTGTGATGCGGCAGCCCCCCTTTTTTGGAATTAGGAATGAGGAATTATGAATGAGGAATGGGGTGTGTCGGGCGGGGGACGGGCAGTCAGCCGAATCAGCCGGAAGAAAGTTTCGGGTTGTATCATGTCGTCCCGTTGAAAAAGCGCGGGAATTGCACTATACTGAAGGCATGCAAAAAACCGAACCATAGGAGATGACCATATGCAGACCCATGTTTTCAAGACGGCGCAGCAGGTCGGACGCGCCGCCGCGACGCTGATCGCCGCGCAGCTGCTCCGCAAGCCGGAGAGTGTCCTGGGGCTGGCCACCGGATCGACCCCGCTGCCCACCTATCAGGCGCTGATCGACATGTACCGCTTCGGCATGCTGGATTTTTCCCGGGCAATCAGTTACAACCTGGACGAATATGTGGGGCTTGATCCGCTGCACCCCTGTTCCTACCATGCCTTCATGCAGGAGAACCTGTTCAGCCAGATCAACATCCGGCCGGAAAACGTGCACATTCCGGACGGCAATGCGGCTGACACCTCGGCCGCAGCGCGCGCCTATGACGCGGCCATCGCGGCAGCCGGGGGCATCGACCTGCAGCTGCTGGGCATCGGCCGCAATGGGCATATCGGCTTCAACGAGCCGGGCGATGTCTTCCGCTTCGACTGCCACGAGGTGCAGCTGACCGCATCCACCATCGCGGCGAATCAGCGCTTCTTCGATTCCGAGGCGGATGTCCCCCGTGCCGCCGTGACCCTGGGCATCGGCGCGATCATGCAGGCGCGTCAGGTGCTGCTCATCGCCACGGGCGAGGACAAGGCGGACGCAGTTCACCGCGCCGTGACGGGCGATGTGTCCCCGCGCTGTCCCGCGTCCATCCTGCGCACACACCCGGACGCGATCTTCCTCCTGGACGAGGCCGCGGCCAAGGGGCTACGGGGCTGATGCTGCATTCAGGGACGTCTCCGGGCGTCCCTTTT
>CAZJOA010000023.1:3658-23237 GCA_964547515.1 uncultured Faecalibacterium sp.
CCAAGGGGCTACGGGGCTGATGCTGCATTCAGGGACGTCTCCGGGCGTCCCTTTTTGCGTGGTCAGCGTAGGGGCGAGAAGCCGCGAAGACGACCAAAAGGCTCCCCTGTGCAAGGGGAGCTGGCACATGAACGCAGGGAGTGTGACTGAGGGGTTGCCCCCCCCCGAGGACGTTGTCGGACGATAGTCCGACCAGGACGAGGGGGCAGCGCGAGCGCCGGACTTTGTCCGGTGATGGCCGAAAGGCGAAGACGGACGAGGTGGACACGTTAATATTCGCAACGTCGCTTGGGTGCGAGAAGCCGCGAAGACGACAAAAAGACTCCCCTGTGCAAGGGGAGCTGGCACACGAACGCAGGGAGTGTGACTGAGGGGTTGCTCCCCTCGTCCTGGTCGGACTATCGTCCGACAACGTCCTCGGGGCTCGTAAAGGTGCTGCCGAAGCCGCCACGGCGGATGTCCGCCACCGTGTCCTCCTGTGCAATGCCGTGGGGCAGGAAAATTCCCTGACAGAAGCGTTCGCCGCGGGCGATGGAAAAGCCGTGATCCCCGCGGTTCACCAGCCGCACCAGGATGTGCCCCTCGTTGTCCGCACCGGAATAATCGCTGTCGATCACGCCGACGGTGTTCGCCAGGCAAAGCTGATGCTTGCATCCCAGGCCGCTGCGGGGGAAGAGCAGCAGCACCCAGCCGGGCTGCATCTCGCAGCGGATGCCCGTTGGGATGGTCACGCTTTCGCCGGGGGACAGCGTCACGTCCACCGGGCACACGAAGTCGTAGCCTGCACTGCCGACGGTGGCGCGGCGAGGCAGGGGGATGGCGTCCACCGGGATGGCGTCCGCCGGTGCATCCGCGCCATACTGCGCGGCAGAAACATGGCGGAATTCGGCGATGGTCATGGGTGCGCCTCCTTCCAGGCGGTGTAGGCATCCGACAGGCGAGCCAGCTCCTCAAAGCCGAGCTTTTCGCCGCGGATGCGCTCATCCAGTCCGGCGGAGTGCATCAGTGCCGCCGCATCGGGGCGTTCCATGCGGAAGGCCGCGCACAGCCCATTGGTCATGGTCTTGCGGCGCAGCGCGAAGCCCGCCTGTGCCACACGGAAGAAGTCTGCCTCACTGCGGACGCTGACGCGCGGCTTTTCCCGCCGGGGCAGCACGATGAAGGCGCTGTCCACCTTGGGCACGGGCGTGAAGCATGCGGCGGGCACATCCATGGCCAGATAGGGTTCGCAGAAATACTGGCATCGCAGTGCCAGCGGCCCCCAGGCTTCATCGCCGGGCTGCGCGAGCACCTTGTCCGCCACCTCCTTCTGCACCATCAGCGCCAGCTGCTTGATCTCCAGCGGACTTTCCAGCAGCATGGTCAAAAGCGGTGTGGTGATGTAGTAGGGGATGTTCGCCACGACGGACAGGGGCTTGCGGAGGTTCGCGGTGATCTCCGGCAGGTTGACGGACATGACGTCCCCCTGGACGAGGGTGAAGTTGTCATAGTCCGCCATGAAGCCCTGCAAAAGGGGGATCAGCCGTTCATCCAGCTCCACGGACAGGACATGATGCGCCGCGCGGCACAGATGCCTGGTCATGCTGCCCGCGCCCGGGCCGACCTCCAGCACGTCGTCCTCCCGGGTGACACCGGCCGCCTCCACCAGGGAGGCCAGCAGATCCTCGTCATAGATGAAATTCTGCCCCAGCCCCTGCTTATAGCGCAGCTGACTGTCACGAATCCGTTCCTTGGTCTTGCTCATTCGGGTTTCTCCTTGCCTTTATTCAGCATACAGGTTCAGCGCCATGTCGATCTCGTTCTCGTCCACCGCGCCGGTATGGGTGAAGCCGCATTTCTCGTACAGGCGCTTTGCGGCCGCATCGCCCTCGCAATAGCACAATTCGACCCGGTCGTAGCGGCCATCCTGCCGCAGCGCCTCCAGCACCAGCTGCATGGCGGCGTAGCCATAGCCCCGCCCCTGCCAGCGCTGGTCGATGAAGAATTGGCTGAGGATGTAGCAGCCGTCGTCCGGCCAATCGTGGTAGAGCAGCATGCCGATGGGCGTGTCGTCCAGGACGATATGCAGCGCCTGACTGCGCAGGTCGCGGTAGGCGTACGCCCGGGCAAGGATGCTCCACTGGTCGGACACATCATGGCGCTGATCCTCCCGCACGGACAGGCGGATGCGCCAGTTCTCCGGATCGATCGTCCGCAGCGTCAGCCTGGACATTCGCTGCACCTCCTTTGGTGTTCAGCGCCATTATAGCACATTTCGCGCGCATTGCAACCCCCTCGTCATGGTCGGACTAACGTCCGACGACTTCCTCGGGGGCTTTTTTATTGCCTTGAAGCAGGCGGACGAAATCGGAAATCCGACCGTGGGCAAAACTGGAAAGCGGCTTGATTTATGTCACAAATGGCATTGATGAGGCCGCAAACGGACAACTCGGGCGGGCTTTGTTGCCGGAAAGCATGCATGCAATTTCCGATTTGTATCAGGTATTTTCCGTCTATTCCATTCTCTATCCCTGCGGAGTGTATTACAATAAGGGCAGCAAAAGGACAAGAAGCGCAGGAGGCCGACATGCAGGTATTTCAGAATGACCATGTTGCATTCTCGTTTGATTCCGCTGATGGCAGCTACAGCATCCGCGAAAAAGGGACGGAACGCATCTTTGTCGACCGATCGACCTGGTCGGTATTGGATTGGTGCAGTGCGTCCGCCGAAGGGTATGCGGTGTCGTCTGCACGCTTTGCCGATGCCATCGGCAGCGGTGTTCAGGCGGACATCCGCGCACGCATGCCCGATGCCGAGCTGCTGCTCCAGCTGCGGCTCTATGATGCATGGGTAAGGCCTATATGCGTCAGGAGAAATACGCCGAGGCGCTGGAGCAATACACCATCGCGCAGTACCGTGCCGGGTACAGCGAGGCCTTCGCCGGCCTGCGGCATGAATTCTTCCGCGCGCATTTCGGCTGGGTGGTGGCGGGGGCACTGCTGATGCTCATCGGCGTGCTGAAATTGGTCAGGGTCTGCCGCCGGTATGCCCGGAAGCTGTCCACCAGTCTGCAATGAGGAGGAAAATGCCCATGCTCTATCTGAAAATCGCGCTGATGATCCTCTTCCAGCCGCAGCAGGCCTTTGTGCTGGTGAAGCGCCACCGCAGGACGATGCCCGCCGTTGTGCCGCTGCTGATTCTGGCCCTGGCGCTGGGGGTGCATGTGCTCATGCTGTATCTGACGCATTTCCCGCTGGCGCAGTCCACGCCCGAGAACACACGCCTGTCGGAGGAGGTGCTGTCCTTCCTCGTGCCGATCCTCTCGCTCATCGGCGGCGTGTACCTGGTGACCACCATCCGCGATGGGGAAACGACCTTCTTCGAGACCCTGGCGGCTATCGCCTACTGCCTCACGCCCTATATTCTCCTGACGCCGCCCCTGGGGCTGCTCAGCCGCATCCTCACATCCGGCGAGGCCGGGCTCTTCAGTGCCCTGTCCCTGCTCGTGACCTTGTGGTGCGCCGTGCTGATGATCTACAGCATCAGCGCCATGAACACCTATTCCTTCTCCCAAACCATCGTGAACTGTCTGCTGGCGGTGTTCGCCGTGCTGTTCATCTGGGCGATGCTGATCCTCCTCTACCTGCTGGGCGAAAAGCTGATCGGCTTTGTCGCCGAGGTCATCCGGGAGTATCGGCTGCTGGGCGTGACGTATTGACAGGAGGCTGACATGAAGAGAAAGCTTGCATGGCTGCTTTGCCTGATCCTCTTGCAGGGCGCACTGTCCGCGGGCGGGGAGGCGGCCTTGACGGACGCGGCGCTGGTGCCCGTCGCCCGGAAGAACGGCATGACCCTCCTGCTGGATGGGCGGACGGGCGAGATCGCGCTGGAAGGGGCGGGGTATGTCTGGCGTTCCGCCGTGACGGAGCAGTGCGACCTGTCCGCCCTCACCCCCGGACAGCGTGCCATGGCCGTCACCCCGATGATGGTGGAATACACCCTGCTGAACAACCGCAGCGACCAGAGCACCCGCCGTGCACTGGCGGATATGGATCTGTCGGTGACCCATGCGCCGATGGCGGACGGGGTGCGTGTTGTCTACCATGCGCAGGAGATCGCCCTGGAGATCACCGTGGAATACACCCTCCTGGAGGACGGCCTGCGCGTGCACATCCCGGCGGATGGCATCCGGGAAGGCGTTGGCCTGGAGGAAAAGCTGGCCGAGCGCATGACGGCCATCCGGGAGAACCTGGGGTGGATGCGCAATGTCATCGCGGTCATGGAGGCGGACGAGCACCTGACGGATCACCGCAAGGACATCCGGCGGTTCGGGAAGGCCTTCGAGCGCTTTGCCGCAGAGCTGGAGGGCATCACGACCGTTGTGGACGTGAAGAACAGGGTGGACAAGATCACCGCGCTGATGACCTCGTGCCAGAGCGTCTACAAGGGCGGCGTGGGCGAGACTGGGCTGTTCAGTGCCATTGTGGCGGACACCCGCATCGATGCGGAGACGCGAAAATACTACAAGCAGGTCTACAATCAGCTGGATACGACCTACACGCAGACGCGCCTGTTCACGCAGCAGCTCACGTCGCTGAAGTACTGCGCGGTGACGGCGTTGAGCCTTCTGCCCTGTTTCGGGGCATTGGGGGATCAGGAGGACGGCTATGTCTTCTATCCCGACGGGAGCGGAGCGATCTCCTGCGCCAGCGCCGAGCATCCGTCCTATCAGCATTATTTCCTGGAGGATGTGTACACGTCGGACACGCCCATGCTGGATGACCTGCTGGTGCAGGGGGACAGCGGCAAGCAGCAGGTGCTCATGCCGGTCTTCGGTGTCAGGCATGGGGACAGCGCCTACCTCGCCGTCATCCATGAAGGCGCGGAGCATGCCGCGATCGAGTATGATCCCAGCGGCATGGAGCTGAATGTCCACCGCGTGGATGCCTACCTGCGCTGCCGCCGCACCGCCGCCGTATACGATCAGGGACAGAGCCGCGGGGCAATCTACGAGCTGGAGCGCTTCGATACCCCCTACACGGTGGATTACTACTTCCTCCAGGGGGCGGATGCCGATTACAGCGGCATGGCCTGCCGATACCGCGCCTATCTGCTGACGCAGGGTCTGCTGAATGTCAGCCCCCTGACGCAGCAGGAAGGGCTTGTGGCGGTGAACCTCATCATGGGGGTGACGCGAAACGGTCTGCTCAGCCGCAGCTTCGTGCCCGTCACCACCTTCACCCAGGCCGAGGAGATCGCTGCCGCCCTGCGCGAGCGCGGCGTGGACAATGTGCTGTTCAACCTGGAGGGATACACGCGGGACGGCTATTCGCAGGTGCCGACGCTTCGGGCAGAGGCGGCTTCCGCCTTGGGGGGCACAAAGGGGCTGACGCACTTTTGTCAGTCGCTGGACGGCACGGGCATGCGTGTCCTGCTGGACAACGGCTACACCGCGCAGGTCGCCGACGGGTCGGAGTTTGCAAGCAGCGACTTTGCCTACGACAGCACCGGTACGCTGATGACGGACACCCAGCGCAGGCTCTTCCTGCTCAAGCCGTCCGCCGCGCTGGACTATTTGCAGCGCAGGCAGCTCCCGGTCTATCGCAGCGCCGGGGTGGATGGCATTACCTTTGAAAGCATCGCCGGCTATCTGTACGCCGATGGGCAGCGCGGTGCGGAGACCACCCGGGGGGACACGCAGGCCATCTGGCAGCGGATGCTCGCCGAGAGCCGACAGGCATTGGGGCTGTCCGCCGCGAAAAATGCGGGTGCATATGCCTTCGCCCATCTGGATTGGATCAGCGATGCCCCCGATGCCGCCACCGGCTATGTATTCACCGATGCATCCGTGCCCTTCTATCAGATGGTGCTGCATGGCTATGCGGTGTATTCCGCCAAGCCGGTGAACAAGTTCTACGACACGGCATACGAAACGCTGCGCATGCTGGAATACGGCTACATGCCGGTGTTCGACGTGACGTATGCGCCGACCGCACGGCTGGAGAATTCCTCCTGCTACGACCAGTTCTCCACCTGCTTTGCGGACTGGGCGGACGCCATTGCCGATGCGAGCCGACTGGCAAAGGAAATGTCCGCCGTATCGGGAAGCGCCATGGTCTCCCATGAGCGCCGGGCGGACGGAACGGTGTGTGTCGCGTATGAAAACGGCTGCCGTCTGGTGCTCAACTACGGCGAAACGCCCGTGACGGTGGACGGTGTGTCCATTGACGGCATGGGGTATCATCTCTTTGCAGAGGGGAGGAATGGGGAATGAAGAAGCATTCCGTTCGTCAGCGGGAAAACCGGATGGGCTATGTCTTTGTGTCCCCGTGGATCATCGGGTTTGGGGCGTTCTTTCTCTTCCCGATGGGCTTTTCCCTCGTCCTGTCCTTTTCCCATGTGACCAATCTGCAAGCCTTCTCCCTGGAAAGCGTCGGCTGGCAGAATTACATCAACGCCCTCCTGGTGGATGTGGATTTCACGCCCAAGCTGCTCACCAGCGTGCTGGATGCGGCGATCAAAACGCCCATCATCGTGGTGTTTTCGCTGTTCATCGCCATCCTGCTGGATCGACGGCTGCCGCTGCGGGGGCTGTATCGGGCGCTGTTCCTGCTGCCGGTGGTGATCGGCTCGGGCGTGGTGATGGAGACCCTGCAAGGCAACAGCGCGACATTGGCGTTCTCGCCCCAGAGCGCCTCCATGCAGCAGACCGTCCAGACCGTTCCGATGGTGGACGTGGGCGGCATCGAGATGTCCGACCGGTTGACGATGCTGCTGGGCGAGGACTTGTCCGCCTGGGTGGAGATCATGCTGACCTACATTTCGGAGAGCCTGTGGATGTCGGGCATACAGATCATCCTCTTCCTGGGTGCGCTGCAATCCGTGCCGGAGGCCTACTATGAGGCGGCCATGTGCGACGGCGCGACCGGCTGGGAGAAATTCTGGAAGATCACCCTGCCCATGGTCACGCCGACCATCCTCATCGTGGTGGTGTACACGCTCATCAGCTTCTTCACCTCGTCGGAGAATGAGGTCATGGTCTATGTGGTCGACACGAGCTTCACCAATCTGGAGCTGGACTACGGTTCGGCGATGGGGTGGATCTACTTCGTGCTGATCGGCGCGGCGCTGGGGCTGGTCTTTGCGCTGTCCCGGCGGATGACCTTTTACGCGGGCGACCGATGAAGAAAGGAGGGTACAAAATGATGGCATCCCCCACGCGCCGGACGGTGAAGGCGGACGAAATGCGCGCCTTCCTCCGCAAAAACGGCGGACGCATCCTTCTGGCGCTCATCATCAGCTTCATCCTGATCGAGTTTGTGTTTGTGTTCCTCTATCCCTTCCTGAATATCATCATCAACTCCCTGAAATACGACTTTGAGCTGAAGGACATGAACCGGCAATGGGTCATCACCGGCATCAATGGGCAGAATTACGTCGATGCCTTCAAGCATCTGGACTATCTGCATGCGCTGGGGAACACATTGGCCGTGGTGCTGCTCAGCACGGCGGGACATCTGCTGTCCTGCTCGTTCATCGCGTATGGCTTTGCGCGCTTTGCCTTTCGCGGACGCAATGTCCTGTTCGCCCTGGTGATGCTCACCATGGTCATCCCGCCGCAGACGCTGATGATGCCGCTCTACATCCAATTCGCCCGGATGGGGTGGCTGGGCAGCTTTGCGCCCATCATCGTGCCGTCCTTCTTTGGGTTCGGGCTGAAGGGAGCGCTGTTCATCTTCCTTTTCCGGCAGCAGATCCGCGGTCTGCCGCTGTCCTATGAGGAGGCGGCGAAGCTGGAGGGCTGCGGGAGCATGCGCATCTTCTGGCGGATCATCTTCCCGCTGCTCAAGGGGAATCTGCTGGTGGCGGGCATTCTTTCCGTCATCTGGCACTGGAATGACTACTTCGAGCCGTCCGCCTATCTGTCCGGCAATCTGCGCATCCTGACCCAGCGGCTCAGCAGCCTGAATGCGTACTTCGCCACGCAGACGACCGGCACGGGACAGATGGTCAGCCCGGTGCAGCTGGCCGCCTGCATGCTGGTCATCCTGCCGCTGCTGGTCATGTATTTCGTGTTCCAGCGGCGGTTCATCAAGAGCATCGACCTGACCGGATTGGCGAACTGATCCCTCATGACAAAAATCGCCCGGAAGCCTTTGCGGCCTCCGGGCATTCTTTCATATCATTCAGCGTATTCGCCGTAAACCTCCCGCAGCAGGTGGGGGTAGTCCGTCATGATGCCGTCCGCGCCGATGTCGATCAGCTGACGCATCTCGTCCGGGTCGTTGATCGTCCAGTAGTGCACGGCCAGGTTATGCCGGTGCGCCGTCCAGACCAGATAGCGGGTGTTCAGCGTGATGCCGGACTGCTTCAGTGGAAGCTGGAAGACACACATGCCGTCGCGGAAGAAGGTGTCCAGCCCCAGCAGGTGGAGGACGACGAACCGCGTCGCGCTGTCGGTGGCGGGGGAGTACATGAAGCAGGCGGGGACTTCGCCGGCCTTCTGCATGCGGACGTATTCGTCGTAGATGGCATCGTGGAAGGAGGCCAGCACCACGCGATCCCAGGCATTGTGCTTCTCCAGCAGGCGGAGGACTTCCTTCATGCAGCGCATGCCGGTGTCGCCGCTCTGCTTGATCTCCACGTTGATGCGGTTTTCAGGGAAGGCGACGATCAGCTCCTCCAGCGTCGTGGCCAGGAAGACCTCCTCGTCACGCGCCGAAACCCCTTCGGGGTAGGTCACGTCCACCGGGCTGACGTTCCGTCCGTCCTTCGTGGTGAATCTCACCCGTTCGCTGCCTGCGACCAGCTTTCCGTCAGCCGTGGCATTGGTGTAGCCGAAGTCCACCTTCTGTGCCATCAGGTCAGCGTAGTTCCAGTCGATGATCGCGCCGGTCACATTGGTCTTGCGGTCGAGGGTGGTGTCATGGGACAGGATGACCACGCCGTCCGCCGTGATGGACACATCCGTCTCCATCATCACGCGGGGATCGACGCTGTAGGCATTGTAGAAGGCCTCCAGCGTGTTGTCGGGGAACTCCCTGTTGCCGCCGCCATGGGCGATGAGGATGGGCATTGCGCCGTCCTTGCGCATGGGGTTGTCCTGCGTGTAATTCTGCGGACGCGGCAGCGCCAGCAGCACCGCAGCGAGCAGCACCAGCACCAGGAGCACGACACCAAGGACTTTGAGGAGCTTCAACATCTGTACATCCTTCCTTCTGCGGCTGTGACGCAGATCTTTTTTGCGAAATTCTGCCGGGGGAGTGGCGGTATGCGCCCAAATGTGCTATACTGTGTGAAGCGAAACCACCGGAACAAGGAGGAAAACGGTATGTCTGAAACGACTGAACAGAAGAATGTGCTCTTGCTGGGGGACAGCCGCCGCCAGGGCTACGAGCCTGTCGTGCGGGAGCTGCTGACGGGACGCGCGGGGGTCTACGGCCCGTCGGAGAATGGCCGCTGGGCGGGGTACACGCTCAATTCGCTGCGGTTCTGGCTGGATCAGTTCCCCGTGCCGCAGATCGTCCACTGGAACTGCGGCCTGTGGGATCTGGGGGACGACTATCACATCGGCCGACCGTTCTCCCTGCCGGAGGAGTATGAATCCGCGGTGGATCGCACGGTCATCGTGCTGCAAAAGCTCTTCCCGGGCGTACAGATCATCCTGGCGACGACCATGCCCACCACGAATCCCGATCACACGGGGATCATCGCGTACAACGCCATCATCCGGAAGGTCGCGGAGAAGTACGGTCTGCCGGTGGACGACCTGTACGCGAGCTTCCATGACAAGATGACGGTGTACGACCGGGGCGACCATCTCCACCTGAACGCCGAAGGCAACAGGCTGGCCGCACAGCAGGTGGTCAGCGCTATTGAGCCATACCTTTAATGGAAATCAGGAATGATGAATTAGGAATTAGGAATTAGAAATTATGAATGTAGAAACTGCGGCGGAAGCGCTGTCCGCCGTGCGGTGGGGCATCCGGGATCAGTGGAGCTGATCCCGGATGCCTTTTTGCCCCCACTCTGAATTCCTCATTCATCATTCTAAAGTCCTCATTTTCATTTCTGGGGGGCGTATTCGAAGGTGACGTAGATGGTCTTGATCTGAGCGATGACCGCGTCATTGCGGTTGATGGGCGTGGGGGTCGCACCGGCGAGGTTGCCGTGGTGCATGCGCGCTGTGCCCACGGGGATGCTCTTCACCCACTCGTTGTAGAGGTTGACGCGGGTGGTCACGCCGTTATCCGAGGTGGTGTAGGCGCGGCCCTTCAGGTTATACTTCTCGCCGTTGATGCGCACTTCCTTGATGTCGATGATGTAATTGGGGTAGAGCACTTCGCCGTTGGCGATGCCGATGGCGGCGAACGCCACGGACGCGGAATACCCCTGCTGCGTACCGGTGAAGTCGATGCCCACGGTGTAAGTGCCCTCGCCGGTGATCTCCACATCCGTGACGACCATGCCGCCGGAAATGGCATCCGGCGTGTAGGTGTCCCCCACGGAGTAGGACAGCGCCCAGCCGCCGTCATTCCACATCAGCCAGGCCACGGCGGTCTCGTCCGTCACCTGGATGGCGTTCTCCAGGAAGGTGTCGGGGGCTGCGTCCATCGCGGCGGACAGGCGTTCCTGCGCGGCGGACTGCACCTGGGCGTAGTCCGTGTCCGCCTCGGCGGCGGCATTGCGGTTCAGGTAGAGCGCGGCCAGCTCCGCGTCGGCAAAGGCCAGATCACGGCGGACAAAGAAGCCGCTGCAATCCCACAGGCAGGAGGTCATGTCGTATGCGTCGCACAGGTCGAGGAAGCGCGTGTGATACGCCAGCGCATTGGCCTTCATTTCGCCGTCCGCACCGGGCAGCGCACCGTATTCGCCAATGACCACACCCACGCCCTGCCGGGTGAACTTCGTCAGCTTCGCGAGCTGCTCATCCATGTAGGCATAGTCGGACTTGGTGCCCCAGGCGGTCGCACCGGCGGCGGAGGACGCACCGCAGTAGCTCCACGGATCGTAGTAGTGGACGGACAGGAGCAGCTTGTCCTTCGCGGGATCGGCCGGCATGCGGAAGCGGTCATCGCAGGTCTGGTCGATGTTCGTGCCGTAGCCCGCAATCAGCAGGAAGCGCTGGGCGTTGTTCCCGCCGGTGGCGCGGACGGTGTCCACAAAGGCCTGGTTGACCTCGTTGCACAGGGCGTAGCGGGCGTCGTCCGCCAGATAGGTCACGACGGAATCGCTGCAATAGAGCGGGGAATCCTCATCGAAGCGTGCGCCCAGCTCCTCATTGGCGGATTCGAAGATGACATAGTCGGAATAATCCGCAAAGCGCGCGGCGATCTGCTGCCACATGCCGATGTAGGCATCCATGGCCTTTTGCCGGGTGCTCTCGTCCTCCGAGCCGAACATGCCCCACCAGCCGCCGTCCCAGTGGTCGTTGATGATGACGTACATCCCGGCGCTGCGGGCGTAGTCGACGACCTCCTGCACCCGGTCGAGGTAGGCCGGGTCGATGGTGACATCCCCGGCGGGGAGATTGGTGGCGTTGGTCATCCAGGCCACGGGGATGCGGATGGTGTCGAATCCGGCGGCCTTCAGGGCGGTCAGCATCTCCGGCGTGGTGACCGGCTGACCCCAGGAGGTCTCATACACGGTGGGATCCGCCCCGGGGACATGCCCGCGGGTGTTGTCGCACGCCTCGAAGGTGTTGCCCAGGTTCGTGCCATTGCCCATCAGCCGGGTCACTTCCAGGGCGGTCAGATCGGCGCGGATCGTGCCGTCATCGGACGACTCCGCCAGGGCGGTCAGCGTGCACAGCGTCAGCAGTGCCAGCAGGGTACACAGAATGCGCTTCATGGTTCACTCATCCTTTCTGGGTCGAAAACGATTTCCAATGAAAACAGTGTATCACGTTTTGCCCTGCGGCGCAAGGGAAATATTCGTGGACGCTGCGGGATGGCAGCATGCCGGGCGGTCGCCAGTGCGACATGTTCACTCATCATTCCGCATGCTCAGTGATCGCTGCAATGCGCTCGCTGAGCGGCGGATGGCTGTATTCCAGCACGACCAGTGCCTTGGCGGGGGCGAGGTGGGAGAAGTTCTCCCGGGCGAGCTTCTTCAGGGCGACGACCATCGCCTCGCCGCAGCCCTCCCTGACGGCCTGCTGGTCGGCACGGAATTCCGCATGACGGCTGTAGGCATTCGTCGCCATGCCCGTCAGCGGCTGGAGCAGCCCCATCAGCCCGGTCAGCAGGATGAATGCGAAGCCGTAGTTCACTGCATCAAAGCCAAATGCGGTATGCATGGCGGGCGTGCGGACGGTGAGCCACACCGCCACGGACATCAGCAGCAGGTTGCCCAGGTTCATGATCTGCTGCTTGAGCACGTCCCTGTGCAGGCCATGCCCCAGCTCATGGGCGAAGACCGCGCAGATCTCGTCCGCATTCATGGCGTTGACCAGATTGTCATACAGCACGATGCGCTTCATCCTGCCAAATCCGGTGAAATAGGCGTTCAGCTTCGTCGTCCGCCGCGATGCGTCCATCACCTCGATGGCCTTCACCTGATAGCCGTGCTTCTCCAGCAGGGTCATCAGCCGCGTGCGCAGCTCGCCCTCCTCCAGGGGGACGAATTTGTTCCCCAATCGGCTGAACACAGGCCCGTACAGGAAGGAGATCACCAGCGTGAACACGAACACCGCCCCGGTGAAGGCCAGCACCATCCAGTCGCCCAGCGCCCGGTGAATGCACATCAGCAGCCCGGACAGCAGCACCGACAGCAGCAGCTCCAGCACGAAACTGCGGATCTGGTCGGTCACGAAGGTCTTCACCGTGCTGCGGTTGAAGCCGTATTTCTGCTCGATGACCATCGTGTCCACCCAGCTGAAGCCCAGGAAGACCACCGTTTCCACCACGGAGGACGTCAGCAGCACCGAAAGCAACTGCATGAAGCCGTTCGCCGGGAAATGCGCCGCCACCCGGGCGTATACGTCAAAGCCCAGCAGCGCCATGGTCAGCACCCAGGACACCAGTGTCCGCAGGATGGACAGGCGGCTGTTCTCCGCGTGATAATCCTGCCAGCGGCGGTAGGATGCCGCGTCGTAGACATCCGCCACATTGGCGGGGGTCGGATTCTTCACGCTGCGGCGCTGGACGAGGTTGAGCACCAGCGTATAGGCATGCTGCAAGGTGAACAGAATGAGGAAGATGGATTTCCAGTTCATAAAAACACCCCGTTTGATGGAATTAGGAATGAGGAATGAGGAATTATGAATTGAGAGTCTCCGTACCCGGCAGCACCGGAGAGCGAGGAGCGTCCGTTGTCCTGCGAAAAATGGGGGGACGAACGGCCTTCACATCCCCACGGCGGCGTCGTAGATGGCGCGGATGGCGTGCTCCACGGCCTGACGGCGGATGTCCGCGCGGCTGCCGGTCAGAAGCAGGCGGACGGCTCGGGTGTCGTGCCCTGTGCTGACGCCGATGCACACCGTCCCCACGGGCAGCTCGGGCGAACCGCCGCCCGGGCCGGCCAGACCGGTGGCGCTGACGGCGATGTCCACACCCAGGCGGATGCGCGTGCCCTCGGCCATGGCACGGGCGACTTCCACGCTGACGACGCCCTTTTCGGCGATGAGTGCCGCGTCCACCCCGGCCAGCAGGGTCTTCGTGTCTGTCTGGTAGGTGACCAGTCCGCCCCGCACGACGGCGGATGCACCCGGCACGTCCACCAGCGTCGCGCAGATCAGTCCGCCGGTCAGGCTCTCACAGGCGGCGCAGGTCAGGCCGCGTTCCGTCAGCGCGGCAATGGTCAGGGAGGCAAGCTCCATGGGCAATGCACTTCCTTTTCGGACGAATTTCATCGTATCATTATACCACAGTTGGAAGACATCCGCCACTGAAATGCACAGGAAAATCAGCAGAAGGGGCGAAAAAAGCACAGATTTTCCATCATGCTGCGCGGGAAAAGGGCGCATACTGCATGCGGAAGGAGGGATGCAAAATGACGGAGCGGCCGCATAAGCGTTCGCGGGATCTGGTGGAGGCCATCATCGCCGAGCAGCGCCGGAAGGATCGCACGGATGTGCTGGGCTCGTACACCGGTGTGCCCTGGGACGAATGGGACGAGCCCGTGCAGGACGTGGATGACCTGTGACGTGCGTCTGGGGCGGCTCGTGGGGCTGCCGGCAGTGTGCGGCGAGAAGGTGGTCGGCCATGTGGAGCGTGCCATTCCCGATGTGGGGGACGGCATGCTGCGGGGATTGGTCATCCGCCGGGGACTGGGCAGCGCCAAATGGGCGGACAGGAGCGCCATTGCCGTGCTGGGGGATGTGTCCGTCATTCTGGACGCGCGGCCGGGGCGCGTCCCCCGTGGGGGAAGCGCCGCCTGGGGCACGGTGAAGGACGAGGGCGGACTGACCCTCGGCCGTGTGACCGACCTGTGGGTCGATCCGGAGACCTTCGCCATCACGGCGATGGAGATCACCCTGGGATGGATGGAGGAGCTGCGCGGGGGACGGAGGATCATCCGCCGATGGACGATCCGACCCGGCCGAACCGAAGCGCAGGTGCTCATCCCCCGGGACGAATGGGAAGGAGGGGTTTGAATGGGCAGGATGATGATCGGCTCTGCCATGGGGCTGATGGCGGGCATCGGGCTGATGATGTCCCCCATGGGACGGAGCATCCGCAAGGATGTCAGCCGGGGCATGTGCAAGGCAAAGCGCTTTGCCCGACGCCTCGAACGCATGAAATGACAGGAGGCCGCCGGTATGGAAGGCACGAAGCTCGCCGCCCATCGCCGGCGGCTGTTCCTGTGGGGCGCGGCGATCGTGGCGGTATTCCTTCTGCGCGGGGTGATCCTCGCCCTGGCGCGTCAGCTCCTTGCCGCGGCGGTGCTGATGCTCATCGGCCTGCCGCTGTGCCGCCAATTCGAGAAGCGTCTGCCGGGCGGGATGGCGGCGCTGCTGTCCCTGGTGGCGGTGGCGCTGGCGGCTGCGGCGCTGGTGCTCGCGGTGCTCCCGCCCATGGTGCGGCAGGTGCAGCAGGTGGGGGCGATGCTCCCGGCATTGGCGGAGAATGCCGCGTCTGCCTTGCAGGAGGGCGCTGCCTGGCTGAACGCCCGGGGCATCGACCTCGCGCCCCTGCGGGAGGGGCTGCTGGACAAGGCGACGGGGCTGGCCGGACGCGCGATGAGCCGCCTGGTAGGCGCGGCGAAGAGCGCGGCCTCCGGGGTGAGTCAGGTGCTGCTGTCGCCGCTGCTGGCCTTTTATCTGCTGCGGGACAGGAAGCGCATCGCGTCGGGGCTGACACTGCTGCTGCCGGTGGCATGCCGGAGCAGGGGCGTGCGCGCGGCACGGGAAATGCGCCGGGAGGCCGCGGCCTATCTGCGCGGGCAGCTGCTGATCTCCCTGGCCGTGGGCGGGCTGACGGCACTGGTGCTGGCGGTGCTGGGCATCCCCGGATGGCTGCTGCTGGGGCTGCTGATGGGGGTGATGGAGCTCATCCCGTATATCGGCCCGGTGATCGGCGGAGCACCGGCGGTGCTGCTGGCGCTGCAGGAGGGGTGGGGACATGCGCTGTGGACGGCGGCGCTGCTGGTGGCCGTGCAGGAGCTGGAGGGCGCGGTGCTTTCCCCACGCATGGTGGGGGACGCGACGGCGCTCCACCCCATGGCCGTGCTCCTGCTGGTGTCCGCCGGCGGCATGATTGCCGGTACAGCCGGGATGCTCCTGGCCATTCCCGCCGTGGTGAGCCTGCGCGGGGCGATCCATGGCTGGCGCAACGGGTGACTGCCCGCCCGCTGCTGCATTCACTCTCTAAATTCCTAATTCCTCATTCTTAATTCCTAATTCAGCACAAGCGCCTTGCCCTTCCCCCGCCATGTATGGTACAATGTACCCATCATCCCCCGGGAGGTGCTTTATGCTCTACCTCAGCCGTTTCACATTCCCCAGCCAGGAGGCGGAGTCCTTCGCCTTCCACGGGGCGAAGCGCCAGTGCTACAATACGAATTATCCCTTCGGGGTCATCGCGCGGTTCGATCCCACCGTCATCGAGATGGAACCGGTGACCATCCTCTACGGCGGGAATGGCTCGGGCAAGTCCACCGCGCTGAATGTCATCGCGGAGAAGCTCAGGCTGCAAAGGGATGCCCGCTATAACCGTTCCACCTTCTTTGAGGACTATGTCCGCCTGTGCGACGCGGAGATTCATGGCAGCGTGCCCCGTGTCAGCCGGATCATCACGTCGGATGACGTGTTCGATTACATGCTCAACCTCCGCGCGCTCAATGAGGGCATCGATGTGCGCCGGGAAGAGATCTTCCAGGAGTACATGGAAGACAACGATAAGACGAACCCCTTCCGTTTCCGCACGATGGAGGACTATGACCGGCTCAAGCGCGTCAACCTCGCCCGGCGTACCACCCAGAGCCGGTACACCCGGCAGCGCCTGGGCGGGAATGTCCGCGAGCAGTCCAATGGGGAGAGCGCGGCGTTCTACTTCACCAGCCGCATTCAGGACGGCGGACTCTACCTGCTGGACGAACCGGAAAACAGCCTGTCCCCCGCCCGGCAGACCGAGCTTCTCCAATTTTTGGAGGACTCCGCCCGCTTCTATGCCTGTCAGTTCATCATCGCGACCCATTCGCCCTTCCTGCTGGGCATGCGGGGCGCACGCATCTATGACATGGAGGCGGAGGACATCTGCCGCCGCAAATGGACGGAGCTGCCCGCCGTCCGGGCGTATCACGACTTTTTCCGCCGGCATGCGGCGGAATTCGGGGAGGACAAATCGGTATGAAGAGCTACCTCATCAAGGACACCACCCGCGCGGAACGGGAAGCCATCGTCGCGGAGGCGCTGGGCAATATCGAGGCGAACTGCGACGGGTGCATGCCCGGTCTGGCGGAGATGTATCAGGCGTATATCGATGGGGACATGGAGCTGCGCGAATGCAACGCGGCCTTCAACGCACGGTATGTGTCCGGGCGGCAGGGGTCGGAACGCAGCGGCTGCATGCAGGGGTACTGAGGAAGGAACAGAAATGGAAATGCATTCCCTGGCTTTCGAGCCGCGCCGGAGCGCCGATACCCCCGTTGCCATCGGCGCACAGGCCAATGCGGACGTGATCTCGTCCACCGCGCACCATCTGCTGCGCGACGGCAAGCCCTGGTTTCCCATCATGGGGGAATTCCACTATTCGCGCTATCCGGCGGCGGAATGGGAGATCGAGCTGCGCAAGATGAAGGTGCTGGGCATCCAGGTGGTGGCGACCTATGTCTTCTGGATTCACCATGAGGAGGAGGAAGGCGTGTGGCGGACGGACGGCGACCTGGATCTGCGGCGCTTCCTGCTGACGTGTCAGCGGACGGGGCTGGAGGTGCTGCTGCGCATCGGCCCGTGGGCGCATGGCGAATGCCGCAACGGGGGCTTCCCGGATTGGCTTCAGCAGGATGTCAGCCTTCGTCTTCGTACGGATGACCCCGCATACCTGGCGCGGGTGGAGCAGCTCTTTGCACATATTTACCGCAGTGCACAGGGGCTTTTTCTGGCTGACGGCGGACCGATCATCGGCGTTCAGCTGGAGAACGAATACGGACATTGCGGCGGCGAAAGCGGCGGCAGGGGACTCGTCCACATGATGACGCTCAAGCGCATGGCGGTGGCGGCGGGCTTCCGCGTGCCGCTGTATACGGCCACGGGCTGGGGCGGCGCGAATGTGGTGGACGGCGAGATGCTGCCGGTGATGGGCGGATATGCGGATGCGCCGTGGGAGCGCAGCGTGGAGCGCCTTCCGGCCAGTCCGCATTTCCTGCTGCTCCACGCGCCCAATGACCCGCTGATCGGCAGTGACTGGCAGTCCGGGGAACAGCCCGCCACCTATCGTGTCAGGGACTGGCCCTACCTCACCGCCGAATTGGGTGGGGGATGCCAGTGCACGCTGCACCGCCGGCCGCTCATCACCGCCATGGACACCTATGCGCAGGCGCTTTGCACCCTGGGGACGGGCGGCAATCTGCTGGGGTATTACATGTTCCACGGGGGGACGCATCCCATGGGGCGGCACAGCAGCATGCAGGAGAGCCGTGCGAGCGGTTCGTGGACGGATGTGCCCGTGCGGAGCTACGATTTCCAGGCACCACTGGGGGAGTCAGGCGAATGCCGCGTCAGTGCCCTGTGGCTGAAGACGCTGCACCTCCTGCTGGCGGACGTGGGCGAGACCATGGCGGCTTCCATGTGCTATTATCCGGCGGATCAGGTGACGGATGCCGAAAACTGCACCGACCTGCGCTGGAGCATCCGCTATCATGCCGACACGCAGGAGGGCTTCCTCTTCGTGTGCAATCATCAGCGCCTGCGCACCATGGCTGCGCACCGGGATGTGGTGTTCCGGGTGCAGGCGGGGGAGCAGGTCTTCGTCCTCCCACCCATGGACATCCCCGATGGCTGCTGTGCCATTCTGCCGGTGAACCTGCGCGTGGGGGAAGGGCGGCTGGTCACGACCAATGCGCGGCTGCTCTGCATGCTGGGGGGCGTGCCCGTGCTCTATGTCCCGGCGGGATGTCAGCCCGTGCTGCATTTTGACGGCGAAGCACCGCGCGTCCTCCTGCTGACGGAGGATGAGGCGCTCCATGCCTGGCGCGTGGGCGACCGTCTGGCCATCAGCGATGCATGCATCCTGCCCGACGGCGATGGCCTGCTGGCGCTGAGCGACACGCCGCAGGTCGATGTCCGCCTGCTGCCGGAGGATGTGCGCCTTTGTGCGCGAACGGCCGCGGTGCATGTGTCCGCCGACTTCGCCGAGGTTCGCCGGGGGACGGACTGCGCCGTGTATCGCGTTTCCGTGGGGGACATCCCGTCGGACGCGGTGGAGGATGTGCTGCTGGACATCGACTTCACCGGCGACCATGCGGATGTGCTGCTGGACGGGGCGCTGATCGCGGACTGGTACACCACCGGACAGCCCTGGGCGCTGGCACTGAAGCGCCATGCGTACCCGCACACGCTGGAGCTGCGCATCTATCCGGTGACGAACCCGACCTATTTTGATATTCCCACGCCCGAGGGGATGGCACTGAATGCCGTCCGCGCCCGGGCACGCTACCGCATTGCGCTATGAACGGCGAAGCGCCCCCCCGACAGACGGGAGGCGCTTTTTATGTGGGGAATTCGCACGGAATGGGGAGACCAGGGCGCTTGTAGGGAGGCAGAATCAGCCGAATCGCGAGAAGAAGGGTCGAAGACCCCGCGAAAAGAGGGGACAAAGTCTCCCGAGGACGTTGTCGGACGGCAGTCCGACCAGGACGAGGGGGCAATCCCTCCGTCATGCTCACTACGTTCGCATGCCACCTCCCTTTTTTCGGCCCGTGTCGGGACAAGTCCCGCCCCAGGCTTCGCGGGGCGATTGCAAGCAATCGCTGCCCGCTCGTCGCGCAGGCGCGACCTACAGGGGAGGCTTTTGGTCGTTCCCGCGACTTCCCGCACACAAACGGCGTTGCGGATACCGCGGCATCCCCTCGTCCTGGTCGGACTCACGTCCGACAACGTCCTCGGGGGCAATCCCTCCGCCACGCTCACTGCGTTCGCTGCGACTGCCGTCCGCCGCA
>CAZJOA010000024.1:0-22311 GCA_964547515.1 uncultured Faecalibacterium sp.
CACGTGGGAATTGAGGGAACGAATCCGAAGGGGTGTGGGGGCGACCGGAAAGCCCCCACGCAAGGGGCGCTGATTGCGTCAGGAGTGAGACGGTGCAGCGGAAATGAAAACCTCCCTTTACGCATGGGAGTCTCTCCACACTGACCGATCTGGTTTCCTTCCCCCGAAAAAACGGAGTTCACCCAACGAGCTTCCATCCTATGGAGAACAAGGGAAATTGCGACACGTTCGCATCATCAAAGAAGGGAGGCCTGATCCATGCCGGCCAATATCCCGCTTCGGCATGAGCTGAAGTTCTTCATCAGCGAGATGCAGTATCAGGTGCTGTCGCGCCAGCTGGATCGCGTCCTCTGGCGTGACCCCAACGGCGACGAGAACAACGAGTACCACATCCGCAGCCTGTATTTCGACACCATCTTCAACGATGCGTACTACGACAAGCTGGACGGTGTGCAGAACCGCAACAAGTACCGCATCCGCATCTACAACTACTCCGACCGCCTCATCAAGCTGGAGTGCAAGACCAAGGTGGGCAGCCTGATCTCCAAGCGCAGCCTGACCATCCCGCGCGACCTGGCGGATCAGATCATCGCGGGGGACACCACCGACCTGGAGAAGACCCGCAGCGGCCTGCTGGGCGATGTGTACCGCGAAATGACCTGCGGACTGCTCCGCCCCGTCGTCATCGTGGACTATGTTCGCGAGGCGTACATCCACCCGGCGGAGGAGGTGCGCATCACCTTCGATAAGCAGCTCCACACCGGCCTGAACAGCATCGACATGTTCGACCCGTATGTCCCCACCATTTCCCCCTTCGACAACAACGAGATGATCCTGGAGGTCAAGTACAACCGGGTCATGCCGCCCTACATCCGCGATCTGCTGTGCACCTACTGCCCCAATGCGGTGCAGAGCGCCATCAGCAAATACACCTGGTGCAGGCGCTTCGAGGACAGGGAAGCATAATTTCAAGGCTGCGATGCTTCGCGGCCTTTTTTTCTGCATAGAATAGGAACGTCACAAAAAAATCGCTTGCGACACACCGCAAAATATAGTAGAATAGAGGGACAGGAGGCGTACAATGACTCTGACAGAAAAGCTGACCCGGCTGGAGGAAATTTTGCGTGCGGAAGCCCCCGCGCTCCAGCTGATGAAGGGCGAGCCCATGGCACGCCATACGACCCTGCATCTGGGCGGACCGGCTGATCTGCTGGCCTGCCCGGACACCCCCGAACAGCTCCGGCTGCTGCTTCGCCTGACCCATCAGGCGGACATCCCCACCGTCGTCATGGGCAACGGCAGCAATCTGCTGGTCAAAGACGGCGGCATCCGCGGTCTGGTGATCCGCCTGTGCCGATGCATGCAGCACATCGACGTGGACGGCGAATGCATCCGTGCCGGTGCAGGGGTCATGCTGGGTGCATTGGCCATGACGGCGGCGGAGAACGGCCTGGGCGGATTGGCCTTTGCCAGCGGCATTCCCGGCACGGTGGGCGGCGGCGTGTACATGAACGCCGGTGCGTATGGCGGCGAAATGAGCCAGGTGGTGACGCAGGTGGAGGGCTTCGACCGGACGGGAGAGCCCTTCTGCTGCACGGGGGAGGAGATGGCCTTCCGCCACCGGCATTCCCGGCTGATGGACGAGGACAAGCTCGTCACCCGGGTGACCTTCCGGCTGCATCATGCGCCCCGGGAGGACATCCTGGCCGACATGGTGGACTACAACACGCGCCGCGCGGAGAAGCAGCCCCTGACGCAATACAGCGCGGGCAGCACCTTCAAGCGGCCGGCGAATGGCTTTGCCGGCGCGATGATTGAGGCGTGCGGCCTGAAGGGCTTTGCCATCGGCGGCGCGCAGGTGAGCGAGAAGCACGCGGGCTTCTGCATCAACAAGGGGGGGACGTCGGCTGACTTCCTGGCGCTGATGGCGCATGTGCAGCGCACAGTGCAGGAGAGATTCGGCGTGCTGCTCGAACCGGAGGTGCAGATCCTCGGCGAGGATGCACCCGTCAGCCGAATTTGACGCATCCGGGCGGCGTATCCCGTCCGGAAGGAGGTACTTATGAGGTTCCTGCTGGTAACAGGGCTGAGCGGCGCAGGGAAAACGTCCGTCAACCGCGATCTGGAGGACATGGGGGCGTTCTGTGTGGATAACCTTCCGCCGAACATGATGTCCGGGCTGATGGAGGCCTTCGAGCAATCCACCCTGCGTCACCCGATGGTGGTCATGTCGGTGGACGTGCGCAGCAATATCTTCTTCGATGCCAAGGCGGTCAGCGACCTCCTGCGGGAGAGCCGCAGCCAGGGCTACACCGTGGAGAGCCTCTATCTGGAGGCCAGCGACGAGGTGCTCGTCAGCCGTTACAAGGAGACCCGCCGGGAGCATCCCCTTGCGGCGGACGGCATGTCCCTAACCGATGCCATCGCCCGTGAGCGCGAGATCATGCAGCCCCTGCGCGAAACGGCGGACTACATCATCGACACCACCGCGCTGAAGACCCGCGAGCTGAAAAAGCGGCTGTCCTCCATCATCGGGGCGGACAATCAGTCCGCCGCCATGCGCGTGGAGATCAGCTCCTTCGGCTTCAAGCGGGGACTGCCGCGTCAGGCGGATCTGGTGTTTGATGTGCGCTTCCTGCCCAATCCCTTCTATATTCAGGGGCTGGGCAGCCACACCGGCCTGGATGAGGACGTGAAGGCCTTCGTCCTGGGCAGCCCCGTCACACAGGAATTCATGCGCAAGCTGGAGGACATGCTGTCCTTCCTCCTGCCCCATTATCAGGAGGAGGGGAAGCATCGCCTGTCCATCGCCATTGGGTGTACGGGCGGGGCGCACCGCAGCGTCGCGATTGCAGAGGCGCTGGGGGGCTTCCTGCAAGCGCGGGGCTGCCCGGTGACGGTCACGCACCGCGACCTGGCGCTGGAGCAGGCGCAGTGGAAGACCCGCCAGGAGGCAGAATAAATGTCGTTTTCATCCAATGTAAAGGACGAGCTGTGCCGTCTTCCGCTGGGGAAGAACTGCTGCATGCTGTCCGAGCTGACGGCGCTGTACCGCACCAGCGGCAGCCTGTCCTTCCACGGGCTGGGGCGCGTCCAGGTGCAGTATCGCACGGAGAACGCCGCGCTGGCCCGGCGGATCTTCCGCCTCCTGCGCGCGCGGCTGGGCATCACCCCGCGTCTGCACTATGTGCAGCATGCGCGTCTGGGCGGACAGCGCACCTGTGTGCTGACGGTGGGCGATGCGGACAGCCAGAAGCTCATGCTCGCCCTCAACATGACCGAACAGGACGAGGAGGGCAATATCCGCTATCGCCGGACGACCGTGCGTCATCCGCTGACGCGCCAGTGCTGCCGCAAGGCGTATCTGCGGGCGGCGTTCCTGGGGGCGGGGACGATGTCCAACCCCGAGAAGGCCTACCATTTCGAAATCACGGCGGATGACCCCAGCCTCGTGCGTGAGCTCAGCCGCCTGATGGACAAATGCGACCTGCCCGTCAACACCTATGAGCGCAAGGGCAGCACCGTGGTGTACCTGAAGAGCGCACAGCAGATCAGCGACGTGATGGCGCTGATGGGCGCGTCGAACAGCGTGTTCGCGATGGAGGACGTGCGCATCCGGAAACAGGCGCGCGGCGCGGCGAATCGCGCCATCAACTGCGACGAGCACAATTTCCAGCGCATGCTGGACGCGGCGGACAGTCAGGTGGAGGGCATCCGCCGGTATGTCATCGCCGAGGGGATGCGCTCCCTGCCGCCGGCGCTTCAGGAGATCGCGCAGAAGCGGCTGGACAACGCGGACCTCTCCCTGGTGGAGCTGGGGCAGCAGTTCGAGCCGCCGCTGTCCAAATCCGCGGTGAACCACCGCATGCGACGGCTGATGGAGATCGTCCGCCAGCATGAGGAACAGATGATACAGCAATACCAAGAGTCACAGGAGGAAGAACCATGATCCGCAAGCCCATTGTCTTTCCCGGGAATGTGCCGCTGACGCGCACCATGGCCGCCGAGGTGGTGCAGACCGCCAGCCGCTTCGACGCGCGGGTGATGATCCAGCGCGAGCAGAAGATCGTCAACGCAAAGTCCATGCTGGGGCTGCTTTCCCTGGGCGTGGATGACCAGAAGAACATGATGCTCATGGCGGAGGGCGCGGACGAGGAAGCCGCCGTGGACGCGCTGCTGACGCTGCTGGGCTGACCTGACCTGAAATGGTTGTGCGCCTCCGCCCGGAGGCTTGTTTGCTGATGCATGAAGCAGATTCGCATGCTCAGGCGAAAAAACCGAAAAGGATGCATCCTTCCACGCGGAGGGATGCATCCTTTTTTGCATGTTCACTTGTCGATGGCATCGATCACCGCGATCATCGCGGCAATGGCGGCAGAACGCGCAGCAGGGGAGGCCGCGCTGAGCCGTGCGGCGGCATCAAGGATCTCCTGAGAGGCGCCTTCTATGGTCGCTGGCGGGGTGGGGAGGTCGGTGCGGCCCAGCAGATAATCCGTCGATACGCCGAAGTAATCTGCGGCGCGCTGGACGATATCAGCCCGAGGCGTTGCGCCCTTTTTCCAGCTGGAAGGGGCAGAGCTTGCGACATTCAGTTGCGTCACCGCGACCTCAGTGATGTTGGTGCCGTGCAGGCGGCAGAGCAGGCTCAAGCGATCGTAAAACATGGTATACTCCTTCAGGAAAAACTCAAAAAAATGAGCAAAAAATGTTGACAAACTAATAAAAATGAGTTATCATATAGGTGCAGTTCAAAAAGGTGAGCTGCCTTCGGGAACAGTGATAGAGACTGCGGAGATACAAATAAAGTTTGCCCCGGAGGAAAAGTACCTCTCCGTGGTTCTTTCAGTTTACCTTAAAATGCTTGGAAAAGCAATGGTTTGCCCGAAAAAAAGCAGGACAGCCGAAGCTGCCCTGCGGGGTGGTGCGGAGGATTACTCAGCGGTCTCGGTGGCCTTGGTCAGGTCGATGATAGCATTGGCATCGTCCAGATAGGCCTGCCAGGTCGCACGCATCTCCTCAGCCTTCTCGATGGGGGTGGCGGAGGGGTTGATGCCGTAGACGCTCCAGAGGTACTGGCTGCCCAGGTCGTAGCCCGGGACCATGTCGGAGTACCACACGAACTGGGTCTCGGGGTTATACATCATGGCGATGGTCTCGTCCACAGCGCGGTCGTCGCGATACTTCTTGTAGTAGTTGGCCTTCCAGGCCTCGGGATCGTCGTAGCCAGGGGTGGTCTCGGTGAACAGGTCGAACGCGAAGGCGATCTTCCAGGCGGTGTCATGGTCGTAGCAAGCGGGGATGCAGTAGATGTTGTCGGTGGGAGCCCACATGTAGGTGGCGGTTTCCTCGTTGGGCTTGGGGAACATCACGAAGCCGTAATCGTCGTCCATATCGGAGAGCTCGCCGGCAAAGTAATCTTCGTTGCACTGGAGGGCAACTTCCGCATTCTTGAAGGCAGTCTTATAGTAGTTCCACTCGGCGCCTTCGGGGCTGGGCATTTCGTACTTCTTGACCATGTCTTCCACCCAGTTGGCGGCGGTCAGGAAGGCATCGGTCTCAGCAGCGTTGTAGAACTTGCCGTTCTCGTCCACCATGACGAAGCCAACACCGTTGGAAACCAGGGCGCCGGGCAGGAGGTCGCTGGAGAAATTCATCATGGCATAACGGTCGATGACGCCGTCGTTATCGGTGTCGCGGGTCAGCTTGGCGCACAGCTCTTCGAAGGCAGCCCAGGTCCAGGTGCCGTTGGCCTGCATGTCGTAGATGGATTCGGGATCAACACCGGCCTCGGTCAGGAGGCGCTTGTTGAAGAAGATGCCCTTGCGGGGCTCGGTGGCTTCGGGACGCATGGCGAAGATCGCGGTCTTCTCCTCGCCGTCCTTGGTGATGATGTTCTTGGTGCCCAGGGTCATGGAGGTGGTTTCCCACTTCTCAGCCGTGAAGTCCAGGCAGTCCAGGGTGGACAGGTCATACATCAGGCCGGAGTTCATGGCGCTGGCCCACTTGCCGGCGTAGATGGTCCACACATAGTTCTCCTCCGTGCCGCTCTGGGCAACGGTGGCGAAATCCGCATCGCCCGGCCAGCCGGTGGCAGACACACGGTTGATCGTGAAGTTGTAGGTCTCCTCGATCCACTCGCGGTAGGCCTTGGTGTCCTCTTCGGCGGTGGTGGCGGGGTCTTCGTCATGCCAGTCGCTGGACCACCAGTCCACAACGGTCACGACCATGCCGCCCAGGTCATAGGGCTTGCCGGTGGCGGGGTCGATCTTGATCTCGACACCATACTCGGCGTAGGGGTTCTCGACGTCTTCGGCCATCGCGGGGATGCAGGCCAGAAGCATCATCAGAGCCAGGAGCATTGCCAGGGTCTTCTTCATGGGGATACCTCCTTTAATTTATCTGAGCCCATTGCATGGGCAGAGATTCGGATGAATGAGAGGGGGAATGTTTGTCGTTGCGCAAATGGCATAATCAGCCTTGATTATACCCATTCGACACGGGGAAGCGGAATTCCTGCCGAACCGGAAAAATTATTTCAGGCCGGTGGACGCGATGGACTCGACGAATGCCTTCTGTGCGAAGAGGTAGAGCACCAGCAGGGGCGCGATGACCATCAGCGTGCCGGTGGACATGAACTGCTGCCGGTGGCCGATGGTCGCACCGTAGCCGCGGGTCGCCTCCATGTACTTGGTCAGGGCATCGGAAATGCCGGAGAGCTTCAGGGAGAGCAGCGGCAGGGACAGATCGCGGATGAACATGCGGGTGTAGAAGGTGTCGGTCCACTGCCAGACGAAGGCGAAGAGGAAGCAGCTGACCAGGATCGGCACGGCATCGGGGAGGATGACGCGCCAGAAGGTCTTGAAGGTGGAGCAGCCGTCCACATAGGCGGCCTCCTCCAGGGACTTGGGCACGCCCGCGAAGAACTGGCGGATCATGTAGATGTACAGGCCGTTCTTCAGACCCATGCAGGTGGCGGACATGGCGAAGTAGGGGATCGGGATGCTGATGATGCCCAGGTTGACGTAGAATTTCTTGCTCAGCAGGCTGATCTCGCTGCCGCCGTTGAGGGCACTGACGATGCCCAGGGGGTCAAAATGGGAGAAGGTTAGGTGCAGGGCAGTGGAAATGGTCTGCGGCGGGATGATGACGGTGATGATGACCGCCAGGAACCACAGCTTCTTGCCGGGGAAATCAAACCGGGCGAAGCCATAGCCCACCAGGCAGCTGGACGCCACCTGGAGGACTGCCACCAGCAGGGACACGATGAACGTGTTCTTGAGCGCCGTGCCGTAGTCCAGCAGTCGCGGAACGCAGGCCGTCTCGTAGTTCTCCGTCGTCAGGTGGCGGGGAATGTTGATGATGGTGGAATCATACAGGTCGTTTTCCGTCATGAAGGAGACGGAGAGCTTCGACAGCAGCGGCTGGACGATCATGAAGCACAGACCGAACAGCAGCAGGAAGCGGAAAAGCTTGTATGCCTTTTCGCCCACGGTCTTCTTCAGCAGATAGCCGCCGGATTTGCGGTTGCGCTCCCGGAAGCTCTCGGAGGGTCTTGCGTGCGCGACGGTCTTCTTACTCATCGGAACTCACCACTCCCTTCGAAAGGATCAGGGTGCTCACACCAATCATCACCAGCGTCAGCCCGAAGTAGATCCAGTTCATCGCGGCGACGCGGTCATAGTGGAAATTGCTCAGGTTGTCGTTCAGCAGGTCGGACAGGTCGCTGCTCATGCGCGTGTAGAAGTCCACGATGGTGTAGATGATGTTGACGATCAGCAGCGGGGACACCATGGGGAAGGTAATCATCCAGAAGGCCTCCCACTTGGTGCAGCCCTCCACGTCCGCCGCCTCATACAGGGACGCGGGGACATTTTGCAGCCCGGAGAGGAACACAACGATCTGGATGCCGGAGCCCATGACGATGTCATACACCTCGGCGATCAGGTCGAACACCACATCCAGCAGGTCGCCGCCCAGACCCGTCAGCCGGAGGATCTCCATCATCGAATCGGTGACGGTGAAGGGGCTCTGTTCGCTGATGAGATCCTGCATGCCCTGCATGAGGGCGTTATCCGTCTCCAGGTTGACGAGCACGCCGCTGGAGAGGATGACCGGCAGGAAGAAGATGGCGCGGACGAACGCGCGCCCCTTGAACTCCTGATTCAGCAGCAGCGCGATGACGAAGGACACCACGATGATGGCGATGGTGTGGGTGATGATGCGCGTCATTTCCTCCGTCAGGTACTGGTTGAACTGGGGGTCGATGGTCAGGGCGTATCTGTAGTTGTCCAGACCCAGGAGGTCGATCAGCACCGCGCCGATGCCGCCCTCCGCCATGACGGAGGAGATGGTCTTCCCCTCGGCGATGCCGAAATAGGGGATGATCTCGAAGCCGTTCGCGCTGACATTGACCTGGCTGAAGGACATCTCCAGCGACATGAACAGCGGCGCGGCCATGAAGACCACAAAGCCGATGATGAACGGCAGAATGAACAGATAGCCGGAGATGGATCGCTTTGCCCTCATGGTGAGATGACTGCGGCTCATTCGATCGCCTCCTTTGCGGTCAGATAGCTGCGGGCGGGGATGGTCAAGCCGTCCGCCGTCTGCTCGGTGTAGCCGAAGTTGACATAGACCTTCACGCCATTGGCGTATTCGGTGATGCTGATGCTGCCGATGCGGGTGTGTCCGACCATCTGCTGGTCGAAGGTGCCGCTCATGGCCTCGTTGTACTGGCGGACGATGGCGAGCATATCGTCATAGACGATGGACGCATCCGCCCCGTAATACTCGGAGAACCAGGAATCCTGCACCTCCTCGACATTGGAGGCCATCAGCGTGAATTGCAGGCTTGCACCCGCCTCGGCGGAGCGCAGGAGCAATTCGTCCCGGTCGCTGGCCAGGTTGAGCGCCGCGCCGGTGTAGGTCACGCTGCCGTGCAGCGCCGCGGTGTAGAAGGGGATCATCTCATCCAGGATGCGGTAGGGCTGACCGTCGAAGTCCACATCGGTCACGATGTCGCTCAGCAGCGCGGAATAGTCATTGCCGCTGCGGGTCATGACGGACAGTCCCTGCTCGTGCAGCCGGGTGATGGCATCCATCTGCTGCAGGCGGACTTCCTCACGGGTGACGGTGTGCTTGGCGTTGTAGTCCGCAGAGAGGATGCTGCCCAGGTCGCGGAAGGCCACGCCCGCCGCGCCGTATTTGTTCGCCGCGCCGGAGAGCACATCCACCGACTGCATCGCCAGGGAGGGCTTGAGCAGATAGTAGACATCGCGCTCGTCATCGCCGCCATACCAGATGGGGGAGTATTCGGGCAGCTCAACCTCCTCGCGGGTGGTGAAGTGCGCCGCATCGCGCATGGCGACGAAGCCCTCCTTCAAGCCGCTGTCCCGGGCAAAGCCGGTCAGGCCGTCCAGGTAGAGGGGAATGCCCGCGTCCCTGGCGGCATCGGCAAAGGCGCGCAATTCGCGTTCCTTGCCCATCTCGCTCATCAGGCGCACCTTGTTGAGAATGGTCGAATTCAGGCCGCCGTTCATCCACCCGGTGTAGCGGATGGACAGGTTGGGCAGTTCCTCCGCCGCAAGACGGTTGAGCAGCGCGGTGGCTTCGGCGTAGGTGGTCATGGGGATGGGCACATTGGTCGGCACGCCCATGACCTGCTGCACCTTGTCGATCGCGCCCACCATTTCCACGACGGTGTGCGCCTCGCTGCTGACATCGCGCGCCAGCTGGGGATTGTTCGCCAGCAGGTATTCGCGGTAGGCCGCTGCCATGGTCATGTAGTCCGCCGACGGGACGAAGCGGTAGCGCTGGGTCAGCTTGCCCTGGGGCAGCTGCTGCTCGAACATGTAGACGGTGTTGTTCGTGCGTTCGGACACGTCATAGCTGTCGCCGTGGATGATGGAGAACTCGGCGTTGGCGCTGTTGAACGAGCCTGCGCCGCTGCGCCCGGAGACATCGGCATTGATGCCCGCCCAGGACACGCCGTCCTCGATGATGCACAGGAAGGACGAGCCCTCCGTCGCCATGCCGAAGACGGGGAAGATCATCCGCGTCTCGGAGACGATCTCCTTGCGGATGGATGCCCAATCCCAGCCATACATGTTGGCGTAGTAGGGATTCTGCGTGGTCTTGCCGTTGTTGTAGCGGATGATCGCGCCCGTTCCCTCGGGGACGAGGATGTACCCCTCCGCGTTCATGCCGGCCGCACCGAAGGCGGGCAGCACGTCCAGGGTGGTGATGGGGTAATCCGGGTTGTAGCTGATGGCCTCCAGGGGGATGTCGACCACCAGGTCGTCGCCCTCCAGACGGTAGCACACCGTCACGTTGAAGACGGGCTTGTTCGTCGCGTCTTCGCTGGCATCGTCCCTGACGATGCGGCTCTGGTCGTATTCGTAGTCGTCCATGGTGTATCCGGCGTTGGCCAGGGCGGTCTCCAGCTTGGTGGCGGCGTTGGCCTTCATTTCCGAATCGCGCAGGACATAGACGACCTTGCCCTCCTTCAGGTCGGGGTAGGTGGCCTCCAGGGTGGCCACATCGTCCTTCTTGCCGTACTTGGCGGGGTCATACTTCTTGTAGGCATCGGTGATGGTGCGCTGCTGACTCTTCGACAGCGTGTCCAGATAGGGCTGGAGGCGCTCCGCCGTGATGGCATCGGGGTAGATGTAGGTGCGGGCGATGTCACCCAGGGTGTAGGTGACGCGGATGCCGTCCTCCGTGCGTTCCAGCGCATAGAGCGAATTGGTGACGGACTTGGCGAAGGTGCTGAAGGTCGTCTGCTTGCCGGTGTTGTTCTTGTAGTCCAGCGTCAGCACGGATTGCAGGCGTTCCTTCTCGTTGAGCATGGTGTTGGCATCGTCCGCCACACCCGCCGGGGTGGACGACCAGACCTTGCCGGTGCGCTTGTCGGTGAGGGTGAAATGGGTCGTTTCGGGGTCGAGGACGAAGGAGAGGTTCTCGCTCTCCAGGGTGAAGGTGTCCTCCGTGCCGGTGAAGCGCTGGATGTCGGGCACGAAGGTCTTGAGGTCGCCGGAGGTGTCAAAGAGGGGCAGGATGATCCTGTTGACGCATACGGCCAATGCCAGGAGAAGAACCAGGCAGAGCACGATGCGCCAGATGATGCGCCGTTTCATGGGAATGGCTCTCTCCTTTCGTCAATAGAGTCGGAAGACGATCTCTCTGTACAGCGAGACGAAATAGCCCACGCCGTCACCCACCAGGGTGAAGAAGAGAAGCATCAGGAAGATGACGACCAGCATGGCGGCGATGGTCATGAGGATGAAGAGCAGTGTCTTGCCCAGACCGTAGGCGTGGATCTGCATCATGCCGCAGATGATGAGTCCGCCGCTCCAGACGAGGCTGATGGTCGCCAGGATGTCATAGAAGGCCAGCTCATCGGTGGTGAGGACATTGCTCAGCACGATCAGGGGCAGCTGGAGGAGGACATAGGGCACCAGGGCATAGCAGGTGGCGATGTAGACATCCTTCAGGGTGCCCTTGCCCTCAAAGAGGGTGGTCAGACCCCAGTTGCACACCACGAAGATGCCCAGGGGCAGCAGCACGCTCAGGCATTGCTGGAGGATGTTGACCTTCGGCCAGTAGACGTTCATGACCAGGAAGGACGTGAATTGCAGGGACAGCAGGCGGACGATGAGCACCGCCAGGACGATGAGGTTCGCCGCGGCAGCAGAGCCGCGCTTCTCATGTGTCAGATCCCAGAAGCCGTCAAAGGGGTGGAATATGCAGTAGGTCGAGAACTTCAGCGATGCGCCGAACCGCGCCCATTTCTGCTTGTCCGTCAGGCGTGTGAGGATGCTCATGCGTTTTCCACCTCCTTGATGACCTTCTTGATGCGGCCGACGGCCAGCGGCACGATCAGGGCCACTGCCACGACCAGGAACACCCAGCCGATGTTGCGCTCCACCAGGTCGCTGCGGTAATAGCGGAAGGCCTCGGAGTAGTTCTTGGCGTCGCGCGCCATCTTGAAGTAGTCGCAGGCTTCCTTGTATTCATGCGCCTGGAGCTTGGCGCGGCCGATGCCGATGTACGCCAGGTCGTAGTTGCCGTTCTGCTTGAGGACCTCCATCCACATCTCGGCGGACTTGTCGTATTCGCCGCTGTCATACAGCTCGGTGGCGTCGTAGATGGCCTGTCCGTAGGCGGTGGGGGTCAGGATGGTCAGCGTGTTGGACTGGCTGTCCAGGACGATCAGGTCGCAGCCGATGTGGTCGATGGCAGCGGGCTTGTTGAAGTAGCCGGCCGCGTTGCCCACGCCGCCGAACGCCCAGAGCATGTTGCCCTGGCTGTCGTAGCCGAAGAGGCGGTTATGCGTTTCGTCCAGGGCGATGTAGATGTCGTTGTCCAGCACGGTGATGTCCACAAAGCGGGACGGGCCAGTGCGGGAGATGTTCATGTCGCTGGAGGCCCACTGCACATCGCCGATGACGAAGTAGAGGCCATTCTGGATGAGGATGTTCGTGCCGAGGCTGTTCAGGCGGCGGACGGGTTCAGCCGCGCCGCTGTTGAGCTCGTTGGGGTCGAAGGTCTTGGTTACGACGTAGAAGAAGCCGTCGGCATCCAGGGCGATGTTGTCGTATTCCGTCGGGACGAAGGAGGCCTGCTGGGCACGCTGCGCCTTGGTGGAGAGCATGCGCCAGATCAGCTCATACCAGGTGTACTTGACCTTGCTCGCGCCGATGAAGCCGGTGAAGGTGCCGTCCGCCTCGTATTTCATCAGACCCTTGTTGACGTTCTGCGCCAGGGCGAAGACACGGCCGGACACATCCGCCACCAGCTTGGTCGGCAGGAAGGAGATGGTCTGATCGAAGGTCGCGTCCGTCGGCTTGGCGAAGACCTGCAGCAGGTTCAGCTCCCTGTCCAGCTTGAGGATGCGGTTGTTGTTCGTGTCCGCGATGAAGAGCGTGCCCTCCTCGGTGACGTACACATCCTGCGGCCCGGAGAAGGTCAGCGGCTCGATGTCCCCGGTGAAGCTGTCGATGATGCGGGTCAGGGTCAGGGTGTCGCCCGTCAGGGTCAGCTGGAGGATGCGGTTGTTGCCCGTGTCCAGCACATAGACATCGTTGCCCTGGGTGAACAGGCCGCGCGGATTGACCAGGGCCTTCTCCAGCCCCAGGTCGGTGCTGGTCAGGAAGGTCTTGACGCGGTAGGCATCGGGGCTGTAGCGCGGGTCTCCCCAATAGTCGTAGGTGTAGGTGTAGTTGCTGCGGAAGCCATCGGCGGCCTGAGCCAGCGGGATACCTGCGATGAGGCATACCGCAAACAGAAGCGCCGAAAGACGCAAAATGGCGTTTTTCATGGGGCGGTCGTCCTTTCTCGCAATTAGTCCTTCAGGCCGGAGGTGGCCATGGTTTCAAGGATCTGGCTCTGGGAGAGCACGAAGGTGGCGATGGGCACCAGCATGACGATGACGGTGACTGCCGCAGCCTGACCCGTGCGGGCGATGCCGCCGGCCTGGATCTGCTGGAGCGCATACACCAGGGTCTTCTTCGCCTCGGAGTAGATGACCGTGGAGGCCTTGGCGTTCCACAGGCTCTGCACGGAGAAGATAATCATCGTCAGCCAGGCGGGCTTGACATTGGGCATGACGATCTGCCAGAAGATGCGCATTTCGCGTGCGCCGTCGATCTTGGCGGACTCGATCAGCGCCATGGGGATGCCCTCCATGAACTGCTTCATCAGGAACATGCCCATGGGGGCGGCCAGCGCGGGCAGGAGGATCGCCCAGTAGGTGTCCACGATGTGGATTTTGCTCATCAGCAGATAGTTCGGGATGGCCGTGACATAGCCGTTGAACATCAGCGCGGTGACGACCAGGTTGAAGAACGCCTTGCCCAGCGGGAAGTCGTACTTTGCCAGCACATACGCCGCCAGAGAGCCGATGATAACATTGCCCAGCGTGCCCACCGCCGTGATGAGCACGGTGTTGCTGATGTAGCGGGAGAAGGGCACCCAGCTCTGCCCCATGGTGACGAGCAGGTCGGAGAAGTTATCGAAGGTGGGCTGCCGGGGGAAGAGCGTCGGCGGGAAGCGGAACAGCTCATCCAGGGGCTTGAGGGAGGAGCAGATGGCGAACACCAGCGGGAAGGCCATCGCACAGGCGACCAGCGCCAGCATGAGGTAGATGAAGAAGTTGCCCACGCGGGAGCGGTTGGGCTTCTTGGCCTTTGCGCGCGCCGTCTGCTGGAGGCGGAGCACCTTCTTGGGCAGATCGATGGGCGTGCCGTCCGGCCGGACGGGGCCTTTGTAATGCTTCACAGTCGTCATAATCAGGTACCCACCTTTCGCAGTGCGCTCTGGATGAGCTTGTTGCACAGGATCATCACGATGAAGAGCAGCGTGGCGATGGCGGATGCATAGCCCATCTCGAAGCGGGTGAAGCCGTAGTCGAACAGGTGCGTGACGACGGTGCGTGCGGCATAGTCGGTGGAGGGATAGCCCGCCAGTGCCATGGGGACATCGCACACGCCGAAGGCCTGGGTGATGGCCATGACCGCGCCGAAGAGCAGCATCGGCTTCATGTTGGGGAGGGTGATGTAGTACAGCTCCTGCCAGCGGTTGCGGATGCCATCCACATAGCCGGCCTCGTACTGGGCGCGGTCAACGCCCTGCAGGCCTGCCACGAAGGACAGGAAGCCCGTGGACATGGACATCCACAGCGTCACCACGATGATGACCGGCATGATGTAATCCGGTGTGGTCAGCCAGAGGATGGGCGTGTTGATGATGCCCAGGTTCATCAGGATGGAGTTGAGGTAGCCGTATGCATCGCCGCGGAAGATGATGGAGAAGATGGCGTAGGCATTGCCCGCGATGGACGGCGCGTAGAAGATCAGCACGGCGATGGTGCGAATCCAGCGCGGCAGCTCGTTGATGAGCCACGCGAAGCAGAAGGACATGATGTAGCCCAGCGGGCCGGTGATGACGGCCAGGGTGAAGGTGTTCGTGACGGCCTTGAGGAAGACGTCATCCTGGAGGATGAGGTTGATGTAGTTGTCCGCACCGATGAACTTGGCCGGCTCGAGGATGTTGTTGTAGGTGAAGGAGTAGTAGATGGACGTGAGCATCGGCAGGATGTAGAACGTGAGGAAGAGCACGGCATAGGGCGCGAGGAAGGCGTAGCAGAACTTGTGCCGCTTGGCCTTGTCCCAGGCGATGATGGCCTGACGCTTGCGCAGCGCCGCGTATTTCTTGAAAAACGTGGTCATGGTGGCTTCTCACTCCTTCCCGTCAGTCTGCGAGGGGCAGGCCGAACTCTGTGCGCTTCTTGTTGATCTCTTCGTTGATCGTGCGGGAGTAGTCCAGCAGCGTCTCGCGCGGGTCGGTCTTGTCGTTGGTGACCTTGCGCACGGCGTTGGTCAGGTGGCGCGTGGTGTAGTATCCGCCCGCGACCTCACGGAAGCCCACCGCCCACTGCATCTGTTCGCGGATGACGCTCAGCTGATCCTCCGACCAGGCGAGCTGTTCGATGGCCTCGATGTTCGCCGTGGCATATCGGGCGGACGAACCCAGGATGGCCTCGATCTCGCGGCCGAAGCGCACCTGGCTCTCGGTGGACACCCACCACTTCATGAACGTCCAGGCGTTCTGCTTGATCTTTTCGTCATCCGTGGCGACCATCATGGTACACGCGCCCTGGGAGTGGCCGGAATGATCCACATAGGTGCTGCCGTCCTCGCGGGTGCGCGTCGTGCCGGGCAGGATGGCGATGTCCCACAGGCCGCGAATCTCCGGCGCGGAGACCGACAGGGTGTTGAACGTGGTGTAGTCGAAGATGCCCATGACCATTTCGCCGGAGCGGAAACGGCTGACGAAGTCGAAGATGGTGGGCAGACCATAGTTGTTGTACAGGGAGGTGTAGGTCTTGAAGGCCTGCACGCCCGCCTCGGAGTTGATGGTGGTGACGGTCGCGTCTTCATTATAGATGCTGCCGCCCAACTGATAGATCATGGAATAGAGGCTGGACAGGTTGGGGGCGGCGATGTCGGGATAGGGGATGCCCACGGACATATTCGCGCCCTGGATGGTGGGCAGCAGGGCGATGAGGTCATCCCAGGTCTGGGGGACCTCCAGGCCGTACTCCTCCAGAATGTCTGAGCGGTAGAAGAGGATGGAGCACAGCTGTGTCTCGGGCAGGGCGTAGAGGCCGATGCCGTCGCCGTCGTCAAACTGGAAGGCGGTGTAGGCGCTGGGATAGAAGTCCGCCAGCACCTCGTCCAGATCCTCGAACTGGGTCAGGTCCTCCGCCGCGCCGCGCAGGGCGTAGTTGACGGGATTCCACGAGTCGGTGGACACCACCACGTCCGGGCCGTTCCCCGCCACGACTGCGTTCAGCAGCGCGTTGGGATCGACCAGCATGACGTTCACCGGGATGCCGGTGGCGGGGGTGAAGGTGTCATCCACCATGGTCTTGAGGACGGTGGACTGATCGCGGCCGGTGAGAAGCCACACCTCCAGCACATCGGATTCGTCCCCCTCGTACACATTGCCCAGGGCATTGTAATCCACCGTGTAGGACGCGATGCAGGAGCGGATCTCATGGAGGGCCTTGCCGAAGAAATTCTCGGAGGGCTTGTCGACCTGCACGCCGTCACCCGTGATGATGATCTGGTCGATGTCCAGCTTCACCTCGCGCAGGTTCTGCATGGCCGTGCCCAGGGAGGTGATGTTATCCTTGAAGTTGGTGAAGGACTCGGTGATCTTTTCCGGATCGTCCACGAATTCCTCCAGCTGCACAGCCAGGGTCTGGGCGACGGCGATGCGGTCATTCTTCTGACCGGTGACGGCCACGAAGTCGTCCACCAGCTTGTAGAGCAGCTTGCTCTCCAGCGCCATGGCCTCGATGACATCGGGGTACACATCCGGCAGATGGTAATCGCGGTACTGATCGGGGGTCACGCCGGTGAGGACGAGGATCTTGCGGTACATCTGGTTCAGCCGGTAGATGCTCTCCTCCATGTCGGAGAGCAGTCCGCCCAGGTCGCCCAGGGTGGCCTCCAGGCGGATGGTGTGTGCGCCGCGCGTCAGGTAGAAGCGGCAGACCTCGCCGTCGGCGGAGAGGGTGTTCATCTGCCAGGCGTTCTCATAGGCGAAGCCGACATTCTCCATCCCGGCGAAGGGAACTTCACCATCCAGATACACGATGCGGCTGGACACGCTGCCGCGGTTGTAGGTCTGCCGACCCTTGATGGTGATGTTGTACCAGCCGTCCTCCGGCACATCGAAGTCCCACTCGATCCACATGCCCGCGCTGCGCCAGGCATCGCCGCCGATGTAGTTCAGCACGGTGTGATACACGTCGTAGGGGACGGTGGCGGGGGAGGAACGGTCATAGCGTGCATAGAGGGAAGGGGAGGAGCGGCGGGCGCTGTCCTCGCCCTCCAGGGTGAGGGAGAACGCCTTGAGCGCCTCGGGCTGGGGGACATCGGGCTGAGCGGCGGTGTACTCCGCGTAGGTGCGCTCGGCCGTGGGGGCTTTGAGCGTGATGGCGGAGAGGATCATCGGCTCGCTGCCGGCGATGAGCGTGAGGGTGTTCTCACCCGCCTCCAGATAGAAGCGGTACGGCTCGGTGATGTAGCCCATGGCATCCCGGCAATAGGCGGTCTGCCAGCCGAAGAGCTCCTTCTGAACGGGGCGGATCTCGTTGCCCTGGTTGTCCACCGTCACCTCGCTGCCGTCCGCCCAGATGCGGGAGAAGGTCATCGTCTCCGCGCCGGTGAAGGGCAGCTCGCCGTTGATGCGCACCTCGCGCTCCAGATCGACGCCGCGGCTCTCGGTGGTCAGGTAGGTCAGCGCGATGTTGTACCAGCCGCTTTCCGGCACGGTGACGGCCCAGGTGGCCGTGCTGCCGCTGGCGGTGTACAGCCCCTCGTCGCGCTTTTCGATGCCCTCGCCGGGGGCGGCTGTGCCGACGTCGATGGAGATGTCCGCCGTGGCGTCTGCGGCCGAGGCATGGGCAGCGAGATACTGCTCATAGGTGTTGTCACGGCCGATGCCCTCCACGCCGGCGGTCAGATCCACCCCGGCGTACTTGTCGGCGTAGCTTTCCACGCCGCTGGAGAGGTAGAACCACAGCGCCAATGCCAGGATGACCGCTGCGGCCGCGATCCATTTTCCGTACCGGTTGCCAAATGAACGCTCCATGATGTCTTTGCGCCCTCCTTCAAAATGCTGCACATTTTGTCGAAACGAAAAGCAGGCATGCTTTCGCTTCATGCATTCGGGTTGGGGTAAATGTGCAAAAACGGTTTAAGTCCAACCACATTATATAATAGGACATGATGAAAAACCTATCAAAATTTGCTGTATAAAGGTCAGAATTTGCTTGAAACTTCTTGGCATTTGTGGTAGGATGGACATAGAAACGCGGACATTTTGAGTCAATCCTACCATAAAGGGCAGCAGCGCTGTCCGGAGGAGGGCATGCATGAAGCAAAAGCCGATCGTCAGCGCGGAGGAGAAGCATCTTTTCGCCTCGGGCTTCCGCGTCAAGCAGGGCGACCACGAATTCGTCACCTACCCGGAGAACACGTCCATCCGCATCTGGCACAGCCGCATCCCGGATGACTATGAGCCGCATTTCCACTCGGCGGTGGAGGTGATCCTGCCCTTGCAGGGGGAGGTGCTGATCCCCACGGCGGACGAGAACTACCGCGTACAGGCGGGTGAGGTGCTCATCATCCCGACGGGGTGCACCCATGGTCTGCATATGGGCGAGGGCAGCGAGCGCGAGCTGCTGCTGTACGAGCCCAACGGGGCATTCACGCTCAAGGAGTTCAGCGCATTCCGCCAGATGATGGCAAGTCCCATCCACCTGACGCTGGACGACCCGACCCGCGAGCCGGTGCGCGACATCTTCCTGGAGATCATCCGCATGCACCGCACGGGTGCGCCGCTGCGCAATCTGCACAACTACGCGCACCTGCTGGAGATCTATGCGCTTCTGGGGGAGGCGTATCTGCGGCGGGATGCCACACCGGCGGAGCTGAATGCGCTCCAGCGTCAGCTGTCGGGGGAGGATGCGTTCAACCGGGCGCTGGACTACCTGAACAAGAACTACATGGACGATATGTCGCTGGACAGCCTGGCGGCGTATGCGGGGTTCTCGCGGTACACGCTGTCGCGGATGTTCCGTCAGCACACGGGCGAGACCTTCACGCAGTATCTGTCGCGACGGCGGGTGGACATGGCCATGGAGCTGCTCTCGGGGACGCGCCTGCCCGTGACGCAGGTGGCGCTCCAGTGCGGCTTCAACTCCATCGCGACCTTCAACCGCGTCTTCCGTGAGGTGAAGGGCTGCACCCCCACGCAGTACCGCGTGATCTATGGGGACGATCTCCTGCGGGACAGCAACACCATGCTGCCCGCGCGCTGAAGGCACAGCAAAAAGGCCGTCCGACTCACGATGGAGTCGGACGGCCTTGTCCGTATGGGGTTCGCTCACTTCACCAGATAGACCACCGCGTCATGTGGCGCGAGGGTGGCCGTCAGCCCGTCCGCGGCGGAACATTCCGCCTTCGTCCACAGCTCGGTGGCGCTTTGTCCCCCGGCGTACTGCGTCGCGGCGACGGACACCGTGCGCGTTTCGTCCGCCAGGTTGAAGAGCGCCACATACATGCCCTGTCCATCCTGACGCGGCGCGACCCAGACGGCTTCGTCCTCCGTCGTCCAAAGGGGATGCCCGCAGAAGCTCTCCTGGCCGATCGCCAGCACGTTCGCGTTGGTCAGCAGCGAAAGCGTGAAGTCGTCGTTCTTCGTCATTTCGCCGCCCATCATCAGCGGGGAACGCATCATCGACCAGAGCGTCATCATGGTGCGCTGTTCGGCCTGGGTGAAATGCGTCCAGTCGCTGGCATCGTAGCACTGGCGCAGCGCGCCCAGGGGCAGCATGTCCGCATCCGGCCAATGCCCTGGCGCGGCGTGGATGCACCACTTCTCCGCCCGTTCGAACATGCCCTTGAGCAGCCGCCACTCATCCCAGAAGTCATCCGTGATACGCCACATGTTGGCATATTGCTTCAGGTGCTCGGCGCGTTCCACGGGCGCAGGCCCGGGCGACAGCGACAGCACCATGTCCCGGCCGCAGGCACGGCAGGCTTCCGAAATGACCTCGATCTCCCGCTGACACTGCGGATATTCCCGCGCAATGTCGTCGCACTTGATGAAGTCCACACCCCACTGGGCATAGAGCCGGAAGATGCTGTCATAATAGGCGCGGGCGGCGTCCCGGTCGCAGTGCAGACCGTACATATCGGGATTCCAGAAGCAGATGCTGTTGGGGTTGGCGGCCTCGTGGCAGGCGTAGGCGCTGCCCTGGATGGGCAGGTGCTTGTGGGCGGCCATGCGGGGCATGCCGCGCATGATGTGAATGCCGAATTTCAGCCCGAGGCTGTGCACATAGTCCGCCAGGGGCTTGAAGCCCGCGCCATTGGCGGCCGATGGGAAACGGTTCTCCGCCGGGAGCAGACGGCCGTATTCGTCCATCGTCAGCGGGGCGAACGCCTCATACTGGTGGTTGAGTGCGGTGGGCTGATACCACTGGATGTCCACCACGACGTATTCCCAGCCGTACGCCTTCAGGTGTGCGGCCATGTATTCGGCATTCTGGCGGACGATGTCTTCCGTGACGGCCGCGCCGTAGCAATCCCAGCTGTTCCAGCCCATGGGGGGACGATTCGCGATCATGGGTCATACCTCCGATGTATTGGGGTGGGGGTCATCTGCCGATACAATAGCACAGCGCGGCGGACGTGTCAAGAGGGGTCAGCCGGCCTTGTAGAATTCCTTGGGGCTTTGGGTGGCCTGACCGGTCAGGCGAAGGCGGTTGCGCAGCCATTTCATCACCGTGAAATAGCAGGGGATGAGGAATGCGTCCGCCAGCAGCCATGCCACGGGACTGGCCCACACCGCCGCGTCGTATCCGAACCGGGGCACGAGCAGGATGGCCACGAACGAACGGCCGATCAGCTCCATCACGCCGGCGGTCATGGCAACGGTGGTGAAGCCCAGCCCCTGGATGGTGAAGCGAACGATGTTGACGAAGAGCAGGGGGATGTACAGCGCGGCGTTGACGACGAGGAGCTGCTGTGCCTTGTCCAGCACCTTGGTGATGATGGCGGGGTCATCCGCATCGACGAAGAGGGAGACCATGTCCCGACCGAAGAAGTAAATGACCGTAAAGGCGAGGATACAGTAGATGCTGCCGACGATGGCGGCGGACTTCAGGCCCTGACCGATACGGTCGAGCTTCTTTGCGCCGACGTTCTGCCCGGAGAAGGTCGCCATGGCGCTGGCCAGCGCATCGAACACGATGGAGAAGAGCATGGTGAGCTTGCTGGCGGCGGTGACGGCGGCGACGGCGACCGTGCCCAGGCCGTTCACGGCGACGGTCACAGTGACGGAGCCGATGGCGGTGATGGAGTATTGCAGGCCGAAGGGCAGACCCATGCCCAGCAGGCGGCGGACGAAGGGCGCACGGATGCGCAGGTCATCCTTCTCCATGCGCAGGGCGGGGAAGCGGCGCATCAGCACCCACAGGCACCACAGGCCGCTGGTGAGCTGGCTGATGACCGTCGCCCAGGCTGCACCGGCCACGTCCATGCGGAAGACGAGGATGAACAGCAGATCCAGCGCGATGTTCATCAGCGCGGCGATGACGATGGCGATCATGGGCGTGCGGCTGTCCCCCAGGGAGCGCATGACACCTGCGGCCATGTTATACAGCACCGTGGCGGGGATGGCGAAGAACACGGGCTGGATGTAGCTGACGGCCATGTCCTGCAATTCGAGCTGGGTCTTCATCAGGCGGAGGAAGAGGGGACTGCCGAAGCCGGTGATGAGCGCCATGAGGACGGAGATGACGGCGCAGAGATAGACCGAATGCATGACGAACCGGCGGAGTTCGCGGTCATCCCTTGCGCCCTTGGCCTGGGCGATGGGGATGGCAAAGCCGGAGCAAAGCCCCATGCAGAAGCCGTTGATGAGGAAATTCAGCGAGCTGGTGCAGCCCACCGCAGCCAGCGCGTCGTACCCCAGGAAGCGTCCGACGATGGCCGTGTCCACAAAGCTGTAGAGCTGCTGGAAGAGGAATCCGCCCAGCAGCGGCAGGGAAAAGCCCAGGATCAGCAGCATCGGTGAACCCTGGGTCAGGTCGCGGTTTGTATTGCGTGCCATGGTGAAGCCTCCATGTGTGTTCGTTCGGGTGATGGCTGCGCGGTGCGCGCCACAAGCATATATAGCACATTTTGCGCGCATCCGCAAGGGGGTAAATCAGGGATTTTCCGCACCGGGGGT
>CAZJOA010000025.1:0-21869 GCA_964547515.1 uncultured Faecalibacterium sp.
TGACATTGCCTACGACAATGTGACGATCCTGCTGGATGAGCAGCGTGCACTGAATCGCACCTATCTGACGGAGGTGGCCGAGGTCACCCTGGAGAAGCCGGATGAGCGCTTCCTGACCGAGGACGAGAAGAAGAAGGCCGAACAGGCATACAGGGAGGAGCAAAAGCGCCTGAAGGAATACAATCAGGGGCTGAAGGAACGCCGAAAGACCGAGCTTCCGCCGATGTATGAGCCGCTGCGCCTGAACTGCGACCTGCTCTTTGCGCTGGCGGAGGAAATGCACATCTCCGCCGCGGAGCAGCAGGAGATCGAGGCCATTTTGCAGACCGACACGCATGGTGTCTTCCTGTCCGTGCCCGTGAATCAGCGGTACTCCTTTTCAGCCCCGGCGCAGGATGCGTCCATCGGGATGCATCGGGACAGGGTCGTCATTCCGGCATCCCTGCTGACGGCGAATGCGCAGGTGGTGATCCGCGTGACTGACGGCGAGGAGACGGCGGTTTTTGATGACTGCCGCGTGAAAAGGGTCGAGCGCAAGGGGGAGACGGTCGATACCTTCCTTGCGACCTATACCAGCGGGAAAATGGCGGACTATCCCTGGACGGCCAACGCGCAGGTGACCGTCGAGATCAGCAACGGTGCGGACTGCACGCACTGCTACCGCTTTCGGGTGACGGAGCATCACACGAATTGGATCTTTGCGGACAAGGTGGTATTCGAACAGGAATGAAGAAAAGAATCGGTGCATGCATCCTGCTGGCGGCGCTCCTGCTGTGCCAATGCGCCTGCACGAGGCAGGAGCGCAATTCGACATTCAGCATCCGTTTCCTGGATGTGGGGCAGGGTGATGCAGCGCTGGTGGCATGCGACGGGCACTACATGCTCATCGACGGCGGCGATGTGACGGCGGGGGATACGGTCTATGATGCCCTTGAGGAGAATGGCATTCAGCGGTTGGACATCCTTGCGGTATCGCATCTGCATACGGATCATTGCGGCGGCCTGGCGAAGGCGCTCACCTATGCCTCATCCATCGGGGTGACGCTCTGCAATGCGTCGCAGAGGGATACCCAAGCGTTCCGGGACTTTGCGCATCAGCTGGAGATTAACGGTTCCCGGATCACCGTCCCGGCAATCGGAGATACCTACAAATTGGGGAGCGCCACGGTCGAGGTGATCGACTCGGCGGCGCAGGAGGAGAATGATTCCCTGGTGCTCCTCATCACCTATGGGGACACACGCTTCCTGTTCACGGGGGACATTGAGGAGGCGGCGCAGACGAGACTCGCCGACAAATATCAGCGCAAAAACGATGAACCGTACCGGATCGATTTGATGAAGCTGCCGCATCACGGGTCGTACACCGGGACGCTCTATCGCTTCCTGCGTACCTTCATGCCGGATTATGTCGTCATTTCCTGCGGTGCGGACAATCCCTACGGCCATCCGCATCAGCAGACGCTGGAGCTGCTGGACGGCAGGGCATGGCATCCCGAGGTCTGCCGGACGGATCGTGATGGGGACATCATCGTCCGGTCGAATGGGAAAAGGCTGTCGGTCGAAACCGGCAGGTAGGACACGATCAGGCACGATCAGAACCGGAAACGAGGCGGACACATGAAGGAAAGCAAGGCCATTTTCTCTGCGGTGCTGGCGGCGGCGCTGTATGCGCTGAGCGCGCCGGTATCCAAGCTGCTGCTGCAAAGGGTCGAGCCGTCCATGATGGCGGCGCTGCTGTATCTGGGCGCGGGGCTGGGCATGCTGGGGCTGGGGGTCGTCCGCCGTCAGCCGGGCGGGAAGGTCATCCGCATGGAAGGCCTGGGCGGTGCGAATCGGCTCTACACCATCGGCATGGTGCTGCTGGACATCGCCGCGCCCATCCTGCTGATGCTGGGCATCCGGGGCACGTCCTCCGCCAATGCGTCCCTGCTGAACAATTTCGAGATCGTCGCCACGTCGCTCATCGCCCTGCTGATTTTCCGGGAGCACATTGGCAGACGGCTGTGGTTCGCAATCGGGCTGATCGTGCTGTCCAGCGTGCTGCTGACGGTGGAGGAGGCCTCCGGGTGGGTGTTCTCCGGCGGATCGGTGCTGGTGCTGCTGGCGAGCTGCTGCTGGGGGCTGGAGAACAACTGCACGCGCATGCTCTCGCAGTCCGACCCGCAGGGCATCGTGGTGGTGAAGGGACTCGGCTCGGGGCTGGGGGCGATGCTCGTCGCGCTGCTCAAGGGCGAGGCCTTCCCGGACTGGCGCTATGTTCCGGCGGTGCTCCTGCTGGGCTTTGTGGCCTACGGGCTGAGCATCTTCTTCTATGTGTATGCCCAGCGTGACCTGGGTGCGGCGCGGACGAGCGCCTATTATGCCATTGCGCCCTTCATCGGGGTGCTGCTGTCGCTGGTGATCCTCCGTGAGTGGCCGGGCGTGCGCTTTTATGTCGCCCTGGCCGGGATGATCGCCGCGACCCTACTGGTGACAAAGGATCGATCGGAGGAGGAAGGCACATGAATCGACTGCCCCGGCAGAAGCGTCAGCGCATCCAAGCCTGGCGTGAGGCGCTGAAGGCGCACCTGTATACCCCCATCGCCACGGTGGACTTTGCGGGCTTCACCACCTTTGACCGGCTGACCCCGGAGGAAGCGTCCGCCCGGACGGTGCAGCCCTTCCCGGCGGGCACGAAATGGGGCGCATGCTGGGAGTACGCCTGGTTCAGGGCGGAATTCTCCCTGCCCGAGGAATGCGCCGGACAGCGCGTCATCCTCCTGCCCGGCATGGGCGGCGAACAGCTCATCTATGTGGACGGCATGGCCGCCGGTTCGAACGACAAGGGGCGGAGCTGCGTCACCCTGCGCCGGGAGGGCGTGCCGGGGGACAGGGTGTCCGTGCTGATCGAGAGCTACGCCGGACATGGCGCGCGCCTGGAGAACATGAATCCCTGTCCGCCGGAGAAGGCGGCGATCCCGCCCGTGCCCCGGGCGCAGTGCACCGTGAAGCCCAGTGTCCTGGCGGTGTGGAACGAAACGGCCTATCAGCTCCACCTGGATGTGGAGGTGCTCTGTGACCTGCTGTGTCAGCTGGACGGCAAGTCCCTGCGGTATCAGCGGGTGGCGAAGGCGCTGATGGACTTCACCTGCACGGCTGACTTCGAAGCCCCCGCCGATGTGCGGCAGGCGTCCTTCCTGCGGGCGCGGGAGGTGCTCCGTCCTGCGCTGGACTGCCATAACGGCTCGACCGCGCCGACCATGTGGCTGCTGGGGCAGAGCCATATCGACCTGGCCTGGCTCTGGCCGGAGGAGGAGACCTGGCACAAGGTCGCCCGCACCTACGCCAATCAGCTGGCGCTGATGGACGAATATCCGGAGTATCGCTTCCTGCTGTGCGAACCGCGCCTGCTGGACATGCTGCGGGCGCAGCATCCGGCCATCTGGCAGCGCGTGGAAGAAGCCTTCCGCCGGGGACAGATCGATGCGGACGGCGCGTTCTATGTGGAATGCGACACCAACCTGCCCTCGGGCGAGAGCCTCATCCGGCAGCTTGTGCGCGGGAAGCGCTGGTTCCGCGAGCATTTCGGCGTGGACAGTCAGGTGGCCTGGCAGCCGGATACCTTCGGCTTTTCCGGCGCACTGCCGCAGCTCCTGCGCAGGCTGAACGTGCCGTACTTCGCCACGCAGAAGCTCCTGCGCGCCGATCCGGAATGCGAACGCTTCCCCTATCAGAATTTCGTCTGGGAGGGCATCGACGGCTCGACCGTGGAGGCGCTGTCCTTCTTCAAGAACAACGCCCAGGTCACGCCGGGGCAGTTCATGCAGCGCTGGAACGACAACCGCGTCCAGCAGGAGAACATCGACACGCTGCTCTACCCCTTCGGGTTCGGGGACGGGGGCGGCGGGGCGACGCGCGACATGCTCGAAAATATCCGCCGCATGACCGATCTGGAGGGGCTGCCCCGGGCGCATTATGGCGGACTGCGGGCGTTCTTTGAGGAAACGTCCCGTCAGGCCGAGGGCAATCGCTGGGTGGGCGAGCTCTACCTGTCCTGGCATCGCGGAACGTACACCACCCAGGTCAGGACCAAGCAGCGCATGACCGCGCTGGAGCGCAAGCTCCACGATGCCGAGGCGCTTTTGGCGGTGCTGCCGGCTGCGGCGCGCGCCGAGCACATGCCCGTCATCGAAAAGGCATGGGACGTGCTGATGCTCCACCAGTTCCACGATGTGGCGGGGGGCGTGGGCATCCGCCGCGTGCATGAAGAAGCAGAGCAGGCGCTGCTGACCCAGATCCAGGCGGTGGACGCGCTGCTGGAGCGGCTTCCCCGGGGGGACGATGCGCCCGCCGTGCACGAGGTGTCCGCCGTCACCCCAACGGCGGAGGGCTTCCTGATGGAGAATGACCTCCTCCGCGTGACGGTGGATCGGCAGGGGGCGGTCACGTCCATCATGGACAAGCGCAATGGCGTCCCCCTGATGGACATCGGACAGAAGATGAACGATTGGCAGCTGTATGAGAACATCGAACCGGTCTATGACGGCTGGGAGATGAGCCGCGACTGGCGCAGGCATCGCCTGGACGGCGTGCTTCGCGTGCATTGCATGCCCTTTGAGGCGGCGGACGGCGGCTTGCTGGCGGACTATCGCTTCGGCGGCAGCAGTGCACAGGTGCACATCCGCCTGGCGGGGGATCGTGTGCTTTTCGACTGCCATGTGGACTGGCAGGAGCGCCGAAAGCTGCTGAAGGTGCACTTTGCGTCCAATGTGCTCTGCGAGGACGCGCTGCACGAGATCCAGTTCGGCCATGTGCGCCGCCCCTGCCATGCGTCCCATGCCTTCGCGGCGGATCGCTATGAGAGCTGCTCCAACCGCTGGACGGCGCTGTGCGAGGAGAACCGCGGCTTCGCCATTCTGGCGGATGGCATCCGCGGCGTGTCCACCGACCGGGGCGAGATCGCCCTGTCCCTGCTGCGTGCGCCCCTTGTGCCCGATGACACCGCCGACCGGGGCGAACAGGCCTTCCGCTATGCCATTATGCCCTTTGCCACATCGTTCCGGGAGAGCGGCGTGGTGAAGGCGGGGTATGCCTTTGCGGAGGATGGCCGCGAAACGGCGGGGTTCACCGTGTCCGGCGAGGCGGCCATCATCGAGACCGTCAAGCCGGCGGACGACGGCAGCGGGGACATCATCCTCCGCCTGTATGAGAGCCTCCGCACCCATGCGGATGTGACCCTGCGCCTGCCCTTTGCGGCGCGGGTGTACGAGTCGGCGATGGACGAGGGCGAAACGGGCGAAATGCTGGGCGAGGGAGGGGAAGTCCGCCTGCGGATGAGGCCCTTCGAGATCCGGACGCTGCGGGTGAAAGGGTGATTTGCACCATCTGGTCGGAATCCTGCCGAAGAACGAATGATTCCGCCGGAAAACAAAAAAATATTCGGAAATTCGCCGAAAAACCTTGCAAATGACAGCGGCACGCGGTATACTATTCGCGGTTCACCGAATGATGGCGGCGCATGGCGACCGACACAGAGAAATGGAGAGGGCAATTCATGGAGAATCTGAAGCTTCTTTACACCGGCAAGACCAAGAATGTCTACGCGCTGGAGAATGGCAACTGCCTGCTGAAGTTCAAGGACGACTGCACCGGCAAGGACGGCGTGTTCGACCCCGGCGAGAACAGCGTCGGCCTGACCATCGAGGGCGTGGGCGATGTGAACCTGCGCATGTCCATCTACTTCTTTGAGAAGATCAACGCCGCCGGTATCCGCACGCATTATGTGTCCGCCAATCTGGAGGACACCACCATGGAGGTCAAGGCCGCGAAGGTCTTCGGCAAGGGGCTGGAGGTCATCTGCCGCTACAAGGCGGTGGGCTCGTTCTATCGCCGCTATTCGGACTACTGCACCCTGGGGCAGGATCTGCCGGCCTATGTGGAGACGACCTTCAAGAACGACGAGAAGGGCGATCCCCTCGTCACCCGTGACGGCCTGGTCGACCTGGGCGTGATGACCGCCGCCCAGTATGACGACCTGAAGGCCATGACCCAGGCCATCACCCGGATCGTCGCCGATGACCTGAAGGCCAAGGGGCTGGAGCTGTACGACATCAAGTTCGAGTTCGGCTATGACGAGAACGGCAATGTCATGCTCATCGACGAAATCGCGTCGGGCAACATGCGCGTCTACAAGGACGGCGAATATGTCGATCCCATGACGCTGAACAAGCTGTTCTTTGCGTGAAAAGGATGGGGGCTGCTCCGGTGGAGCGGCCTCCTTTTTTTTGAACGGATCAGTGGCGGAATGCGCCGCCTGTCGTGTCAGCCGTGCAGGAAACATGCAGACGTTCGCCAATGGTGCTGATCCTGACGCGAATAACCCTCCGCAGGGCTTGCGCAAAACAGAACGCATGTGTTATAATGATGCTGGGGAACTGGAATGTTCCCCGGACAGAACAGGGTTGCTTCCGTTGATCGGATGCCAGTGGAGGACGAACAACAATGTGCCATGTCTGTTTAGAGGATTATGCCAGGCGCAAGGGCATCGACCCGCAGACCGTCCTGCGATGGGCGCAGGTGGGACGGCTCGCCGGTGCGCACTTCGATGAGGGGATGTGGTTCATCCCCGCGGAGTCAGAGCCACCCGCGCGGCGGAACGCGAAGACCTTCATGCCCATCTGGGCGGACACCCATGGGCGGACGACCGCCGAGATGATCGAAACGATCGCGGACGACGAGGAACGCGGCGTTGCCCACGCGGCGCTGCTGTACTTCCAGGCGAATTATGTCGTCTGCGCGCGGGAATCGGCGCGCTATATGAAAAGCGACAGCATCGAGATCCGCGCTGCGGCATTGCTGGTGCACAGCATGGCCAGCCTTGCCCTGGGGAACGCGGAGATCGTCAAAGCCGACCTCCAGCGCATGCGGAAGGGCATGCTGGAGGCGGAGGACATGCAGATCGCCGCGATGAACGACATGCTGCGCTTCCTGATCGACGTTTTCTTCCACACGGAGGGGGAGATCAAGCTCTTTGCCCCGGAGCTGCTGCCCTATCTCCCGGAGGGGACGCGCCTGTACGCCATGTACGGCGTCGCCCATGCGGAGTATCTGCGCGGCGAATACGCCGTGGCGCTGGGCGAGGCCAAGGCCGCCATGCTGCTGGGCATGGATCGCTATCCCATCGTGAATGTGTATCTGGCGCTCATCGCGTCCATCGCCGCATTCAATATGGGGGACGAGCATCAGGCGGACGAATACTTCCAGAAGGCCTGGAGCATCGCCCAGCGCGAGCACTTCATGCAGCCCTTCGTGGAGCATCACGGCCTTTTGCAGGGGCAGATCGAGAAGCAGCTGCGCGACCAGGACCCCGAGGGCTACAGGGTGCTGGCGTACAAGGTCATCCGCTTCAGCCGCGGGTGGATGAAGATCCACAATCCCCAGTCCGAAAACAAGGTGACCGATCAGCTCCAGCCGCATGAATTCGCCCTGGCCATGCTCGCCGCGCGCGGCAAGACGAATCAGGAGATCGCCGACTACATGCACATCTCCATCAACACCGTCAAGCTGCACCTGTCCACCATCTACCAGAAGGTGGGCGTGACCAGCCGGAAGGCGCTGAAGGAGCATCTGAATCTATAGCGTTCGGGAAGTTTTACCCATTTTCCGCTGAAATGGGTGGTCACAAACCGGGCGGGATGTGCTATAATAGAGGATGACAAAATGCCCGGACTCTATGCGGAGGACATACAGGGGGCAAGGGGGGGGCGAAGGCATGGCCGCGAGAAAAACGACGCTGACCTGGGGACGTGCCAAGGCGACCCGGACGGCGATGCTCATCGCGGTCTACTGTGCCCTGCTGATCCTCCTGGCGGTGCTCCTGCTCATGGGCATCGAAAAGGAGGACGCGCAGGAGGAGACCTACGGCTCGCTGGACGGGCGGTTCACCTCCGCCATCACGCTGGAGAAGGACGGTCAGACGTTCAGCTACCGCGAGATGGAGATCACCAACTATCTGCTCATCGGCGTGGATCGCAGCGGTTCGGACGGCGATGCCTATCAGAGCAGCGTCCAGGCGGACTTCCTGGTGCTGCTGAGCATCGACCGGCGGAACAGGACGATCACCCCCCTCATGGTGGATCGTGACACCATGGCGCGGGTGACGACCTATGGCGTGTTCGGGCATCCGTCGGGGGCGCGGCAGATGCAGATCTGCCTGGCACAGGCCTTCCACGCCAAGGACGCGACCGGCAGCGAGAACACCATGCGTGCGCTGTCCGACCTGCTGGGTCATGTGACCATCGACCGCTATATCGCCGTCGACATCGGGGGCATCGCCATCCTCAACGATGCGCTGGGCGGCGTGGAGGTCACCCTGACGGATGACTTCACCGCCATCGATCCCGCCATGCAGCGCGGCGCGACGGTGCTGCTCACCGGAAAGCAGGCCGAGGCCTTCGTCCGGGGGCGCATGACCGTGGGCGACGGCACGAATGCCGCCCGTATGCGCCGTCAGCAGGTGTATCTGGAGCGCCTGCTGGAAAAGCTCTTCCCCCGGGGCGGGGAAAAGGGGGACACCGAGACGCTGCTGGAGGACGTGCTCCATGCGCTGGACGGCCACCTCGAGACGAATCTGCGTCAGGCGGAGATGCTCAGCGACCTGCAGCGCTACGCCGGCTACGCCTGGCAGCCCTTCGCCACGGTGCAGGGCACGCATACCACCGGGGCGGACGGCTTCACCGAGTTCTGGCCGGATGAGGATGCGCTGACGCAGCTGATCGTCAGCCTGTGGTTCAAATGATATTGAAACAAGCAAGGAGGAAGAATCATGGCAAAGAAGCTCTTCGGCGCATTGCTGGCGCTGCTGCTGCTGACGGCCTCAGCCGCGCTGGCGGAGATGTACGCCGATGAATACGCCGATGTCCCCAGCGTGATGACGCAGGACTCGTTCCACGCCTTCGTGGCCGAGCCGGCGGGACAGGTGGACATCCTCCAGCCCGATCCCGAGGCCGCGGCGCTGCTGGAGAAGATCTACGATTTCGTGTGGCATCAGAAGAACCGCCCGGTGCGCTTCTATGACGAGGCGACCCAGCAGAAGATCGCTGCCCTGGCGGACGGCACGGACATCGACAGCCTGTACATGACCGAGTTTGTGGGCGTGCAGCTGTCCATGACCGGGGACGCGCCCGCGACCGTCACCATGCGCATGACCCTGGAGCCGGATTATTTCCCCGGACAGCTCATCATCGTGGTGATGTGCCGTCAGGAGGCGGACGGAACCTGGACGTACTACCCCTATCGCGGCCATGTGCCGGAAAACGGCGTCATCACCTATGACATGCCCGCGGAGGACTTCCTCGCCCTCACGCCGGATCGCACGGTGGTGCATGTGCTCACCGTCCGCCCCGGCCCGGGCGGCACGGAGACCCGCAGTGAGTTCATCAGCTACGAGACCGTCGCCCATCCCAGCAAGACCGCCGCGGACATCATCCAGGTGGTCGAATGGCGCAGCGTCATCGGCGAAAAGCTGGAGGATCTCTTCCGCATCTTCTTCGTCGACCTGACCGATGAGATGAAGGCCGAAATGGCGAGCCTGGCGGATTTCCTCAGCGCGGGGAACAGCGCCATCGCGCATTACCCGGAGAATGTCCGCCAGCAGGCGGAAGCCGCTCACCCGACCGCGCCCCTGGACGACATGGTCATCTACGACGTGGCGGCGGTGATGGCGGAGAACTATCACGAGACCTACGGCGATGTGGCGACGGAGAACCGCTTCCCCACCGCCTATCAGCAGGGAAAAGAGACCTTCGCGCTGCTGGGTCTGTGGCGTGCGGATGCCGAGACCCCCGGCTTCGAGTGGTTTTACCTGCGCGCTGATGCCATGGAGACGGATGGCGATCTGGAGATCGTCTATCAGCAGCTCGTCCTCCCCGAAATGGAGGAGCAGCCCGCCTTCCTGGTGATTTTCAGCGAAGTATTGACTGAGGAAGCTGAGGACGAAGCGAAGTAATGGATAAAATGGATCGCAACGCATTCGGCGGAAACCACGCAGAGCCGACATCCCAGGATGAACAGCTCCAGCAGCTGATCCGCCGGACGGTCGAGCAGACCCTGCAAAGCATGAACGCCCCTTCCCCGCGAACGGAGCCGTCCGCCGGTGCGCAGCCCAAGACCATCGACCTGATGGGGCTGTTCTTCTTCGTGCTGGAGAAGTTCTGGTGCGTGCTGCTTTCGGCGCTGGTGTTCACGGCGTTCTTCGGGTGGAATGCCTCCCGCTCCGTGCCGACCTACACCGCCACGGCCAAGCTGTACATCGTCAACCCGGCCAGCTCCGGCATCAGCATCGCCGACCTGCAGCTGGGCACGGTGCTGACGCTGGACTATCAGGAGGTCTTCAAGACCTGGGAAGTCCATGAGATGGTGCGCGAGGAGCTCCAGCTGCCCTATTCCTACGCGGCGATGCAGTCCATGCTCACCGTCACCAACCCGGAGGACACCCGCCTGCTCTACATCACGGTGGTGAACACCGATGCCCAGCTCGCGGCGGACATCGCCAACGCCTACGCCCGCGCCGCCAAGGAGTTCATCATGAACACCATGAAGGGCGAGCAGCCCAGCGACTTCTCCATCGCCCTCGTGCCCGGCACGGCCTATGTCACCAGCCGCACGCAGTCGATGCTGATGGGCTTCATGGTGGGCAGCGTCCTGGCGGTGGGTCTGCTGACGTTGATCTTCGTGCTGGACAACAGCCCCAAGACCCCCGAGGACATCGAGAGGAACGCGGGCATCCCGACCCTGGCGCTCCTCCCCGTGGAAAAGAAGCGCAGCACCCCCGAGCGCCGCGCCACCCCCGAGGACTTCCCCAACGAGCAGTCCCTGCGCTTCAACCGATTCCCCGCCCTGGATTATCTCTCCGCTGAGGGGCTCAATACCCTCGTGACGAATCTCTCCTACTGCGGCGCGGATGTCCGCCGGATCATGGTCACCAGCCGCTATTCCGGCGAGGGCAAGTCCTATGTGACGATGAACCTCCTCCGGGCGCTGTCCGCGATGGGCCGTGAGGTGGTGGTGGTGGATACCGACCTGCGCGCGTCCGGCATTCAGGCGGCGTACGGCCTGCAATACGCCAGTCAGCCGCATAACGGCCTGTCCGAATACCTCGCCGGGCATTGCAGCGCCGATGAGGTGCTCTACCAGACCAACCTCCCCGGCGCGTGGCTCATCCCCGCCGGACACGCCGTCCCCAACCCCCTCCAGCTGCTGGACACCGACAAGATGAAGCAGCTCATCGACGCGCTGGCCGATCGGTTTGACATCGTGCTGCTGGATACGCCGCCGGTGGGTCTTCTGGTGGACGCGGTGGCCATGGCCAAGTTCTGCGACGGGGCGGTTCTGGTGGTGGGCTACCATCAGGGCAAGATGACCGACATCGACGACGCGGCGAAGAAGCTCCGGCAGATCGGCTGTCCGGTGCTGGGCGCGGTGCTCAACGAGGTGCGGTTCAAATCCGTCAGCAACCGCCATTATTACTACCATTCCCGCAAATATGCCGGTTATTACCACAAGAAGGGGCGGAAGCGCAATGCGTAAGGCTGACGAGGTGCGCCCATGAGCGTCCTCCCCCCCGACGCACAGGTGCGCAGCATCAGCATCCTCGCCTGGTGTGACCTCAGCCGCACGGGGGATGCGCCCCCGGTGACCATCCTCCTGGATGGGGACAGCATGCGCCCGCTCATCCGGCGGGGACGCGACCTCGTCACCATCCGCCCGATGGACGGCGCGCTCCGGCGCGGCGATGTGGTGCTCTTCCATCATGGCGAAGGCCGATATGTGGTGCACCGCGTGCGGCGGATACGGGGTCGGCAGGTGCAGACCCTGGGGGACAACTGCTGGCAGGCTGACCCGTGGATCAGCGCCGAACAGGTGCTGGGTCAGGCGGTCTGCGTGCGGCGCGGCGGACGGAGCATCCGCCTGGACAATGCCCTCGCCCGTGCCTGGGGGCGATGCTGGATGGCATGCAGGCCCTTGCGCAATCTCCTGCGGCGATGCAGGGGGTTCGCGGTACGCCTGGCACGGAAAATCGGGCTTCACAGGAGGTGAAACGCTTGCCGGACACACAAATGCCGAAGTCGCTGCGGGTGCTGCTGGCCGATCTGGACGCCAGAGGCGTGACGGATTACCGCCGGTATGCGGCCGTGCGGAAGTACCTCAACTTCAAGGCGCGGGAGAAGAATCAGCCCGTTGCCGGTGCGTTCGAGCTGACACCCCTGTGCAACCTGGATTGCAGGATGTGCTATGTCCACCTGCATGCGGATCAGCTGCGCGGCAAGTCCCTGCTGTCCACCGCGCAATGGCAGGATTACATGCAGCAGGCCATCGATGCGGGCATGCTCTTCGCCACACTGACGGGCGGCGAATGCCTGACCTACCCCGGCTTTCGGGAGCTGTACCTCTTCCTGCGGGGGAAGGGCATCGAGGTGAACATCCTCACCAACGGCGTGCTCATGGATGCGGACATGGTCGCCTTTCTGACGGCGCATCCGCCCGCGCTGGTGCAGATCACCCTGTATGGCGCGAGCGAGGAGGCCTATGAGCGCGTGACGGGTCGGCGGGCGTTCGCGACCGTCTGGGGGAACATCCGCCGCCTGCAGGCCGCGGGCATCCCCCAGACCATCGCCGTCACGCCCAATGCCTTCATGCAGGATGGCGCAGAGGTCGTCCGCCTGCTCCACGGCGAAGGGCTGCCGTTCACGCTCAACGCGGGGCTGCTCAAGCCCCGGGAGGAAACGGGACGCGCTCTGGCGGACGCGAACCTGGATGCCTATGTGGACATGATGCGCCAGCGCCTGACGCTGACGGGGCGGAACACGGATGACGACGTGTCCCCGGAGAGCCTGCCCGACCCGGGTCAGCCGGCGGACACTCCACCGGGGGACACCCCCTGCGGCGTGCGCTGCGGCGCGGGGCGCAGCTGCTTCGCGCTGGATTGGCAGGGCGGCATGCGTCCCTGCAACAACTTCCCGTGCGCGGCCGTCAGCCTGGCGGATCTGGGTTTCGCCGAGGCATGGCGGAGGACAAACCGCACCGCGCGGGAATTCCACCGCCCGGTGGAATGCGAGGGCTGCGCCTACCGCGAGGTGTGCAAGCACTGCGTGGCGGAGCATGCCGCCGGTGCACCCATCGGCCACGCCAGCCCGGAGGTTTGCGCGTGGGCGAAACGAATGACTGCTGAGGGTCTGCTGACCATCCGTCAGCCAGAGCCCTGACCCCATCGACATAAAAGGAGGACAACACGATGAAGAAGACCTACGAAGCCCCGTCCCTGGAGGTCGTGAAGTTCCAGTACCGTGACCAGGTCGTCGCGGCGAGCGGCCAGGCGTGCATCAACAGGTATGTGAATGAAAACACCATTGAGGGTGGAGCCTGTACTGCTCCGATACAGGTCGAAACCTATCAGGGCTAAACCGTCTCACATGCCGACTGAATGTTGAAGGAGGAACGAGCATGAAGAAGTCTTACGAGACCCCATCCCTGGAGGTCGTGAAGTTCCAGTACCGTGACCAGGTGGTCGCGGCGAGCGGCGAGGCTTGCATCAATCAGATGACAAATGAAGGCCCGGAGACCTGCAAAAATTGGGAACATGTCCAGAACTACCAGGGCTAACCCGCCCCGCAACCCCGCCAAATGTAGAAGGAGGAACGAACATGAAGAAGACCTACGAAACCCCTTGTGCGGACAAGATCGCCTTCAACTACCGTGACCAGGTCGTTGCGGCAAGTGGGGACGACATCAGCGGCGGCGGCACCAGCTCCCCCACCATCACAATTCTCACCGGTAATCCAACTTGCGATATTAGGAACGTGGTCGCGTTTGGCTTTGATGCTTGCGGCTTTATTAACGCCTGACCGCGCACCGGCGCACCACATATCACGGCAGGATGGGTGAATGGGTTGGATACACAGGTCAAAGAATTTGAAATGCTGTCTGAGCTATTGGATGACCTTGACAGGGAAGGCATAACGGGCGTTCAGCGGATGCACCACATGGAGAATTTCCTACTGCGGAAATCGCGCCTCCATGGACGCCCGTACTGTGCTTCCTTCGAATTGACGCCGCTATGCAACTTCGACTGCAAAATGTGCTACATGCATCTGTCACGTGAGCAGATGGAGCAGCAGGGACGCATACTGACCACTGACGAGTGGCTGGATATTGCCTGTCAGGCGGTGGATGCGGGGATCACCTGCGCAGACTTGACAGGTGGCGAATGCCTGACACATCCGGGCTTCAAGGAAATCTACCGCTATTTGACAGAACGGGGAATTCACACATGTGTTCTGACCAATGCTCAGCTGATTCGCGATGAGCACATTGCGCTGTTCCGGCGCTATCGTCCATCCGCGGTGCAAATTTCACTCTATGGCAGCAGCCCGGAAGGCTATCTCCGGGTGACAGGGCGTGATGGCTTCCACGATGTGCTCAACGCTGTGTCAAGCCTCAAGGCGGCGGGCATCCGTGTGCAGTTGTCCGTCACCCCCAATCGTTTCATGCAGGAGGACATGGCGGGAATCCTTGATTTGCTTCATAAGCTGAATGTGGATTACCGCATCGGTTCGACGACCCTCCCGGCACGCCCTGATACGGGACGGTGCATTGCCGACTACATCATCGACAATCAGGCCTATGTCGCGCTGTGTAAGATGGAAAGCGAATATCGCAAGGCATTGGCGCGGAATCCGGCCGTCACGCATGAGAAACCGTACCAGTTCCGGATCAAAGGGCAGGAAACGTTTGCGGGAGCTCCGTGTTCGGCGGGGGCGGCACATTTCCACATCAACTGGAAGGGTGAAATGTCCCCCTGCATCGGCTTCCATGCAGTGACAAAGTCCGTCTTTGAAGAAGGCTTGGAGGCTGCTTGGGTGTGGATTCGTGATACGATGAAGCAGTATCGTCCGCCGGAAGAATGTGCAGGCTGCGAATTGCAAAGTGCCTGTGTGGGGTGCTGCGCCGAAAAATGCGGCGGTGTACTCAATGGCGATCTGAACCCGTGGGTATGCAAAAGAATGCGGGAAACAAGGATGCCTTCCCCAATGCCGAATGACGCTCTCTGTGAGCGGTGAGAGGAAGAACGAAAATGAAGCGTAAGTATGTCAAACCGACGGCAACGATGATTGACTATTCCTTTGATGAGCAGGTCGTCGCGGAAAGCAGCAAATTCGATGGCTATGGTGATGGCCATAAGATCGATTACTGCACCTATCAAAGCGGAGCGTTCGCCAAGCCCTGCAGCAACATCGTGAGTTCCAACTTCCCGACCAGTATCTGCGCTGTTCAGCCGTGGTCTTTGTAAAGCATGGGTGAGCAGAGTTTGTTTCAGAGGGTTCGGCACGGGTATCGCACTGTGCTGAATGCGTCCGCGCCAGCGCCCTGCAAGGGGCTGGAGATGGAAGAAATCAAGATCCTCCACCCGGATGCGGCGCATTGGCGATACCAGCTTCGCAAGGGCGGTGATTTGCCCTATGCCGAGGCCGATTCGTCCTATCAGGACATTGTTCTCTATCTGGGGCAGCATGATGAAGAGACCCAGGCGAACCGCTTCCTCCTCCGCACGGCCTTCGAGTGCCGGTTCTGCTACGAGGGGGTCGTGTCCCTGCATGCGGCATGCGTGGAGGTGGATGGCTTCGCCGTGGCGTTCACCGGCCACAGCGGTCTGGGGAAGTCCACCCGCGCGGGGGCGTGGGTCCAGGCGCTCGGCGCACAGTGGATCAGCGGCGACCGACCTGCCGTCCGCCTGGAAAAACAGGGCAGCACCGTCTGCGGTGTCCCCTGGGACGGCAAGGAACAGATCTTCCGCGATGTGGAACGCCCCCTGCGGTGCATCATGGAGGTGCGGCGTTCGCCCGCCAACTACATCCGCCGCCTCAGTGAGGATCAGGCGCGTCAGCTCATCATGCAGCAGTCCTTCACCCCCATGTGGGACACGGATGCCGCCGTGATGGCGATGGCCAATGTCCGCCGTCTGGTGCGGCAAACGCCCGTGTATCGCGTCTTCTGCGGCCCGACCGCCGATGACGCACGCGCCATCTATGACCTGCTGGTGCATCACCCCGATATGATTCGAGAGGAAGCGAAGGATATGAAGATCAAGGACGGCTTTACGCTACGCAATGTGGTGGACGAGTTCATCGTCATGCCCACGGGCGACAATATCGCCAAGTTCGAGGGCGCGGTCGTGCTCAATGAGATCAGCGCGTTCATCTACAAGCAGTTGGAAAACCCCGTCAGCCGGGATGACCTGCTCACCGCCGTGCTCAATGAGTACGACGTGGACGAGGCCACCGCCGCCGCCGATCTGGATGCCCTGCTGGACAAGCTCGCCGATATGGGCATCCTGGAGAAGTAACCCATGAAGGACATGCTTCGGGACGTCTGGACGCGCGATAAACGCGGCTTTTTGACGATCCTGTTCCTGAATATCGCTGTGTCGCTCACCGGCGGCATATCGATCGTCATGCTGGTGCCGATGCTGGGGCTGCTGGATATTTCCGACGGCGCAGCGTCGGCATTGACGCTGTTTACCGCCCCCCTGGCAGACATCCCCTACGGCGGACAGGTCGCCATCATGATCGGCGGGTATTTCCTGCTGATCGTCCTCAAGGCGCTGATGAACCGTGCCCTGTCCATCCGCGAGAACCGCTTCCTGGAGGACTACGCCTACCACCTGCGCAAACGCCTGTATGACACCGTTTCCGGTGCGCAGTGGGAGGCGCTGGCGGCCAGCCGTCAGGCGGATACCATCAACCTCTTCACCACCCAGTGCAGCCAGGTCAGCTATGGCGCGGCGGAGATCATCCACCTGATTACGGCGGTGGTGTCGGCGGCTGTGTCGCTGTGCATCGCGCTGTGGCTGAGCGTCCCGGTGACGGTCTTCGTCATCGTCTGCGGGGGCATCAGCGCGCTGATGTTCCGCAAGCTGCTCAAAAGCTCCCAGGCCTATGGCGACGAGATGATCCGCATCAACCGCAGCATGTATCAGGAGCTCTTCCACCAGCTGCGCAGCATCAAGGAGGTGCGCACCTATGGCGTGCAGAAGGAGCATGCCGCGCTCTTTGAGCAGGTCAGCAGCTCCTTCCGCGATGCGAAGCTGAAATACGTCCGCCTCCGCGCATTCCCGTCCATGCTCTATTCCATCGCCGCCGCAGGGGTCATCGGCGTGTTCTTCCTGGTCTGCGTGCTCTTCTTCGAGATGGATACCGCCCGCCTGATGGTGCTGGTGTACGTCTTCATGCGCCTGTGGCCGGTGTTCACCGGGCTGATCGGCCGTGTCAACAGCATCCTGACCACCGTTCCGGCGTTCCGCAAGCTCAGCGAGGCCTTCACCACCCTGCATGCGGAAGCCACTGCCGATACGGCGGATGCACCCCTGCCCTTCGAGCGGGACATCACCTTCCGCGATGTGTCCTTCGCCTATCGCGGCGCGACGGAGAATGTCCTGCGCGGCGTGTCCTTCACGCTGAAGAAGGGGACGGTCACGGCGCTTGTGGGGCGCAGCGGCGCGGGCAAGACGACCATCGCCGACCTGCTGCTGGGGCTGCTTACGCCCACGGAGGGCGAGATCTGCATCGACGGACACGCCCTGACCCCCGAGAACCTCCCGGCCTGGCGGCATTCCCTGGGCTACATCCCCCAGGACCCGCTGATTCTCAATGCATCCGTGCGGGAAAATTTGCAGCGCTTCCATCCCCATGCCACCGAGGCGGACATGGTGGACGCGCTCAAGCGGGCCCAGGCATGGCCGGTCATCGAGGGACTGCCCGAGGGGCTGGATACGCTGCTGGGGGACGAGGGCGTGCGGCTGTCGGGCGGAGAACGCCAGAGGATCGTGCTGGCGCGTGTCCTGATGGGCAACCCGCGGCTCATCGTCATGGACGAAGCCACCAGCGCCATGGATTACGAGAGCGAAACCGCCGTCCGCCGTGCCATCGCCGACCTGGACAAGCAGATCACCATCCTCATCATCGCCCACCGCCTGGCCACCGTCCGCACCGCGCAGTATGCCCTGGTGCTGGAGGGCGGGCAGATCACCGAGCAGGGTGAGCTGGCGACGCTGCTGGCAACCAACGATGGCTACCTGAACAAGCTGCTCACGGTGGAATAGAGTAATTACGAAAAGAGGAACGACAATGAGTATCATCGGCAGCCACGACGGCACGCTCCGGATGGATTGCTGGGTCTGGGGGTATCGCCTTCTGCTGACGGCACTGATGGGCATCGGCCTGATCCTTCTGTGCCATTTGCCCCTGACACTGGCGGAGGGCGCTGTCACCCTGTGCCTGTATCTGACGCTGCTGACCTTCCTGCACCACATCTACCTGGCCTGCAATGTGGGTCAGTCCCGCGTGCTGGAGCTGATCCTGTCGCAGACGCTGAGCAACCTCCTCGCCATGCTCGTCGGCGGTGTGTGCGTCGCGCTGTATCTGCATCGCCTGTTCTCCGTCTGGCCGATGCTGATGGTGCTTATCGCGCAGGAAATGGTCAGCATCGCGTGGAGCACCGTGTACAACCGCGCGTTTTTCCGGCATTACCGTGCGCCGCACACGGCCATCGTCTATGCGGATGAGGCCATGCTCCAGCAGCTGTACCTGTCGCCGTTCTTCACGCGGAAATACGATGTGTGCAAGCGCATCCACGTCGGCGGGATGGAAACGAGCGCCCTGCTGAAGGAGCTGAACGGCTGCGAGGCGGTGTTCGTGGCGGATGTGTCCGCCAATCAGGCCAATGCCATCGCGAAATACTGCGTGGAAAGGGGCGTGCGGGGCTTTTTCGTCCCCCGGCTGGGACATATCGTGCTTTCCGGCGCGGCGTACAACCCGAATTTCGCCCTGCCCATGCTCTGCGTCCAGCGCGGCGGACACAATGGCGGATACCTCTTCGTCAAGCGCGTCCTGGATGTCGTGGCGGCGGCACTGGGCATCCTGCTGACGTCCCCCATCATGGCGCTGACGGCTCTGGCCATCTTCCTGGAGGATCACGGCCCGGTGCTCTACCGTCAGACACGCCTGACCCGCGACGGCCGACAATTCGCCATCCTCAAATTCCGCAGCATGCGCGTCAATGCCGAACAGGACGGCGTGGCACGCCTCGCCGGGCAGAACGACAGCCGCATCACCCGCGTGGGACATTTCATCCGTGCCTGCCGCATCGATGAGCTGCCCCAGCTCTTCAATATCCTCGTGGGGGACATGAGCGTCGTCGGGCCGCGCCCGGAACGCCCCGAGATCGCCCGCCAGTATGAGCAGGAGCTCCCGGAATTCGGCCTCCGCCTGCAAGTCAAGGCCGGCCTGACCGGCATGGCGCAGGTCTTCGGGCGGTACAATACCGAGCCGTATCACAAGCTCCAGATGGATCTGATGTATATCAACGAGATGTCCCTCGTCAAGGATCTGTACCTCATCCTCGCCACGGTGAAGACCGTCTTCATGAAGGAGAGCACCGAGGGGGTGCAGGAGGGTCAGATCAGCGCGAGCCACAAGGAGCGGCAATCCCTTTAAATCGATGGCGTCCCCCGGAGCATGCGGGAGGACGCCATTTCAGGAGGTGGACACATGTCCGAAACGACGGCGCTGATGCCCATGCAGCAGCTGCTCCGCCTGACCGCAGCGGGCGCACGGGGCGACAAGGTGGGGGACATGGCGGCGGACTGGCCGCAGGTGCTGGCATTGGCGGCGGAACAGAATGTGCTGTCCTTAGTGGCGTGTGCGCTGCTGCATTCACCGGCACTGCCCTGTCCGGAGACGCTGCGGACAAGCCTGCTGGAGCGCATGCGTGCCGAATCCTCCGTCAGCCTGGTGCGTCGGCAGAGGATCATGTGCCTGCTTAGGGAAATGCGTGCGGCGGGGCTGGATGTACGGCTGCTGAAGGGCTATGCGGTGGCGGAGAGCTATGCGCACCCGGAATGCCGCGCCTGTGTCGATGCGGATGTGCTCATCCCGCCCCGGCAGGAGAAGGACGCGCTGCGCTATCTGTCCGGGCAGGGCTTCGTTGTGTCCCCGCGCGCTGCGACCAGTCAGCATGCGGTGTGCAAGCACAGGAAGTACGGCGTGATCGAATTGCATGTGGCGCTGTATTCCGAATTGATCCGCGATGTGTGGTTTCGTGGGGTGGGCATGGCCGAATTGGTGCAGGAGCCCCCGAAGACCGTCCCCGCGGCGGACGGTGGCTTCGTCACCCTGGGGGACACCGATCAGCTGATCTTCCTCACCCTGCACATGCTCAAGCACTTCATCCTCGGCGGACTGACCCTGCGCATGATGCTGGATGTAGCGCTCTTTTTCGCGCGTCATCGTGGGACGATCGATGCGGCACGCTATTGGGGCATCCTGCGTCAGGTGCATGATGAAAATGCCGTCGCGGGCATCCTGTGGTGCATGATTCGCCATGGCGGCTTCGACGTAGCGGACTTCCCCGGACTCCCGCCGGAGAATGCCCCCTGCTGCGACGCGCTGTTAGACGACCTGCTGCGCGGCGGCTACATGGGCGTGAAGGAAGAGCACGAGCGCTATGCCAGCGGCATGGAATACAACCGCCTGGTCATTCGCCGGAGCAAAAGCGGCCTGCACTATGCGCTGTACATGCTGGTCTGGAAGGTCAAAGGGGCGGCGCTGCACATGTTCCCCAGCCGCGCCATGCTGGAGGAGACCTATCCGGCGGCGCGTCATGCGGTGCTGCGTCCGGTGCTGCGGCTGTGGCAGATGGTGGCTTATCCGGTGCAAAAGGTCGCGTCCGGCGTGCTGAAAAGGGAGATCCGCACGGAAAACAGCGCGAAAAGCGATGTCATCCGCAGACGCATCCGCCTTTTTCAAAGCCTGGAAATGCTTCCCCCGGCGGATTGACAAATTCCCCTTTATCCACTAAAATGGAGGGGAATCCTGATGAAAGTGAGATCAGCCCATGAAGCGACTGCTTTCCCTGTTCCTGCTGCTCTGCCTGCTGCCCCTGTCCGCCCTGGCCGCGGACAAGGTGGTCTATGACCGCACGAAGAACCTCACGGAGGAGTTCGTCTTCCCGGAGGACACCCCTGTGCTGGAGATCGTCTTCCCCCGCGTGTTCTCCTCGGACTGCGCCATCATCCGCTTCGGCGAGGAGACCATGATGATCGATGCGTCCACGCTGAATCAGAAGATGAAGGGGCGCATCCGGACGGCACTGGCCTCCATGGGCGTGGAGAAGATCGACGTGGCGTACAATTCCCACCCGCACGATGACCACATCGACGGCTTCCCGTCGGTGGATGCCTATTGCCCCATCGGCAAGATGATCCTGACCTTCGAGGAGGACTTCGATGCCCACATGAAGAAGGTCGTGGCCTACTGCAACGAGCAGGGCATCCCCATCGAGCATGCGGCTGACGGCGATGTGCTGACCATGGGTCCCCATGACGAGGTGACCATGCGCGTCATCCAGCGCAACGACACCGGCAAGTGGAAGGCCAATGACCGTTCCGCCATGCTGCTCATCCAATACGGCGAACGCACCATCCTCTTCACGGGTGACGTGGAGAACCGCGCTCAGCGCTCATATTTCACCAATCCGCCGGAGGGAGGCCTGAAGGCGGACATCCTCAAGTACCCCCACCATGGACAGGTGAAGCTGGCGAACGAGTTCCTGGAGATGATCGACCCGGAGCTGGCGTTCATGAACGGTGCGTCCGGCGTGATGGACGGCGCGAAGAACTACCTCACCAAGCACAAAGTGCCCTACCTCATCGGGTATAACGGGCTGACCCGCATGCGTACCGACGGGCAGATCTGGGTGGTGGACTACCTCCACGAGGTCGAGACCGACCGCAGCACCATCAACCCCTCCTATACCAGCACCACGGATACGCCGTGACA
>CAZJOA010000026.1:0-21378 GCA_964547515.1 uncultured Faecalibacterium sp.
TCGCCGCACCGTCCCCTTTGAGGTCTCGATGCAGCCGCCTCACCCATCCGCCCCCCGACATTTCGGAAAAAAGCATTGTAGAACGGTTGTGCAGCAGCTAACCCCGATGCAGAGGCATCATTCACCCGCCCAATCTCTCAGGGCTCAGCGGTAGTCCTCAATGGTGGTCTCGCCCACCAGGGTCTTGATCTCGCTGACCTCGGCGTAGGACGCGGCATCCACAAAGAGCTGGAAGCTCGCATGGGTCTTGAGCATCGTGCCGGGCACCTGGTTGGTCAGCTCGTTGGCCAGGGTCTCCTTCACCGCCCAGGACTTCTCGGCATGGGGAACGGCGGAGATGATGTGCTCGCACTGCATGATCTGATACACGCTCATGCTGACGGCCTGCTTCGGCACATCGTCGATGGTGGCGAACCAGCCCTCACCCACCTGCTGATTGCGGCAGGTGGTATCCAGGTTGACGATGAGGTAGGCGACCTGGGTGTCGAAGTCCGCCGGCGGATCGTTGAAGGCGATGTGCGCGTTGCGGCCGATGCCGATCAGGCCGACATCGATCGGCGCTTTGCGCAGCTCCTCGGTCAGGGCAGCGATGCCCGCCTCCGTGCCGTCCACAAAATGCGCCTGTCCCACGTTCGTCTTGGCGACAAAGCGCTCCTTGAGGTACTTGCGGAAGGACGCGATGTGCGTCTCGGGCAGGTCGACATACTCGTCCAGGTGGAACATCTCGACCTTGCTCCAGTCGATGTCCATCTTGACCAGATGCTCCAGGGTCTCAAACTGGGACGCGCCGGTGGACAGGATGATGCGGGCATGCCCCTTCTTCTCGATGGCCTCGCGGATGATCTTCGCGGACGCTTCCGCAGCGCGCAGACCCAGCTCGTCAGCCGTTTTGGAAATCACGATACGCATAATGTACGCTCCTTTTTCTGATCTGTATTGGGTTTATTTGCCTTCGGTGTTGATCTCGGGGTAGTATTCGCCCAGGAATTCGCCCAGGTAGACCGCGCGATCCTGCGCCATGGACTTGTTCGCGGCGATGCCGATGCCGATGGACATTGCGCCGGCGCGGGTGTCCGCCATCTGGTGCAGCGGATCGTCGGTATAGCCCCGGAAGAGGTTATCCCGCAGCGCCGGGTCAGAGCCGCCATGTCCGCCGGGACGCTGCTTGACGCGCGTGCGGTCGTAGTTGATGCACTCGCCGTCCCGGTTGTAGAACTTCAGCGTCTCCTTGCCAAACGCCGTGTCGCCCTCCAGACGTCCCTCCGTGCCGTTGATGACCAGCTTCATGCACTCATAGGGGGAATGCGCCGTCAGGGAGTAGCTCATCACCGCGCCCTTCTTGTATTTCACGCTGACGGACACGCTGTCCTCAATGTCAATGACATCGGAGAAGAGGCAGCGGTCGCGGATGTAGCCGTCCACGTCCTCCACGTCCTTGTACATGGGGATCATCATGCCATTTTCCGCCTTGTCGATGTCCATATAGAACTCGCACTTGTCCTTCTCGGCGCAGGTGCGGCAGTTCTCCCCATGCGGACGGCGGTTGTCACCATAGAAGCGCCGCGTCCCGAAGGCATTGACCTTCACCGGCTCATCGTCGATGATCCAGTTCACCAGGTCGAAATGGTGGGTGGCCTTATGGATGAGCAGCGATCCGGAATTGGCGCGGATGGAATGCCAGCGGCGGAAGTAATCCGCGCCGTGGGAGGTATCCAGCAGCCACTCGAAGTGGACGCTGAGCACATCGCCCACCAGCCCCTGGGAGACGAGCTCCTTCAGGCGGACATAGAAGGGCATGAAGCGGCAGTTGAACGTGACGGTGACCTTGTGGCCGGTGCGCTTCTCGGTCTCGATGATGCGGGCGCACATCACGTCGTCGGTGGTCATGGGCTTTTCGGTGATGACATCGCAGCCGAATTCCAGCGCCTTGACGATGTACTGCTCATGGGCGCAGTCCTTGGTGGTCACGATGACCACATCGGGCTGATGATCCCGCAGCATCTGATCGAAATCGGTGTAGACGGGGATCTCCTTGTTCAGGTATTCGCTGACGTAATGCGCGCGCTTGGGGTTGATGTCACACACGGCGCACAGCTCGGCGCAATCGCCGTATTCCCGCACGATCGGCACTGCATAGGAGAACGTGCCGCGCCAGCCCAGACCGACCTGCACATACTTTTTCATCATGGATGCTTCCTTTCGTTATGCGTCCTGCACGGCATGCCCGGCGAGGTAGCCGCGCCAGTCGTTGAAGAAGTTCTCCGCCCAGCGCGTGGCGAAGATGGTCAGCGTGTCCTCCACAAAGGTAAACTGTATCTTGATCGAACCCAGATAGTCGTCCACCGCGAAGACATTGCCGATGAGGGTGTTTTCCATATCCCATGCCGCCTGGGAGAGGCAGCGGTAATTCGTGTCCAGGATGTCGATGCGCTTGCCCGCGGCCTTCTCCGGGAAGGCGAATTCAGGCCCGTATTCCCCCAGATACAGCGGGAATGAGCCGACTTCGCCGCGCTTCTCATACGTCAGCGTGCACGCCTCGGCGCTGAAATCCAGCCGCATCCACCGGAAGCCCCAGCGGTTGTCATCGAAGACATACTTCACGCCATTGGCCTTCTCCGCCCAGGGAGAGGTCAGCGCGCCGTTCATCCTGGGCAGGTGCAGGACGGAGGCCTCCTTGAGGCGCTGCTGCATCTCGGGCGCTTCCGGCAGGGGCGCGTCTTTCAGGCTGCGCAGCACCGTGCGCAGCATGGATTCGCGGATGAAGTCCTCCGAATTGTTCAGCCCCTGCGCATCGGCGGTGGTGACGAAGACCAGGTCATACTTGTGGTACATGAAGCAATACTGGCTGCCCATGCCGTTGCAGGAGAAGCCGTCGTCGGGCTGAATCCAGAACTGGTAGCCATAGCCGTCGCGGCACATGCCCGAATCGGACACATAGGTGCTGATCTGCTTGGTGGTGGCCTCCAGCATGTATTCACGGCTGACCCACTGCTTGCCGTTCCATTCGCCGCGGTTGAGGCAGAACAGGCCGAAGCGTGCCAGGTCACGCGGCGTACACATGATGCCGCTGCCCGTCCAGGAGCGTCCGTCCGGCGACTGGATGCACCAGATGTCCTTGGAAATGCCCAGTTCATCCAGCAGGGGGCGCATATAATCCAGCAGCGGCTTGCCGGTCAGCTTCTCCACAATGCCGCAGAGGACAACGGTGGCATTGGTGTCATAATGGAAGACCGTGCCGGGCATCTGCTTGTAGGTATCATTATCGAAGAAACACTGCACCCAATCGGGGGTGTCCCATTCGTAGCATCCGGTTTCATTGAAGACAGCCATCATGAGCAGGTCGCGCACGGTGGCCTTGAGGATATAGGGTGAGGGGTTCTGGGGGACGTATTCGGGGAAGATGTCCGCGACCTTGTCGTGCAGCGTCAGCCGCCCCTCGGTGATGAGCATGCCGATGGCCACGGAGGTGAAGCTCTTGCTGATGGAATACATGCGGTGCTTGCGCTCCGCATCAAAGGGGGCACAGTAGCCCTCCGCCGCCACCTTGCCATGACGCAGCACCAGGTAGCTGTGCAGCGGGATCCTGAAGGTCTTCATGTCCTCCAGGAAATCAAGGATCGCCTGGGTCGGAATGCCCAGCGATTCCGGGGTCGCATAGGTCAGGTTGCTTTCCGGCATGGTAGGAGCCTCCCACAAAAATTCTTCATCGGGTCGGGCGGGGAAAAGAAGGGGGGCAGCTCGACGCAAGGATGCAATCGAACTGCCCCCCTGTGGGTCACTTGAGGTTAACGTTCTTTTATGGATTTGTCAAGAGAAATGGCGTTTCGCGTCGAAAATCACTTGCCCAGGAAGGCATCCAGCTGACGCTGGCACTCTTCGACGACCTTGGCGATACCGGAGGCATCCAGCTTGTCGGAGAAGGCCTTCAGCTGACCCTCGATCTCGGACTCCTCGATCTTGCCATACTGGAGGTTGACATTGAACTCGTCGATGACGGCGGAGCAAGCGGCGACCTCGTTCTGCACGGGGGTAGGATCGAAGATGAAGCCCATGTTGCCGGCCTTGGCGTTGGCGTTGGCGGCAGCCAGCTTCTCCATGAACTGCGCAGTGCCCTTATCGGCGGGAACCTTGCACTTCACCAGCGCGCCGAACTGAGCGCCGTACCAGTAGAAGTTGTTGTCGTTGTTCTCGTTGAGGGTGCCCTTCATGTTCAGGGTGCCATCCTCGTTGAGGGTCCAATGGGTGCCTTCCAGGCCGAAGCGCAGGGCGGTGGCCACGAACTCGTCAGAGTTGATGAGCTCCAGAGCCATCATGGCGCGCTCGGGGTTCTTGGAGGTGGCGGAGATGCAGTTCGCAGCCGCATGCAGGTAGGTGGTGCGGGCCACGTTGTACTTGTAGGGAACCATGGCAGACGCCCACTTCATGTTGATGGGGTCATCCGCATACTCGGCGCACTCGACCCAGCCAGAGCCGATGTCGCGCAGGGGGTAGTAGCAGCTGAACACGCGATCGGAGTCGAAGTACCACACGTCGCCCTCGTTGTAGAAGAGGCCGTCGGTGCGCATCTTGCCGATGGTGCGGCACATTTCCTTGTATTCCTCGGTCTGATAGACGGAGAACACCTCGGAGCCGTCAGCAGCGTAGGCGGCAAAGCCGGGAACGCCTTCAACGTTAGTGCCCAGGAGGCTGTTGATGCTGTCGTACTGCACCCAGGTCTGGATCTCGGGGTAGCTGCGGGTGATCGGCACGCCCTGCGCCTTCAGCTCGGGGTACTTGACGTCACGAGCCTCATAGGCCTCATACAGGAAGGGCACCAGGGAGCGGTAGTCCACCACTTCCTCGGGGATCGCGATGCCGATCTCCTCCAGCAGGGTCTTGTTGAAGCGCGCGGAGTACATCTGGACGGAATCCTTCACGGAAGGAATGCCGTAGATCTTGCCGTTGACACGCATGGCGTTGAAGAAGTCTTCACCCACGATGGCAGCGGTCTCGGGCGCGTACTGGAGCAGCTCGTCCATCTCAGCGAAAGCGCCCTTGGTGGCCCATTCCACATAGTTCAGGTTGGAGTTGACGTTCACGATGTCAACCTCCTGGCCGGACATGAGGATGGGGGTCATCTTGTCGCTGTACTCGGAGTTCGCGATGAAGTGGAAATTGATCTTGGCGTTGATCTTCTCGATCAGGTAGTTGTTGATGGCATCCCACACCACCTGGTTGCCGGGCTGGGTGTCTTCGGAGACATACCAGTGCAGCTCCACATAGGGCAGCTCGTCAGCGGCGGCAAAGGACGCAAGGCTCAGCACCATGCACAGCGCCATGATCAGGGAGAGAATCTTACGCATAGACAGTTCCTCCTTTTATATTGGGGTTCACCTTTTTTCAAGCCACTCGACCCACAGAGCGGCTTAGAAATCAATCGGGAAGCGGGCAATTCATCAGCCCTTGACAGAGCCGATGGTCAGACCCTGGATGAAATACCGCTGGAAGAAGGGGTACGCAAAGATGATCGGCACGGTGGACACCACCAGGATGGCCATTCGGGTCTGCTCGGTGGGCAGATTCATCAGCATGCGCTGACCATCGGGCGTGGACGCGAGGCTGGAGTTGTTCTTGATGAAGTCGATCTTCTGCTGGATGCGCGTCAGCATGGTCTGCACGGGCACGAGCTTGGGGTTGTCGATATACATCATGCCGGTGAACCACTCGTTCCACTTGCCCACCAGCACGAACAGGCCGATGGTGGCCAGGCCGGCCTTCGACAGCGGCAGCACGATGGACGTGAACACGCGGAACTCACTCGCGCCGTCGATGGCGGCGGCATCGAACATCTCGATGGGGATGGTGGAGTTGATGAACGTGCGCAGGACGATGACGTTGAAGGCGTTCACCAGCCCCGGCAGCACCAGAATCCAGAACGTGTCGTACAGGTGGAGCACATTGACGTTGATGATGTAGGACGGCACAAGTCCGCCGGAGAAGAGCATGGTGATGAGGAGCATCATCGAATAGAACCTCTTCGCCGGGAAGCGCTGCTGCGCCAGGACGAACGCCAATGCGGACATGACCAGCAGGGCGGCCACCGTCGTCACCGCCGTGGAGGCGATGGTGACGATGTACGAATCGATCAGCTGAGAGCCCGTTTTGAACAGGTTGATGTACGAATTGAAGGTGATGGCGGACGGGAAGAAGGAGAAGCCATTGAAGGCAAGGCTCTCGGAGGTGGAGATGGAGATCATGACCACCAGCACGATGGGCAGCACCGTCACCACCGCCAGAATGGTGAAGAACACGCTCAGGAGGGCATTGGTCAGCGGCTTCACGCGGTTGATCTTGGCAAAGGAATTATCGGTGATCTCTTTGGTTCGGGCTTTGCGCGCCATGATATGCTCCCCCTTTCTCAGAACAGTGCGGATTCTTCATCGATCCGGCGCACGACCAGGTTCGCCGCGATCACCAGCACGAAGCCCACTGCGGACTGATACAGGTTCGCCGCGGCGGACATGCCCGTGTTCCCCAGCATCTTCAGCGCACGGTAGATGTAGGTGTCGATGACATCGGTGTATTCATACAGCGCGCCGTTGTTCTGCGTCACGTTGTAGAACAGGCCGAAATCGCCGCGCATCAGGGAGCCGATGTTCAGGATCAGCATGATGACGATGATCTTCTTCAGGTGGGGCAGGGTGACATAACGCGCCTGCTGATACTTGGTCGCGCCGTCGAGCACCGCCGCCTCATAGTATTCCTGCGAGATGCCGGATATGGATGCCACATACACGATCGAGCCGTAGCCGACACCCTTCCAGGCGTTGATGAGCACCAGCAGGAAGGGCCATATGGGCTTGTAGATATACCAATCGCGCGGTTTGCCGCCAAAGGCGATGATGACCTGATTCAGCAGGCCGCTCCGTCCGCCCTTGAGGAAGGCATACGCCACAATGGCGATGACAGCCATGGACAGGAAGTTCGGCATGATAATCATCGTTTGGAGCGTCTTGGCCAGCTTGCGGAAATACAGCTCGTTGAACAGGATGGCCAGAAGCACCGACAGCGAGGTGTTCACCGCGAGGAAGGCCACATTATACAAAACGGTGTTGCGGGTGATGCGCCATGCGTCCGTGGTGGCAAAGAGGAACTCGAAGTTCTTGAAGCCGACCCACTGGCTGCCGAAAAAGCCGCCCTTCGCCGTATAATTCTGGAAGGCCAGCACCACGCCGAACATCGGCGCATACGAGAACAGGATCAGCAGGATCACCGCAGGGAGCGCCAGCAGATGCAGCTGCCAGTACTTCTTGAAGTGCAGCGCCACCCGTTCGGGCAGCGAGCGCTGCGGGCCGCGGTTCACCACAGGGGTCACGGTGGACATGCGAACACACCTCCTACGCAAACAGGGTATCATATCTCATCGTTGTCTTTTTGTACTATATCATAAACGATGCGAAAAAACAACCCCCTTTTTTGAGCAATTCGACCGGTTCTCAACTTTTTTCTGCCTGAGCCGTTGTCTTTTGGGCAAAAGCCATGTATAATGACTTCAGACAAAAATCACCCGATATATATGAAGGAGATGCTGCCTATGGACGCCATGCTGCGCGAGGGGCAGGCGCTGACCCCCAGTGCACGCACGCTATGGGAACTCCAGGCGCGTGCCTGCCGTCTCCCCGTGGAGACCGCCACCAATCTCTACACGGATGTGCTCCGCCGCGCTGCGTCCGCCGCCGCCATCGGCGAATCGCGCCGCAGTGCCGTGCATGATCTGCCGACCCTGCATGCCTGTCAGGCTGAGGCACGCCGCCTTTTCCTGGATTGCATCGGCGGACTCCCCGATCCGCCGCCTGCACCCATCCATCGGCTGACCGGTCGGCTGGACTGCGGCGCGTACGCCATCGAAAAGCTGCTCCTCGCCCCGCGTCAGGGCAGCTGGCTCACCGCGAATGCGTATGTCCCCGCCGATGGGGCGGACAAGCACCCCGCCGTGCTGGTGACGGTCGGTCATGACGACCGGGGCAAGGCCGATCCGGAGTACCAGTATCTGGCGCATCGGCTGGCGCTGGCGGGCTTCGTCGTCCTGATCTTCGACCCCCTCGGGCAGGGCGAGCGCTTCGAGCACTACGAGGCCGCGCTGGACCTCCAGCCCATGCAGGGCTGCTCCGGCGAACACGATCTGCTGGACTGGAAGGCCAAGCTGCTGGGGCAGAGTCTGGCACGCTATTTCGTCAGCGACGGCCTTTGCGCCCTGGACTACCTCGCCGCCCGCGACGATGTGGACGCTTCCCGCATCGGCCTGACGGGGCATTCCGGCGGTGGGACACAGGCCAGCCTGCTCATGCTCGTCGCCGGGGAACGCTTCGCCTGTGCCGCGCCCTGCGCCTATTTCACCGATGCCCGCGCCATGCTGGAGCACGGCATCGACCCGGATAACGAGATGCTCTGGCCGGGCAGCCTCGCCGCCGGGCTGGATTACATCGACTTCGCGGCGGGCATCGCGCCCCGTCCCCTGCTGCTGCTGACCAATCAGCATGATTTCTTCCCCCGCGAAGGGACGCTGCGCATGCTTTCCCAGGCGCGTGCCCTGTGGCAGGCCGTCGGCAGCGATGTCCTCCCGGAGATCGCCACGGCGGACTCCCAGCATGCCTATCCGGCTTCATTGGCACGCGCCGCGACGGATTTCTTCTCGCGCCACCTCGGCGGACAGGCCGTCCCCCCGCCGGACGATGCCTCCTTCAGCCCCCGTTCCCCGCAGGAGCTGCAATGCACCCCCGACGGACAGCTCCTGCGCTACGACCCGCACATGCGCACCGTCCATGATGCGCTGACGGACGCGCTGCCCCTTCTGCGTCAGGAGCGGCAGAATCGCCCGTTCGAGGCGCTTCGGGAGGCACTCGCCGACCGCCTGCACACCGACCGGCTCTTCGAAAGCCCGGAAGCGCGGGTCTTCGCCGAGGGCATCTGCGGACAGATGCAGTACCGCTGCCTGATCTGGCGGCCGGAGGAGGGCTACTGGAACAGCGGCCTGCTCCTGCGGGACATCCGTCAGGGGGACAAGCCCCTGCCCACCCTCATCGCCCTGTGGCCCGAGGGGAACGCCCGCCTCACCGAGCATTCCGCATGGCTGCACCAGTGCATCAGCCGAGGGTGGCAGGTGCTGGTGATGGACGTGGCCGCTTCCGGCGCGCTCCTCCCCGCAAGGCTGGGCAGCACCGACCTCTACGCCGGGTGGAGCACCCTGTACAACCTCAACGCCTACCTCATCCAGCTGGACGATTCGCTCTTCGCGCTGCGGACACGTCAGGTCATCGCGGCGCTCCGGATGCTCCGCGCCTTCCCGGAGGCGGACGCATCCCGGCTGATGCTCTGCGCACAGAAGGAATTCGCCCGATATGCCATGCTGTCCGCCCTGCTGACGGACACGCCCCTGCACGCGGCGGATGGGCATCAGCCGTATGAAGCCATCGTCCGCGAACGCTATCACGATCAGACCTGGACGCATGCGTGGGTCTTCCCCGGTGCGCTCCGGCTCTTCGATACCCCCGAGCTCCTCTCGTTCCTCATGCAGCGCGGGCTGCTTCAGCCCGATCCTGCTGCCCCATCCACCCATCCGACATTTTAGGAGGTATGAACATGAAAACCAAGATCACCATGATCGGCGGCGGCTCCTATTCCTGGACCTATGGCCTGTTTTCCACCTTCCTGGATAACCCCTTCTTCACCCGCGACACCGAGCTTTGCCTCTACGACATCAACGAGAAGGCCCTCAACGATGTGTACACCTTCATTACCTATTATAATGACCGCTATCCCGACAAGGCCATCACCATCAGCAAGACGCTGAACGAGGATGAGGCGCTGGAGGGCGCGAAGTACGTCGTGGTGGCCATCTCTCATGGCGGACTGGAGGCCGAGCTGGAGGATCACCGCATCACCCGCCGCCACGGCTTCTACAACGTCAAGGGCAGCGAGAGCGGCATCGCCGGTGCGAGCCGTACCATCCGCCATGTGCCCGAATTCGTCCGCATCGCCCGCAAGATGAACCGCCTCTGCCCCGGCGCGACCATGCTCAACGTCACCAACCCGCTGACCTCCCTGTGCCGCTGCGTCCAGAAGTATGAGGACATCCATGCCATCGGCTTCTGCCACGGCATCCGCAACCACCTCGAGATCCTCCTGCCCTATTTCGGCGCGAAGGGCTTCGATGACGTCAGCTTCTCCGTCTCCGGCGTGGATCACTGCTCCTTCCTGACCGATGTCAAGCTCCACGGCCAGGATGCGCTCCAGATCATGCGCGACAAGGGCATGATCGAGGCCGCCTGGGCCGGCAAGACCAACATCACCTTCGATGACCCCTTCGCCGGACGCGAAAATCAGCGCATCCGCTTCATCGTCTGGGATATGCTGGGCTGCATGCCCGGCCTGTCCGACGAGCACTGCGCCGAATTCTACTACCAGACCACCGGCACGCAGGAGAACCGCGACCGCTTCGGCATGCATTACGACCGCATCGAGGATCGGCAGAATTCCGTCACCCGCCTGCGTGAACAGATCACCGAGCCCCTCCGCACGGGCAACATGCCCGCCCTGCGCATCAGCGACGAAAAGCCCGACCGCGTCATTGAGGCCCTGGAGGGCGGCCGTCCCTTCTACGACGTGATGAACTACCGCAACCTCGGTCAGGTGCGCGAGCTGCCCATGGATCATGTGGTCGAGACCTTCGTCAACGTCGATGCCACCGGCGTTCATCCCGCCATTGCCAATCCCCTGCCCAAGCCCGCTCAGGCCATCGTCACCCCCACCGCCCTGCGCGAGGAGCTCTTCATGGAGGCCGCCATGGAGTGGGATGCCCAGAAGCTCACCAGCGCCCTCTGCGTCGATCCCCTCGTCAACGACTTCCCCCGCGTCCGCGCCGTCGTCAAGGATCTGATGGACTACAACGCCCAGTTCCTGCCCAAGGGTTGGTGCTGACCGGAAGGGGTGCACGCATGATTACACGCATCACCGGCGGCAGGGTCATCCTCCGGGATGGCCTTGCCCCCCGCCAGCAGGTCTATGTGGAGGATGGTCGCATCCTCGCCGTCACCTCCGCGCTGCTGCCCCATGATGTCACCATCGATGCCGCGGGACGCTATGTGTCCCCCGGCTTCATCGAGATGCATACCCACGGCGGCGGCGGGGCGGACTTCCTTGACGGCACGGCGGACGCATTCCGCACCGCTGCCCAGCTCCACGCCCGCCACGGCGTCACCACGCTCATCCCCACCGCCACATCCGGCGAACGCGCTGCCACCTTCGCGCTGAATGCCGCCTTCGAGGCCGCATCGGCGGACAATCCCCTCGGCGCGGACATGCCCGGCCTTCACCTGGAGGGCCCCTATTTCGCCTACGGGCAGCGCGGCGCTCAGGACCCGCGCCATCTGCGCAATCCCGATCCGGCGGACTATCTGGAGATCCTCGACCGATGCCCCCGCATCCTCCGCTGGAGCGCCGCACCCGAGCTCCCCGGTGCGCTGGAGCTGGGGCGCGAGCTGAAGCGCCGGGGCATCCTCGCCGCCATCGGGCACAGCGATGCCGAATACCCCGAGGTCGAGGCCGCCTGGAACGCCGGATACACCCATGTGACCCACCTGTATTCCGGCATGAGCATGGTGCACCGGCGCAACGCCTACCGATACGTCGGCGTGGTGGAATCCGCCTTCCTCATCGACGACATGACCGTGGAGATCATCGCCGACGGGTGTCATCTGCCCGCCGAACTGCTAAAGCTGATCTACAAGATCAAAGGGCCGGACAGGATCGCCCTCATCACCGATTCCATGCGCGGCGCGGGTATGCCCGATGGTCCGAGCATGCTGGGTCACTGGCGCGACGGCCTGCCCACCATCATCGAGGACGGTGTCGCCAAGCTCCCCGACCGCACGTCCTTCGCCGGAAGCGTCGCCACCTTCGACCGCCTCGTCCGCAATATGCTCCGCATGGCTGATGTCCCCCTGACGGATGTCATCACCATGGCCTGCCGCACCCCCGCGCGCATCATGGGCTTCACCGACCGCGGCGAGATCGCCCCCGGCATGCGCGCAGATATCATCCTCTTCGACGACGACATCCACGTCTCCCACGTCATGGTGGGCGGACGCACCATTTATCAGGAGGCATCACAAGCATGAGCCAGCTCAACGTCGGCTTCGGGCGGGTCAACATCACCCCCGCCATGGGTACACCCATCGGCGGATACTATGTCGTGCGCCTGGCGGACAGGGTGCTGGACGAGCTGGAGGCCAATGCCGTCGCCTTCGCCCTGGGCGAGAAGCGGGCATTGCTCATCAGCGCGGACATCTCCGGCCTGTTCTACGAGTTCGCCGAGCCGATCTGTCAGCACATCGCGCAGGTCACGGGCGTTCCGTCCGATGCCATCTTCCTCACCTGCACCCACACCCACACCGGCCCGGAGGCCAATGTCAACCGCCGCATCGTCCCGGACAAGCAGGAGACCTACCTGTCCTTCCTGCGCACGCGCCTGGCGGACGCGGCCATGTTCGCCCTCCAGGATCTAAAGCCCGCACGCATGGGCTGGGGTGTCGGACAAGCGCCCGGCATCGCCTTCATCCGCCGCTATCGCATGAAGGACGGCTCCACCCGCACCAATCCCGGCATCAACAACCCGGATGTCCTCGCCCCCATCGGCGAGGTGGACGAAAGCGTCGGTGTCGTCCGCTTTGACCGCGAGGGCGGCGAGACCATCGTCCTGGCCAATATCGGTATCCACCCGGATACCGTGGGCGGCTGCGGCATTTCCGCGGATTGGCCCGGCTTCACCCGCCGCATCCTCGAAAAGACCATCGACAACACCCGCTGCGTCCTGCTCAACGGCGCGCAGGGGGATGTCAACCATGTCAACACCGCCCCCGCCCCCGGTCAGAACAACGACCTGACCATGGATTTCGACGACTGCATGCGCGGCTACGGCCATGCGCGTCACATGGGCATGACCGTCGCCGGTGCGGTGATGCAGGTCTACTCGAAGGTCGCCTATGTCCCGGCGGACAGTCTCCACACCCGCAAGCAGGTCATCCGCCATCCTGCCAACATGCCCACGCCCGAGGAGCTGCCCCTGGCGCGGCGCTACAACCAGCTCCATCAGGAGGGGCGGGACGACCTGATCCCCTTCTCCGGCATGCAGCTGACCACCGTCGTGGCCGAGGCCGAACGCATGGTACAGCTGGAGCACGGCCCGGAGCACTTCGACCTGTGCATGACCGCGCTGACCATCGGCGACATCGCGCTGGCGGGCTTCCCCGGCGAACCGTTTTCCGCCATCGGCCGCGCGGTGAAGGCCGCTCCCGGCTGGCAGTTAGTGCTGCCCATGTGCTGCACCAATGGCTACGAGGGCTACTTCCCCACCATGGATGCGTATCTGGAGGGCGGCTATGAGGCACGCAGCTCCATTTTCCGTCCGGGCGTGGCGGAGGCTGTCGCCGAGGCTTCCCTGGCGCTGCTCAGGGACATCCGCGGCGCAAAGTAAGAGGAGGTTTCGCAATGGCTGTCACCTTTGAGAAGGATTACCCCTTCCCGCCCAAGCCCCAGCCCGTCGTCCAGCCCGGGGAATTCGTCTTCGCCGCCATGTACTTCGGGCATGGGCATCTTTCCGGTATGTGCGGCGGACTCATTCAGGCCGGCGCGACGCTGAAGTATTTCTACGACCCCGACCCCCTGAAGGTCGCCGAATTCACCCGCGCCTTCCCCCATGTCATCGTGGCGGACAGCGAGGCCGTCATCCTCGCCGACCCCGAGGTCAGGCTGGTCGCCGCCGCCGCCGTCACCAATCAGCGTGCCGACATCGGCATGCGCGTCATGCGTGCCGGGAAGGATTACTGGACGGACAAAGCCCCCCTGACCACCCTGGAGCAGCTGGCCGCCGTCCGCGCGTGTCAGCAGGAGACGGGGCGGTTCTACCTGTGCTACTACAGCGAACGCATCGCCACGGAAAGCGGCGTTTTCGCCGATGAGCTGATCCGTCAGGGGAAGATCGGGCGCATCCTCCATGTGGAGGGCTTCGGGCCGCATCGCCTCAGCCCCGCCGTCCGCCCGGACTGGTTCTTCGACAAGGAGCAGAGCGGCGGCATCCTCTGCGACATCGGCTCGCATCAAATGGAGCAATACCTGCACTACGCCGGGGAGGACGACGCCGAGATCACCATGGCACGCGTGGCGAACTACGCCAACCCCGACCATCCGACCTTCGAGGACTTCGGCGACTGCATGGTGACGGGCAGGAACGGCACGACCTTCTATTTCCGGGTGGACTGGTTCACGCCGGACGGCCTGCGCGCCTATGGTGACAACCGCACCGTCATCGTGGGGACGGATGGCTACATCGAGCTGCGCAAGACGGTGGACATCGGCATCCCCGATCAGCACGGCAGTGTCGTCACCCTGGTGGATCACGCGGGCGAGCACCGCTACGAGGTGCACGGCAAGATCGGCACGCCTTATTTCGGCAACCTGATCCTGGACTGCATCCACCGCACCGAACGCGTCATGACCCAGGAGCACTGCTTCAAGGCCGCCGAGCTTTGCGTCAAGGCCGCGTGGCAGGCCGTGCACATCCGCTGAACAGCAAAAAGCAGGCCGGTTCTCCGCATGGGGGATCGGCCTGTTGAAAGCCTTCATGGATGGCAAGCAGCGGATTCTCATCGTTGTTCTTGGGACATCGAGGTGGACAATTTCGCGGCTTCCACGCGCCGATGGCTGGATAGGGGTTTCCCCGAGAGATGCAGGGGTATGCCGCGCCTGCCGATGTTCCCTGACACAAGCATACCGCCACACAAATGAAACCGCTCTGCCATCGGCAGGGTGGTTTTCTGTTTGTACAGCAAAAGCAGGCCGGTTCTCCGCATGGGGATCGGCCTGTTCTGTCTGATTTACACCTTGTTCTGTTCGCGATACGCCTTCCACACCCGTTCGAAGGACTGATCCTCCCCCGGCATGGGACGCACCGTCCGCCAGCTGATGCGGCACTCGCCATTCTCCCAGTGCACCTCCTGCACCAACCGTGCATGCTCCTCGCCGTCCAGCCGGAAGCGGTAGTCCTTCCCCATCGCCGGGATCGCCTCCCCCGCCGCGTCCAGGTACATCGCGCTGCCACGGCTCTTGCCGCCCTGCGCCAGATAGTCCAGCATGGCCTCCACATACACCTGCTGACACACCAGCATCTCCCGCATGCGATAGACCCAGCGCAGGTCATCCGGCGCGGAAATGCGCACGGGTGACGCGCGGCGCGCGGAAATGCGCGTCAGCAGCGTGCGCAGGCCGTCCTCACTGCGGACGGCACCGGCCAGCGCGTCCATATCGCGGCGCATTTCGGCGTAGGCCTCGCGAACGTCGCGGGCATCGGCATGGCAGGCGGATTCTGCGTCCGCCACATGGGACAGCGCGTCCGCCAAGGCGCGTTGGAAGACGTCCTCCGCCGGGAGGGCTGCATCCTCCGCCGCGATGGCTTCCGCCGCACGCACCGCGCCGCATTGACCCGCGTTCAGCGCACTGCCGCCCGGACGGTACACCCCGTGGGTCGCCGCCGCTTCTCCGATGGCGTACAGCCCCGGCAGGTTCGTCCGCCAATGATGATCCACGGCCAGTCCGCCGTTGTTGTGCTGCACGCAGAGGGCGATCTCGAGGGGCTCGCGGCACAGATCGACCCCATGCTCCCGGTAGAAGTCCACCGCAGGCTCGTTCATCTGGAGCAGACGGTCGATGGGCTTGCCGAAGCACGCGCCCGCGCCGTCCAGATAGGCGAAGGCCTCCGGGGACAGGGCGGTGAAATCCAGCGCACCGCCGCCGGGGTTCTCGCGGAAATCCAGGAAGACCCGGCGACCCTTCTGCATCTCGCGATGCACCAGGAGGTCGATGCGGGAGCTGCCCTCGCGCGCCTTGCGGACATCGAAGGGCCACTGGTAGCCCTTGAGGAAGGTCATCGTCAGCATTTCGCCGGTGGACGGCAGGCCATCCGGGAGGAATTCGCGGGCGTTTTCGCCGTTTGCATCGGTGGACACAAAGCGCGGCAAGGCCTGCATGTATGTGCCGGACACATTCCAGCGCGGCTTGAGCGAGGCCAGGCCGAACTGCCATTCCGTCAGGTTGCGCCCCATCGCACCGGCACGCAGGGCAATGCCCGTCGCGCCGTACTGGCTGGCGGGGTACACGCTGTTCATGTACATACCGGCAGGGCCGCCCGTCGCCCAGACGATGCTGGCGCAGCGGAAGACCGCATAGCGCGATGCGTCCGCCGCGCGGTCGAGATCCAGGCAGAGCAGTCCGCAGATGCGGCCGCTGTCCGTCAGCAGTTCGACGGCCTGCATGCGGTCAAAGATGCGGATGCCCTTTTCGCGCACGGAGCGCTCCAGCGCCTCGGTCATCAGCTTGGAGGTGTACGGCCCGGCACTCGTGGCGCGGCGATAGGGGTCGTGATCCGTCTTGTAGCCGACGTATTCGCCGTATTCATTGGTCGGGAAGGGCACGCCCAGCTGCGCCAGGTGGAAAAAGCCCCCGGCGGACGCGGCGGCTTCACACAGGGCGATGTCACCGTCCACCGCCTGTCCGGCGAAAAGGGCGGATGCCATGTCGCGCACGCTGTCCGCATCCGCGCCGGACAGGGAGAGCTTGTAGTAGGTCTGCTTGTCGCTGCCGGTGTTGCGGCTGGTGCCGCAGGTCATGCCCTCGGTCAGGAGGGCGATGTCCCGCAAGCCCAGCTCGTGCAGGCGTTCCGCCGCCCGCAGTCCCGCCGCGCCGCTGCCGACCACCAGGGTCTTCACGTCATGGCGGACGGGCCATGTCCATTTTTTCATCGCGGAATCCCCCCGATCACAGCCGGCGCAGGCTGAATCCGCCATCCGCATTGAGCACCTGTCCCGCAGCGTAGTCCAGCAGGCCGGTGCAGCAGGCTTCCACCATGTCCGCCACGTCCTCCGGGCGGCCAAAGCGTGGGATGGGCAGCAGGCCGTCCGCGATCATGCGGGCGTACTTGTCGTGCACCTTCTCGGTCATGTCCGTGGCGATGATCCCCGGCCGCACCTCGAACACCGGGATGCCCTCCGCCGCCAGCCGATCCGCCATCAGCTGCGTCACCATGCCCACACCGGCCTTGCTGATGCAGTATTCGCCGCGCGCGGTGGACGAGGTGTAAGCCGAAATGCTGCCGATGTTGATGATGCGCGGGTGATAGTCCTCCGCGACATTGTGGCGCAGCATCATATTGGCCGCCAGCTGGCACATGAAGAGCGTGGCCCGCAGGTTGATACCGATCACGCGATCAAAGCTCTCCTCGGTCATCCGGAGGACATCCTCCCGGACGAGGGGCGCGACCCCCGCGTTGTTCACCAGCACATCCAGGCGGCCATATTCGTCCGCCAGATAGCGGAACGCCGCTCGGCGCTGTTCGCCGTCGCCGATATTGCAGCCGATATAGTCCCGATCCGCCGGGAGATCAGCGGGACGCTCCTGACGTGTGCCGGAATACACCACGCGGTAGCCCCGATCATGCAGGCGGTCGGCGATGGCGCGGCCGATGCCGCGTGTTGAGCCGCTGACAAACGCGATCCTCACAGCTTGTACACCTCCCTGTCGTGAACGATGCATCCGGCGCAGCGTCCGGCGCGCAGGAGCACCGCACATCCGCCGCAGGTCATGCAGACCTTGCCGATCTGCCCGTCGCGGCGCAGCTGATTCGGGAAATCCGGATTGGCAAAGGCCATGCGTCCGAAGCCCGCCATGGCGCAGTGTCCCCCGCCCACCATGCCCGCCGCCAGATGCGGCGCATATCCGCGCAGGTAGGAGAACGCGCTGCCCAGGATCGGCAGTTCCGGATAGGCATGCTGAATGTCCGACAGGCCCTGCATCACGCGGCCAACGCCTTCGATGGGGTGCTCCGGGGGGACATAGTTGCCGTTGTCGTAGGGGCGGTTCACATGGGGATTCTTGTAGGGGTTGCCCATGGTGATGTTCAGCAGGGGGACATCGAATTGGTCGCGCAGCTCGCCGATGAGCCGCAGCGGCTCGGTGAGGTCGACGCTGAGTCCGCCGCCCTCGCGCACGCCCCAGCCGTAGGGGTACGCAAAGCCGTCATAGGCATTCATGCGGCTGGTGAGGAAGCCGTCGCCGATGCCGGATTTTGCCGCAGCGAACGCCTCCTTGAGGAAGCGCGTGCGGTTCTCGTAGCATCCGCCGTATCGACCCGGCCGGGTGTACGCGCTGAGCAGCTCGCACGCCAGATAGCGATGGCAGCACTTCACGTCCACGCCGTCGAAGCCCGCCTGACGCGCCAGACGCGCCGCGGGCTCATAGGCATCGGTGTAGCGCCGGAGCGTGTCATCCGAAAGGATGCGGCTGTCGTCCAGCAGCGGTTCCTCCAGCGGCGGACAATGATACGCGATGAGCGGATCGGGCACGCCGGTGGGCTTGGAATACCGGCCACTGTTGGTGGCCTGCATGACAATGACGGGCGCGTAACCGTTCTCTTTCAGGCCGGTCTCCTTGATGTGCTCCACCAGGCGCTTGAAATCATCCAGATTTTCGGGGGTCAGCATGAGCTGATGGGCACTGGCGCGTCCCTCGGGGACGGTCGCGACTGCCTCGAACCAGATCAGTCCCGCGCCGCCCCGGGCGAATCGCTCGTACCGCCGCCAGGTCAGTTCGCCGGGCGCACCGTTCTCCAGGCCGTCCGTGCCCTCCATGGGCTGGAAGGCGATGCGGTTCGCTGCGGTCAGTCCGCCCAGCGTCAGCGGCTGGAACAGCGGGGTCAGATCCTCCGACATGGGCAGGAACGCGCCCAGTGCGTCCGCCGTCTGACGCACCTCATCCAGGGAATGGTAGTGGAATTTCTCGTGCTTCATGTTGATTCTCCTTATTCTGATTTGCAACGCAGGCCCTTGTGACATTATACCATGTTTCGCGCTATTGTGCAACAAAAAGACCGGCTCGCTGTGCGGGCGAACCGGTCGGAAAAACGATTGCTTTGCTTTTGATGTGTGCGAAAAGAAAACGTGCAACGTGAATGAACTGCGGTGACATCAAGCGGGACGAATCCGCCGGGCGGAATGAAGTCCCCTTACTTGATGATCTCCAGGATCACCATCTCGGCAGCATCGCCGCGACGGGGTCCGAGCTTGTACATACGGGTGTAGCCGCCGTTGCGACCCTTGCAGGCCGGGGCGATCTCACGGAAGAGCTTCTCGATCACGGGATACTTGATCTCGCGCTGACGAGCCTTGTAATCCGCCTTGCGCTCATCCTCTTCGCGGGCCAGCGGCACGTTGTAGAGGTAGGACAGCATCTGACGGCGGGCAGCCAGCTTGGAGGGCGCGTCATTGACGACCTCCTGCTGAACGAGCTGACCCTTGTCGTTGTGGAACTCCTTGGTCACGGTCACGGTGTTCTCGTGCTCCTTGACCGCGAGCGTGATCAGACGCTCGGCAATGCGGCGGACTTCCTTCGCCTTCGCCTCGGTCGTCTCGATCCTGCCGTTATTGATCAGATTGGTCGTGAGGCCACGCAGCAGCGCCTTGCGCTGAGAGGCCGTGCGACCCAGTTTGCGCTGGTAAGCCATGGGTATTCCTCCTATCATGGGTGGGCGGCGGGATGGGCGGCATGCGCCGTCACTGCCCGCACTTTGAGCCCTGTCTTATTCATCATTGGGGCGCAGGGCCAGACCCAGCTCCTGCAGCTTCTGCTCGACCTCTTCCAGGGACTTGCGACCCAGGTTGCGGACCTTCATCATGTCCTCCTGATTGCGCTGCACCAGCTCGGACACGCTGTTGATGCCGGCGCGCTTCAAGCAGTTGTACGCGCGGACGGACAGCTCCAACTCCTCGATGGTCATCTCCAGAACCTTTTCCTTCTTGTCGTCCTCGGGCTGCACCATGCTCACGGGGAGCACGATGTCCGTCAGGCGGACGAAGGAGGCAAGATGCTCGGTCAGAATGCTTGCGGCACCGCTGACGGCCTCTTCGGGCTTCAGCGTGCCATTGGTCCACACCTCCAGGGTCAGGCGGTCGAAGTCGTTGGACTGGCCGACGCGCTTGTCCTCCACGGTGTAATTCACCTTGTGGATGGGGGTGAAGATGGAATCCATCGCGATCACGCCGATGGGCATGGTCAGATCGCGCGCCTTGTTCTTTTCGGCGCTGACATAGCCGCGGCCGCGCTCCAGGCGCAGGGTCATTTGCAGATGCGCGTCCTCATTGAGGGTGGCGATGTGCATATCGGGGTTGATGATCTCAACCTCCTCATCGACCTTGATGTCGGCGGCGGTCAGCTCACAGGGGCCGATCTTGTCCACGATGACATTCTTGGGGCCTTCGCTGTACATCTTGACAGCCAGACCCTTGAGGTTCAGGATGATCTCCGTCACGTCCTCGGTGACACCGGGGATGGTGGAGAACTCATGCTGCACGCCCTCGATATGGACGGAGGACACGGCAGCACCGGGCAGGGAAGACAGCAGGACGCGGCGCAGGGAATTGCCCAGCGTATGGCCGAAGCCACGCTCCAGCGGCTCGACGACGAACTTGCCGTACTTGCCGTTGTCGCCGACCTCGACACATTCGACCTTTGCCTTTTCGATTTCTACGGCCATTTCTTAAACCCTCCTTGCTCAGGTTTGCAGTGAAGGGATGTTTCCGCGGGGGTGGACGCAAGCCGCCCCGCCTCCCGCAGCACCCTTCATTAACGGGAGTAGAACTCGACGATCATGTTCATCTGGGGCTCGAAATCGACGTCCTCACGGGCGGGCAGAGCCACGACGGAACCGGTCAGGTTGGGGGCATCGAAGGTCAGCCACTTGGGCGTCACCGCAGTGGTGCCCTCGCGCAGACCCTTGAACAGCTCGGATTCGGTGCTCTTCTGGCGCAGGGTAATGACGTCGCCCACCTTCACGGAGTAGGAGGGGATGTCCACCTTCTGGCCATTGACGCGGATGTGGCCGTGCACCACGATCTGACGGGCGGCGCGGCGGGTCTTGCCCAGGCCAAGACGATACACGACATTGTCCAGGCGCAGCTCCAGCAGCTGGAGCATATTGTCACCGGTGATGCCCTTCATGGCGGTGGCCTTGTTGTAATAGCCCTCGAACTGCTTCTCGAGGATGCCATAGACGAACTTGACCTTCTGCTTCTCCTTCAGCTGAGCGCCGTACTCGGAGACCTTCTTGCGGCGGGTGCCGCCGGGATTGCGGTTAGACTTCTTATTGCCATAGCCCATGACCGCCGGGGAAACGTCGAAAGAACGGCACTTCCGGGCGATAGGCTGCTTGTTGATAGCCATGTTTCAATGTCCTCCTTCGTTTGCTTACACGCGACGGCGCTTGGGCGGACGGCAGCCATTGTGGGGGATGGGCGTCAC
>CAZJOA010000027.1:0-21045 GCA_964547515.1 uncultured Faecalibacterium sp.
TATCACATTTCATTCACACAGAAAAGGCCTATTCGGTGAGAATTTGATGAAACTTCCATCGGCGGACGCTCTTTCCGCGGCATCCCGGACGGACTCCCCCGGGGCGCAAAAGTTTTTTCCGTTTCTGCGCCACAAAAAGAAAAACAGCCCTTGACAAATCCCGCCGACCCTGGTATAATGTATCTCGCTGTTGCGGCATGCGGTCGTGGCGGAATCGGCATACGCGCACGTTTGAGGGGCGTGTTCTGAAAGGAGTACGGGTTCAAGTCCCGTCGACCGCACGTCAACAGAAAAACCAGCTCTGATCCTTGTGTCAGGGCTGGTTTTTGTTTTTGCCGCCGCTATTCCGCCGGGATGGCCAGCCAGCTGCGCCAATAGCGCGTCCAGCGTGCGGCGAAGTCATCCCGTGCCGCGCCGTTCTCCGCGATCAGCGCCGCCTCGGCAAACGGCTCGCCATGGAGCATCAGCCGTGCCGTCCCCAGGCGCTGTCCGGCCCGGATCGGGGCTTCCAGTGCGTCCGGATAGTCGATCTCCACCCCGGGGACGCTCCCCTTGGGCACGACACCCGTCAGGTCAGCCGAAAGCACCACCCGTACCGCGTCCGCCTCGCCATGCTGCACACGCACCGCGCCCACGGCCTCGTCCGCCGTCAGGAGGGTGACGGACTCATACCGCGCGAAGGCCATGTCCATCAGCCGCGCCGCCTCGTCGAACCAATCCGGACAGTTCAGCACCACGCCGATGATGCGCATGCCGTCCCGTTCCGCGCCGAAAACCAGGCAGCGCCCCGCTTTGCGCGTGTAGCCCGTCTTGATGCCCGTCGCACCCTCGTAGGCCGTCAGCAGCCTGTTCTTGTTGTTCAGCACCCGGTCATAGTCCCGCCCCGCCCACGGGATCGTCGCCCGCGTCGTGCGCACGATCTCCCGGAACACCTCATTCCCCATCGCTTCACGGGCGATCAGCGCCAGGTCGTGCGCGGTGGTGTAATGCCCCTCGCAGGGCAGCCCGTGGGGCGTGAGGAACACCGTGCTCCGACAGCCCAATTCCGCCGCACGCAGGGTCATCATCCGGCAGAATTCCGTGACGCTGCCGCCGATGTGCTCAGCGATGGCGGTGGCCGCGTCGTTCCCGGAGACCAGCATCAGCCCATAGAGCATCTCGCGCAGGGTCAGCGTCTCCCCTTCCGACAGGTAGATGCTCGTCCCCGGTACGCCAAAGGCATTGCGGCTGCATGTCACCGGGGCATCCAGCTCCCCCTGCTCCAGCGCCAGCAAGGCCGTCATGACCTTCGTTGTGGACGCCATGGGCAGCGGCGTTTCCGCATTATGGGACAGCAGTACCCGTCCGCTGCGCTCATCCAGGATGACACAGGCGGACGCACTGGTGGCGACCTCCTCGGCGGACACGGTCACGGCGGACAGCACGATCAGCGCCGTCAGCGCCAGCACCCGACGCATCACTGCACGCCGGACGCGCCGGTCCTGCCGTCGATGAAGTGCTTCACGTCCTCCATCACCGTGGGGATCAGCTCCACCACGCGGTCGGCCACGGTCTGACAGGTCGCGGGCAGCATCCGCACACCGCCGTCCTGCACCACCAGAAAGCCCACGGGCTGCACCGAGACCCCCGCGCCGCTCCCCCCGGCGAAGGGGAAGTCCACCGACGCTTCCCCATGGCGCGTTTCCCCGGCGTTCAGGTCGCCCCCCGCCGTCACATAGCCGAAGCTCACCTTGCTGATGGGGATGATCGTCGCGCCGCCGGCGGTCGACACCGCCTCGCCGATGACCGTGTTCACGTCCACCATGTCCTTGATGGAAGCCATTGCCGTCTGCATCAGTTCACCGATGGGATGTTCCATATGCTGATTCCTCGCTTTCCGTGGGGCGGTGCATGCCGATCCGGGTCAGCAGCAGCCGCCCCGCTGTCAGGATGAGTATGCCCATTTTGACGCGGATGATACACCGGACGTGCACGGTGGAATGGGGGCGGAAGAATTCCGGGAGGACGCGCAGGCCGCGTCTGCATCCCGGCGGGATGCAGCACAGGCCGCCGGCGACCGCGGCGCACAGGAGCGCAGCGTGCGCCGCATTGTCCAGCCGCAGGAGGAGCAGCCCCTCCAGCGCATCAACATGCAGATGCCGCACGAAAAAGCGCCTTGCACCCCCGGCACGCCGGAGCACCGCCGTCAGCCCATGCCCCGGCGCATGCCTCCCGCCCGGACGGATCGTCCTCGTCCCATACGCATCCGCGACCGTCAGCCGATGACCGTCCGCCGTGCGCGTCAGGCGGTATGTCCACCGCCGATGCAACGGCCCGACTCGCACGCACAGCCGCGCCTGCGTGTCCGCCGCGTGATGCAGCTCCCCTTCTGCGCGCACGTCCAGGAGCATCGCGCCCAGCAGCATCAGCGCCATCAGCAGCCAGATCAACCGCCCCACCTCCCCGCAGCAGTCTTTCCCAATGGATGAAAAACTATCCGCCGTTCAGCGATTGACGAATGGAGCGAAAAAAGGTATAATCATGCTGTATGTTTTTCATCATGAGGAGGAGAGCAATGATCGGACTGATTGGAGCCATGGCCGTTGAGGTCGAAGCCCTGATGGACAGGCTGGAAGCCCGGCAGGAGGAGCGGCTCGGCATGGATGTCTTCGTGCGCGGCAAGCTCTTCGGGCAGGACGCGGTGCTGTCCGTCTGCGGGCCGGGCAAGATCAACGCCGCGCTCTGCACCCAGAGCATGATCCTGCACTACCACCCCCAATGGGTGCTGAACCTGGGCGTGGCCGGTGCGGGTGAGAGCGGCATCGGCATCGGCGATATGGTCATCGCCACCGCAGCCGTCCAGCACGATATGGACACCTCCCCCATCGGCGACCCGGTGGGGCTCATCAGCAAGCTGAACCTGGTGGAGCTGCCCTGCGACGAAGCGCTGCGGGCACGGTTGGTTCGCGCCGCCGCGCAGGTGGAGGGCATGCGCGTGCATGAGGGCATCATCGCCACGGGCGACCAGTTCATCAGCTCGGGTGAGGTGCGCAGCCGCATCCACAGCCTCTTTGGCGCGAAGGCCGTCGAGATGGAGGGCGGCGCAGTCGCCCATGCATGCTATCTGCATGGCGTGCCCTGCGGCATCCTGCGTTCCATTTCCGATCAGGCGGACGGTCACAGCGATATGGACTACCCCGCCTTCACCCGCCTGGCCGCGAGCCATTCCCAGCAGGTCGTGGAGAACCTCCTGCAGGACGGCACCGCTTCCGTCAGCTGAAATATCAGCTTGCCATTTGCCCGCGAACGCTGTATAATGTTCGTGTCGATCGAATGATATTATGGAGGCTGCACTGATGTACAAGCTCCTTCTTGCCACAGATTCCCAACCTGTTCGGGATGCCTTTTCCGCCGTCGCGTGGGAGGACATGGGGTTCAAGCAGCCCCGCCTGGCCGCCACGGTGGACGAGGCGCTGACCAGCCTGAAGAACTTCCATGCCGATGCCATCGCCATCGCCCTCCCTGCCGCGGAGGACGCCGCCCTCATCGATGCGCTCATGGCTGCATATCCTGACCTGCCGGTGATGGAAGCCCCCGATATGCGCGGCGAGGTCGAGCTGCGGGCGCTGGAATTGCGCAAGCTCCTCAGCCGCCTGAATGCCGATGTGTCCAACGACAGCTATACCCTGTCCGACCGGATGATGGCCTGCCGCCATGATTACTTCCGCGCGCTGATGGACGGGCGCGTCCCCACGGGCAAGGATGTCCGCCGGATGCTCCGCCTGGTGCGCAGCAAGATGGATCCGACCCGTCCCTGCGTGGTGGCGGAGCTGGAAATGCCCGCGAACAGCGACTTCCTCAAGGGGCGCTGGCATTACGGCCCGGAACGCCTCGAAATGGCACTGCGCAACATCTTCGGCGTGGAAGTCGCCGGGCTGCGCATCCTCAGCTGCGTCCTCCCCAATGAGCACATCGTGCTGCTGGGCTGCCCGATGCTCCACCATGAGATGCAGACCGCGGAAAGCTCCATGACCGGCGTGCTCTCCCGCCATGTGCAGGAATGCATCGACCATTCCGCCGAGTTCCTCGGCATCGACCTGACGATCACCGCACTGCACGTCCTGCCGGCGCTCACCGCCATGGCGCACGACCAGCGACAGTAAATCACGACAAATCATAATAGATCACGATAGATCATCGATAAGGAGGCTTCTGTATGGGACTTTTTGATGCGATCGGCGGCCTGGTGAAGGGTCAGTTCATCGACGTGATCGAATGGACGGACAACACCAGCAACACCCTCGTCCACAAGTACGACATGAACGGCAAGGACATCATGATGGGCGCACAGCTCACCGTGCGCGAGAGTCAGGCGGCCATTTTCGTCAACGAAGGCGAACTGGCGGACGTTTACGGCCCGGGCCGCTATGAGCTGTCCACCTCCAACATGCCCGTGATGACCAAGCTCCAGTCCTGGCGCTATGGCTTCAACAGCCCCTTTAAGGCCGATGTCTACTTCATCAACACCAAGCAGTTCCTGGATCGCAAGTGGGGCACGGCCAATCCCGTGATGATGCGCGATGCCGAGTTCGGCATGATCCGCGTCCGGGCATTCGGCGTGTTCGCCTTCCGCGTGACCGACCCCGTTGTGCTCCTGCGCGAGGTGTTCGGCACGAAGAGCATCGCCACCGCTGAGGATGTGGACGGACAGATCAAGCGCATGCTGGTCAGCGTGCTGTCCGACGTGATCGCCGAGAGCAAGATCCCTGCGCTCGATCTGGCGGCGAACTACGACGAGCTGTCCGAGGCCGCGCTCAAGGCCATCAACCCCAAGGTGCAGACCCTGGGTGTGTCGCTGACCTCCTTCGTCATCGAGAACATCTCCCTGCCCGAAGAGGTCGAGAAGACCATGGACAGGCGCACCTCCATGGGCGTGCTGGGCGACCTGAACAGGTACACCCAGTATCAGGCGGCGGAAGCCATGCGCGAGGCCGCCACGACCCCCGGCAGCAGCGCCGGTGCGGGCATGGGCATGGGTGCGGGCATCGCCATGGGGCAGATGTTCGCCAACGCGATGGGGCAGCAGCAGACCGCTGCACAGCCCGCCGCTCAGCCCGCCGCCAAGGGTGGCTTCTGCGCCGAATGCGGCAATGCGCTGACACCCGGCGCGAAGTTCTGCCCCAACTGCGGCGCGAAGCAGCAGAATGCCGCGTCCGTCTGCCCCGGCTGCGGACAGCCCGTCAACCCCGGCGCGAAGTTCTGCGCCAGCTGCGGCACGAAGCTGGGCTGAACCTGACAGACTTGCATTGAGCCAGAGGCATCACGCTTCTGGCTTTTTGCGTACAGAAAAAAGCTGCTGCATCCCTGCAACAGCTTGCAAATCCCGAATTCGGGTCATTCCCCGTCGCCCATCATGCGCTTCAGGAGGTCCTGATACGCCTGCTCCACATTGCCCAGGTCGCGCCGGAATCGGTCGATGTCCATCGGCTCATGGGTATGCGCGTCCCAGAAGCGCGAGGAGTCCGCGTCGATCTCGTCCACCAGCAGCACGCGCCCCTCATAGCGCCCGTACTCCAGCTTGAAGTCCACCAGCTCCACGCCGATGTCCGCCATATATTCGGTCAGGATCTCGTTGATCTTCAGCGACGTGGCGATCATGAAGTCGATCTCCTCCCGCGTCGCCAGATGCAGCGCCAGAATATGGGTCTCGTTGATGACAGGATTCTCCAGGTATTCATCGTGGAGCACCATCTCCACGATGGTGTGGTCGAGCTTCGTGCCGGTCTCCAGGCCGATCCGCGCGCCCAGACTGCCCGCGACGCGGTTGCGCACCTTGATGGACACCGGGATGGTCTCGCACCGCTTGATGAGCGACTGACGCGCGTCGAGCTTCTCGATGAAGTGGTTCTCGATGCCCTTCTCGGCCAGCATCTGATACAGATGCGCACACACGGCGTTGTTGACCTCGCCCTTGCCCAGGATGCGTCCGCGCTTGAGGCCATGATAGGCGCGCGCCTCATCCTTGAAGTAGATCACGGCGGTTTTGGGGTCGCTCGTGGCGTAGATCCGTTTGCCCTTTCCTTCCGTCAGCAGCTTGCCAATTTCCACCATGCAGGCACGCTCTCCTTTTTGATGTCCTCCCCTGCAAAATACGAACGATATTCGTACTCCGCCGGATAATGTATTATTTTATCACCTTTTCCGCAGGCGTACAAGGGGGAAACGTGCGTTTTTCGCGTTTTTGGTGATTCTTCACGAAAAGCACTTTTTTTATCGCCGGACGGCGGTACGTCGGCATTTGAAATGGTAAAGAAATACAGGAGGCAAGCGCAGCCTGCCCCCTGTAAGGTTGTACAATGGGAAAGAAGATTATTCCTCGGTGGCCTCCGCAGCGGCCTCAGCCTCGGCGACAGCCTCGACATCCACGGCGACGGGCTCGAGATCGTCCACCTCTTCGAAGTTGAACTCATCTTCCACGGCCTGACGGATGGACAGGGAGATGCGCTTCTTCTCGGTGTCGACGGAGAGCACCTTCACGCGGACGATCTGGCCGACCTGGACGGCATCCTCGACCTTGTTGACGCGGTTGGGGGCGCACTGGGAGATGTGCACCAGGCCATCGAGACCGGGCTGGAGCTCGACGAACGCGCCGAAATCGGTGATGCGGACGACCTTGCCCTCGACGATCGCGCCTTCGGGGTACATTTCAGCGGCATTGTCCCAGGGGCGGGGCATGAGCTGCTTGTAGCCCAGCTGGATGCGCTTGCGCTCACGATCCAGGGAGAGGATCTTGACATCGACCTCCTGGTTGGGCTTGACCACCTCGCTGGGATGGGAGTTGCGGCCCCAGCTGAGGTCGGTGATGTGGATCAGGCCATCCACGCCGCCCACATCGACGAACGCGCCGAACGCGGACAGACGGCGGACGATGCCGTGGATGATGATGCCCTCTTCCAGGCGACTCCAGGCCTCTTCCTCACGGGCAGCGGTCTCCTCGGCGATGACCTGCTTGCGGGACGCAACGATGCGCTTCTTCTGCTTGTCGACCTCGATGATCTTGAGCTTCATCTCCTTGCCGACGAAGTCCGCGATCTTCTCGACGTAGTGCTGCGCCAGCTGGGACGCGGGCACGAAGGCGCGAACGCCCTCCACGTCGCAGATCAGGCCGCCCTTGACGGCCTCCTTGCCAGTACCGACAACGTACTCGCCGTTCTCGTGCTTGGCCAGCAGCGCTTCCCAAGCCTTGCGGTTGACGATGTTGCGCTGGGACAGCACGACGTTGCCCTCGCCGTCGTTGACCTTGACGATCTCAGCCTCGATCTCGTCGTCGAGCTTGACATCCTCCTGGGTCAGGTCGGAGCGCTTGATGATGCCATCGGCCTTGTAGCCGATGTTGACGCAGACCTCATCCTCGGTGATCTGCACCACCTTGCCGGTGACGGTCTGGCCAGCGCGGATGCGGGTCAGGCTCGCGACCACGGCGTCCATGGTAAACTCGGTGTTCTGCATGTCGGTCATTTGGGTTACAACCTCCTTAAGTGAACCGTCCGGCGTGGATGCACCGGCGGTAATTCCTATGAATTCGGAATTTCTATTTGCAAAGGCAGGCGGGATCTCCGCCGCGCACTCTACCAGGATCGTTCGCGGACACAGCGCCTTGCAGGCCGCGTACAGCTTTTGCGTGTTTGCGCTCGTCCTGCCGCCCACGACGATCATCGCGTCCGCACGGGATGCCAGCTCCCGCGCCTCCCGCTGTCGGGTGGCAGTGGCGTTGCAGATGGTGTTGTGCTCCTCCAGCTCCACCACCCGCTGACGCAGCACCGCGACGATGGCTTCCCATCGGTCGGGCGGAAAGGTGGTCTGTGCCGCAGCGATGGCACGGGGCAGCACGGGCAATGCCGACGCTTCCTCCGGCGTGGCGACGACGTACACATCGCCATGCGCCCAGCCGCAGGTGCCCATGACCTCGGGGTGCTCCCTTTCGCCGACCATGACGACGGGCGTACCGTCCGCCGTACCCTGGGCGACGATGCGGTGCAGGCGATCCACGAAGGGGCAGGTCAGATCCAGCACGGGGCAGCCCTGTGCCTCCAGGGCAGCGATCACATCCGGCGCGACACCGTGCGAACGGATCAGCACCTGCCGACCCTGCGCGTCCTCCGGCGCGTCCACCGCGGGAACCCCACGCTCCGCCAGCATGCGCACCACGGTCGGGTTGTGGATCAGCTCCCCCAGCGTGCAGGAGGGCACACCCTCATCAGCGACGCGCATCGCGGCCTCCACCGCGCGGCGAACTCCCATGCAAAACCCTGCGTGTGCAGCGACCTCCAGCGGCATGAACAGCTTCCTTTCGCAAATTGCTGTTAGGATTCTATTCGATGGGAATGTCGGAATTCCTGCTTGTTTACGCAATTTTTCTCAAATTTTTTCTTGATGCACTCCAAGAAGCCCCTGCATATCCCTTGCAGAGGCATTCCGCCATGCTCACGCATCCGGGCGTGCCGCTTCCAGGGCGGCATAGGTCTCGGTGATGCGCCCCAGGAGGCGCTGGCAGGTCTCGGTGTTGATGCCCTGTTCGCGGAGGTCATCCATGCCGATGGGCTTGCCGATGTATACGTCCAGCGGACGGAACAGCGTGGCCTTCCCGGTGATGTAGACGGGCACGAGGGGCACGCGCGCGCGCAGGGCGATCAGCGCCACGCCGCTCTCCAGCTCCCGCATGACCCCCTGATGATGGCGCGTCCCCTCGGGGAAGATGCCCAGGACATGGCCTTCACGGGTGACGCGCATGCAGGCGCGCATGGCCTCCATATCGGTGTTGTGCCTGTCCACCGGAATGGCCTTGAGCGACCGGCAGAACCAGGCCACGGGCTTCGACTGCCACAGCTCCTTCTTGCCGATGAAGCGAATCTGCTCCTTCGGCGCGGCGACGGCCATGATGAAGGGGTCGAGCATGGACAGGTGATTGCTCATGAGGATGTAGGGCGCGTCCAGCGCCTGAAGGTTCTCCAGCCCATGATAGCGAATGGGCAGCACGCTGGCGAAGATCGCCTGGAAGACCGGCATCAGCGTGGTATAGAGCCGGGAGGGCTTCTCCGGATGAGCGTCCGGCCGCTTGAGCGCTCGCTCCTGCTTCTGTACTTCACGCACGGGTCTTTTCCTCCACGATGCCCAGAATATGCTCCACCACCTGTTCGAAGGTCATGTCGGTGGAATCCACGATGACCGCGTCCTCCGTCGGGCGAAGGGGATCGACCGCGCGGTTCATATCCTGCTCGTCCCGCGCGCGCAGGTCACGCAGCACCTCCTCATACGGGGTGGTGTCGCCCTTCTGCTGCATCTCCAGATGACGGCGGCGGGCACGTTCCTCCGCCGAGGCGGTCAGGAAGAGCTTCACCGGCGCATGGGGCAGCACGCGCACGCAGATGTCCCGCCCATCCACCAGCATGGGGGTGGATTCCGCCAGACGCTGCTGGATGGCGACCATTTCCCGGCGGACGCCCTGATACCGTCCCACGGCGGACGCGGCCATGGAGACCTCCGGCGTGCGGATCTGATCCGTCAGATCCTCGCCGTTCACCAGTGTCCGCTGACCATCGGGGGAATGCGCCACCGTCAGGTGCAGGGCGCGGGTATGCGCCGTCACGGCGGCCTCATCCTGCAGGTCGATGCCCGCGCGCAGGGCGGACAGTCCCACCGCACGGTACATCGCGCCCGTATCCAGGTGCAGGATGCCCAATCGATCCGCCACGGCCTTGGCGATGGAGGACTTCCCCGCTCCCACCGGGCCGTCCATTGCGATATTCAATACCATTGCTGATTCTCCCATTCCCTCATATTTATACAGCCCTGTGTCCCAGGCCGACGCACACCTCGTTGAGGTGTCCCAGCCCGACGGTGAAGAACACCGCCACGGCCACATGCTCCGCGCCATGCGCCACGCCGATCTTGCCGCCGACATTCAGCCCCATGGCCTTTTCGGACACCTGCATCACCGCGTCATGCGCCGCACCGGCCACGCCGCCCTCCTCATGGAGCTTGTCGCCGATGACCCCCTCGCGCTTGGCGATGGTCACAGCACGTTCGATCATCTTCATGACGGACTGGCTGAAATCGCCGCCGAAATCCGACGCGGCGGAACGGATGTCCGCCGAAAGGAGCTGTGCGCGTGTTTCGGTCTCCTCCTCGCGGCTGGCGGTCATGGCCAATCGGATGGCCGCCCGCGCCACCTCGCGGCTGTCTGGCAGCATGGTGCATCGCCTCCTGCAAACTGCTTATCCCGGACATTATACACCCTTTTTCCCGCGCTGACAAGACAGCGGCGCGAATTCAGGGGATATTCGGCTGACAGGCGGGCAGAAAGGCGTATCATCCATCTGCGCTGCAGCATGCAAAGGAGCATTTCGGTCATGGAAGCATCCCGGCTTTTCGGCACGGAAGGAGTCAGCCGCGTCCTGCTGAAGCAAGCCGCGATCATCGCGTCAGCCGGATGCGCAAGACCTGGCAGCCATGCGGCGGAAGACCCGTGTTCGGGATCGTCCCATTCACCAGCGCCAGCGTTTCGCCCGTCCACAGATCCGTCACCTGCATGGTGTGCGCTTTGTTCTCCGGCAGACCCAGCATGTCCGCCGTGATCACCAGCGGCGCGTCGTAGGTGTCGTGTTCGCGGAAGTTCAGGCGGATGACCGCGATGTCGCCGTCCGCCAGATACCGCACGAGGATCGTCCGGCTCAGGCAGTATTCCGAATACCGGTAGAACGGCTCTTCCGGCTGACGATCCGGCGTGGGCGCAGGCTGCCGCTCCCCCGCGCGGTACGCTTGCAGGGGGTTGTTCGCCACATACGCCTGATGGGCGGAGGCATCCTGATTCAGCGCGATGATGTCCCGGTTGAGCAGAATGCGTCGCGTCGCATCGTCCATATGGCGGATGTCACAGCCGATCATCAGCGGGGACTGCAAAAACGCCCAGAGCGAAAAGTGCAGGCGATATTCCGTCTCGGTGCAGCCGCCCAGGGCGACCGTGCCGCGGTCGTTCATGCCCACCACCAGCATGTCCATATCGTTGTAGCAGCCGGGGGCGTTGTATTCCTGCGCCAGTATCTGGGACTGGGCGATGTCCCGGATGGATACCCATGCGTCGCTGATGTCCCCCGTGGAACGCCATGTGTCCGCCCCGGTCTGACGCACCCACTGGCGTGTGTCGTTCGCGCCCCAGGAGCACGCCATGAAGCAGATGTCCCGGCCGCAGTTTGCCAGGGCGATGCCCATCCGGCGGTAGATCAGCGCACTGTCCACGCCGCCGGGATGGAAGCAGAAGTCGTATTTCAGCAGATCGACGCCCCATTCGGCGAAGGTCTGCGCGTCCGTCCATTCGTGGCCGTAGCTGCCCGGATGTCCGGCGCAGGTCAGGTATCCGCCGCAGGCATACAGGCCGAATTTCAGCCCCAGGCGGTGGATGTGATCCGCCAGATAACGCATGCCGTGGGGGAATTTCGCCGGGTCAGCCTGAAGCCGACCCTGTGCGTCCCGCTCCTTGAGCGACCAGGTGTCGTCGATGACGATGTACTCATACCCCGCGTCCTTCAGGCCGGTGGATACCATGGCCTCGGCCGAGCCCAGCACCAGCGCCTCGCTGATGTCCGCGCCGAAGGTGTTCCAGGTGTTCCAGCCCATGGGGGGTCTGCGAATGCTCATTGCGTCGCCTCCGTCCGTTTGTCGTGTCCCGATGCCTGTATTGTAGCATGCTTTCAGCGCGGGGTCAACCCAAACACGAATGGCGCTCCGCTGACCGTCACGGCGGCGGAGGGGCGCTTCGTTATGCGCGGGCGGATGTCCGCCGATGAAGGCGCGCGATGCCCATGGCCGTCAGCAGCACCAGATACGCCGCCGCCGTGAAGCCCAGGATGTAGATCACCAGGCAGAGGGGGTACGGGACGGCCTGCTGCACCAGGGAATACACGGGCAGCGACGGGGCACAATACGGGCTGATGAAAAACATGTTGAACGTATGCCCTGCGGCGAGCAGTCCGCTGCGGTAGGCCAGCTCATTCAGCCCCATGGCGATGCCCACACAGGCCGCAAAGACGGGGACGGCGCGCAGGATGGTGCGATGCTCCAGCTTCACATGGCCGGAAAAATACAGGTAAATGCCCTCCGTCAGCATGGAGGCATGGCAGACCATGCACTCGATATTGGTCAGGACGGTTTCGGTGTACACATCGCCCGGATAGACCATCACGCATGTGCCCGCGAACACCGCATAGGTCGCCAGATAGGCACAGAGCGCATCGTGCATCCGTCCGCGCCGGAAAAGACCCGTCAGCAGCCCGGCATACATCGGCGTGCTGCAAAACTGGAAGGGAAAGGCATACCACTGCATCCGCAGGCGGACAGCTCCGTCCTCCCAGACAAGGTGATAATTCATGTGATGCAGCACCTCGAAGACCGTCACCACCGCCGCGATGCCGAACACCACCCGCCGGGCGAAGCGCTCCGGGTCGGCGCTGCGCCGATGCCGCCGGCACAGCAGCCACGCCGCCGCAAAGGGGATCACCAGCCACATCAGGTGATACCAGCCGTACAGCGGCGGACGCGGCATGGAGGTGTCCAGGATTTGCAGAAACGTTTCCATTTTTCGTTGACTCGCTTCCTTTTTTTCTGGAAATCGCTTTGCTCCGCAGGATTTTCCCGCAGAGCAATGGAAGATTATAGGCGCAGCCTATGCGCATGTCAAGCGAATCAGCCCCCGAAAAGGCGATTTGGACAACAATTAACCGTTTCTTTGCCATCCATCCTGTATAATGCATCGTGGAGGTTTCTGGTTTTGCCGAAAGGAGCAGAGCACATGAAGAAGTCCCCCCTGAACATCCGGGACGTGCTGATTACCCTCATCATCCTGGCGCTGTCCTTTGGTCTCAGCGTCCTGCTGCAAAATGTCGATGATCTGCACGAGCACATCACGACGGTGTTCGTGTTCGCCGTGTTCCTCATCTCCCTGCTGACACACAGCGTCTTCTATGGCATCTTCGCGTCCATCGTGGGCATGATCGCGGTGGACTACGCCTTCACCTTCCCCTACTACACGTTCAGCTTCACCGTGCCGGTCAATGCGGCCTCCGCCATCGTGCTGACGGTCATCTCCCTGCTCACCAGCACGCTGACCATGAAGCTCAAGCAGCACGCGGCGATGAAGGCGGAAAGCGAACGGGAACGCATGCGGGCGAATCTGCTGCGGGCGGTGTCCCACGACCTGCGCACACCGCTGACGACCATCTACGGCGCGAGCACCGCCCTGCTGGAGCAAGGCGCGTCCATGGCCGGAAGCCAGCGGGAGCAGATGCTCCGGGGCATCAAGGAGGACGCGGAGTGGCTCATCCGCATGGTGGAGAACCTGCTGTCCGTCACCCGGATCGACAGCGGCGAGGTGCGCATCCTCAAAAGCCCCACCGTCCTGGAGGAGCTGATCGATTCGGTTCTGGTCAAATTCAGAAAGCGCTATGACCGCCAGGAGATCACCATCGACCTGCCGGAGGAGATGGTCATCATCCCCATGGATGCCATCCTCATCGAACAGGTGCTGGTGAACCTGCTGGAGAACGCCGTGCAGCATGCGGCAGGCATGACGGAGCTGATCCTGCGCGTGACGGCGGCGGACGGGCATGCGACCTTCGAAATACAGGACGATGGCTGCGGCATCCCCCCGGAACGCCTGAACAGTCTGTTCACCGGCTACGGCAGGCGCAGCGAGAACGTCGGCGACGGTCGGGCGCGCAATGCCGGCATCGGCCTGTCCGTCTGCGCGACGATCATCCATGCGCACGGCGGCGAGATCACGGCGGAAAACCTGCACGAGGGCGGCGCGGTCTTCCGCTTCACCCTGGATACGGAGGCGGTCGACAGTGACGAACAAGACGAACAATAAATACAAGGTGCTGCTGGTGGAGGACGAGGCCAATATCAGCTGCGTCATCGCGGCGATGCTGGAGGCCTCCGGCTATCAGGTCATCCAGGCCGAAACGGTGTTCACCGCGCGAATGCTCTTCGCGTCGTTCTTGCCCGATCTGGTGCTGCTGGATCTGGGTCTGCCCGACCGGGACGGCATGGAGCTCCTGCGCGAGCTGCGTCAGGGGTCGCTGACACCCATCCTCGTCCTGTCCGCCCGCACCACCGAGCAGGACAAGGTCGACGCACTGGACTGCGGCGCGAACGACTATGTCACCAAGCCCTTCAGCGCCGCCGAGCTGCTGGCCCGCGTGCGCTCCCTGCTGCGCATCAGCCGTTTCACCGTCATGGAGAGCTGCCGACCCGAAAACCGCTTCATCCTGGAGGACCTCACCCTCGATTTCAACGCCCGGCAGGTCTTCATCCGCGACGAAGAGATTCGCCTGACGCAGACCGAGTTCAACATCCTCGCCTTCCTCGCCCAGAATGCCGGGCGGATGATGACCTACTCGGCCATCATCAGAGCCGTGTGGGGCAAAAGCCCCCAGGAGGGCAGCATCAAGCGGCTTCAGGTGAACATGACGCATATCCGCAAGAAATTCGGTGCCACACCGGGCAAGGCGAACTACTTCACCAATGAGCTGGGCGTGGGCTACCGCATGAACGAACCGCTGATATGATCCATCTCTTTGCTGCATCTTAACCCGAAATACGCTATAATATGACCGATGCACACATACACCGAGAGGAGCGATCCACCTGTGACATCCATCCTGGACTTCTGGCATCAGATGACGGCCAATCCCCTGCTGTTCATGGCCGTATCGCTGACCCTGGGCGTCATTCTGGTCAACGGCTGGACGGACGCACCCAATGCCATCGCGACCTGCGTCGTCACCCGATGCATGCCGCCCCGCGCCGCCATCCTCATGGCCGCCGTGTTCAATTTCCTCGGCGTGTTCGTCATGACGCTGCTCAACGCCACGGTGGCGGAGACCATCACCAAAATGGTGGACTTCGGCGGACAGCCGGAGCAGGCGATCATCGCCCTGAGCGCGGCGCTCTTCGCCATCGTGCTCTGGGCGACCCTGGCCTGGGTGTTCGGCATCCCCACCAGCGAGAGCCACGCGCTCATCGCCGGGCTGACGGGCAGCGCCATCGCCCTGCATGGCGGGCTGGGCGGCGTCAACGGCGCGGAATGGGTGAAGGTGCTCTACGGCATCGTCATCTCCGTCACCCTGGGCTTCGGCCTGGGCTGGCTGACCTGCAAGGCGGTGACATGGCTGTTCCGCAAGGCGGATCGACCCAGAACCGAGCCCTTCTTCCGCGGTGCACAGATCGCCGGTGCGGCCTCCATGGCCTTCATGCACGGCGCGCAGGACGGGCAGAAGTTCATGGGCGTGATCCTGCTGTGCGTGTATATGTCCCGGGGCGAGGCGCTGCCGTCGGACATCAGCATCCCCATCTGGCTGATGATCGTCTGCTCGGCGGTGATGGCGGCGGGCACGGCCATGGGCGGCAAGAAGATCATCAAATCCGTCGGCATGGACATGGTGAAGCTGGAGAAGTACCAGGGCTTCTCGGCGGACATCGCGGCGGCGCTGTCGCTCCTGTTCTGCTCGGTGTTCAGCCTGCCGGTGTCCACCACCCATGCCAAGACCACCTCCATCATGGGCGTGGGCGCGGTGAAGCGCATCTCCGCCATCAATTTCAGCGTCGTGAAGGAAATGGTGCTCACCTGGGTGCTGACCTTCCCGGGCTGCGGGCTGGTGGGCTTTGTGATGACCAGGCTGTTCCTGCTGATTTTCAACTGATGCATACATGCTGAAAGGAGTTGCTGACCATGGCCAAGGGCGATCAGTTTTTCTTTGACAATCTGGCGGAAAGCGCGGCGTATGCCAAGCGGGCGGCGGACTATCTTGTCCGATGCCTGGAGGACTACGACCCGGAGAGCATCCCGGAGATGCAGGACGAGATGCATGCCATCGAGCACAGCGCGGACGGGAAGAAGCACGAGATGAACGCCGCGCTGGCGAAGGCCTTCGTGACCCCGGTGGATCGGGAAGACCTGGATCTGCTCAGCCACCGGCTGGACGATGTGACCGACCTGCTGGAAGAGACGATGAAGAAGTTCTACATCTACGGCATCCGGCAGATCGAGCCGTCCGCGGTGGAATTCGCCCGGAAGCTCGTCCGCGCATGCGAGCTGCTCTGCCAGATCATGAAGGAATTCGAGCATTTCAAAAAGTCGAAGACCATCCGATCCATGATTATCGCCATGAACGACATGGAGGAGGAATGCGACCACCTCTACCTGACCACCATGCGGGCGCTGATGCAGAAGTCCTCCGATGTGCTGCTGACCATCGCCTGGCGGGAGATCATCGAGTGCATGGAGGACTGCGCCGATGCCTGCGAGCACGCCGGGGAATGCGTCGGCACGGTCATCATGAAGAACACCTGACGAAATGGAAACCGAAACTGTGCTTTCTCCATATGAGGAAGCACTTTTTTCATTCGCCGGAAAACTTTTCGCGTCCCCCGTGCGTTATATCAGTGAGATCTCAAATGCACATCGGAGGAAGACCCATGGATGAAGCAACCTACCTGACCCTGTGTCAGGCGAATATGCCCTCGTTCTACCGGGTGGCGTACAGCCTGGTGGGCAATCGTCCCGATGCCGAGGACGCGGTGCAGCAGGCGCTGCTCAGCGCGTGGACACACCGTCATCAGGCGCGTGCCGGGGCGGAACGCGCGTGGATGATGCGCATTGTCGTCAACGAGAGCTACACGCTTCTGCGGCGGCGGAAGAAGGCCATCCCCATGGCGGACGTTCCCCGGGGGACATCCGCCCGGATCGAACCCACGCCCCTGCAGGAGGCCGTCCGCGCCCTGCCCGAGAGCCTCCGCACGCCCCTGCTCCTCAAGTACATGGAGGGCATGACCGAAAAGGAGGTCGCTTCCGCCCTGCGCATCCCCGTTTCCAGTGTGAAAAGCCGGCTCTTCCGCGCCCGAAAAAAGCTGCAACAACAACTGTCTGAGGAGGTGTCGCCATGATCCGCCTTGATCCTGCCGAGCTGCAAGCCATGTTCCCCGCCATGCCGGAGGAATTCGCCGATCGCATGGGACATATGCTGCATGCGCTGCCCTCCTCCAAGGAGGAAAAGCACATGAAACGAGTTTCTCTGCGCACCGTGCTCATCGCTGCCGTGCTGGTCATGAGCATGATGACCACCGCTCTGGCGCTGACCCGCCCGGCCATTCTGGATTGGCTGCTGGGTCATGATGCCGCCGGGACGGCACTGACCCAAATGGCGCAGGAGGTGTCCGCCGAAGCCACTGCGGACGGCATCACCGCGCGCATCACCGGTGTGGTATATGACGGGCGGCAGTTCGCCTTCTCCTACGAATTGGAGAACGCCGATCCCACCCAGGCCGCATTGGTGGCACTCTGCGGCGACCTGACGCTGAATGGTCAGCCCATCCGCCTGATGGCCTATGCGGACGACGACCCCGACACACTGCTCGTGCCGAGTCCCCATCAGGACGTGCTGCCCGTGCGGCGCAATCCCGTGCCCGGCGGCGCGTGGAGTCAGACGCTGACCGAAAAGCTGTCCGGTCAGGCGGCATGCGACGTGACCTTCATCGTCCGCCGTCCGCAGAAGGCGTTCGCCTACCTGTGCACGCCGGACAGCATGCTCCGCGACACGACCATCACCGATGCGGATGCACTGGCGGAAATCGCGGATGTGCGCACCACCCTGGAGCAGTTCGCCAATGCAGTGATCGTCGAAGGGGAATGGGAGGACGCAGACCGCCTTGTCAGCGAGGGCTACACCGTCATCGGCGACGCGGAGGACTTCCGCAACCTCACCGAGACCGCGCGGATCACCGTGCATTTCACCTTCGATGCGGATCGCATCAGCGCCTATGACCTCGCGCCGACGGAGGTGATCGACCTGCCGGACGCGACCGTGCAGGTCAGCCGATTCCTGCTGACGCCCCTGCGCACGCAGCTCTGCGTGGACGTGCTGCCCGCCCGGAACGCGCAGGAGGCCGCTCAGGCCCTGGCGGACAAGCTGGGCACATACACGCTGACGGACGAAAAGGGTGCACCGCTGGCCTTCGCCGCCATGGACGGCATGTACGGCGAGCTGCCCGGCGTACAGTGCATCGACGGGCAGTGGCTCTGCCGGTATGCCGAAGAGCTGGCGGGGGTCGAGGAATTCCCGAAAAGCGTCGGTTTCGTCACCGAAGCGGGTGAATTGTTCCGCCTGACACTGCCATAAGCAAGCCAAAGCCCGGACAGATCAGCTTTGAACTGAACTGCCCGGGCACTTTTGTGTATGCCTGTGTTTATACTAATTTACGTCTAAAACATAGCACCGAGCATAGTGGATTTTTTGTTCTGGCAAAGCTGAGTGCAGCGAGGCGTACTGGATGTACGCGCGAGCGGAACGAAGCAAAGCCAGGGCGGAAAAGACACTGTGCGAATGATATGGTTTAGATGAAAATTAGTATTACTTGTACGCGGCCTCGCCGTTCACCCGGATGACCTCCGGCAGCGCGTCCACATTAATCATCTCCTGCGCCTCGACGATGGGCCAGGCGGACACATCCACGCAGCCGCTCAGGCTCACGCCGCTCTCGAACGCATTGAACGTGCCGTCCGTCAGCAGGATGGGCTCATTGCCGTCCTCCCAGATGGTGAATTCCTCGTCGCAGACCATGCCGTCCGGCATCTGCCAGGTCAGCGTCAGGTACGCGCCGGTGACGTAGAGTTCGCCGTGGATACCGGTGAGCTTCGCGCCATCAGCCGTGGTGTAGGGGGCATCAGCGGTGTAGTCCTTCTCGGCCAGCAGCTGTCCCACGGGGAGGGTCAGCTCCTCGCGGCTCGTCCACTTTTCGATCTCCTCGCCGGTGGCGGGGTCGATCTGTGACACGCGCAGGAACATGCGGATGGGCAGCTCAGCGCCCAGGGCATCGCCCTTGAGGAAGGCCGTGCTGAGGTAGATGGCGCTGTCGGACGCATGCCAGATGCAGTCCTCCATGGATTCGCCGTCATTCAGGGCCTCGTCCACCTCGATGATGGCACGCACGCTGTACAGCGGGAGGTTCAGCTGCTGAGCGGCCTCCACCCAGGTCAGCTTGGGATCGGTCAGGCCGTCCAGTGCGCTGGTGACGCGGTGTCCGGCAGCGCCAATGCGGTCAAAGGGCTCGTTGGTGACAAGGCCATCGCCCTCGTTGACGGTGATCTTCGTGGACGCCATCGCCAGGTTCGGATCGGCGACCAGCTCCTGCACGGTGAAGGTCACAGGGCCGACGGCGTAGTGCTTCGGCTCGACCTGCATGGCGGACTGCATCTGTGGCGTAGTGTGGATGCCCTGATGCTCGAAATACTCACTCCAGCCGAAGAGCTTCTCGGCGGCGAAGGCGGTGGTCAGCATGCTCACGATGAGCACGGCGGCGATCAGCAGGGTACGCATGGATTGCTTCTTCATGGTTTTTTCCTCCTTGACGGAGCGGGCGGCATGCATCAGCGCCCGATGGCAGCCTTCGGGTTCATCCCGGAAGGCGGCACGGAGGTCGATCTCGTCGGGAGTGCGTTTCATTCCGCATCCAGCTCCTTTCGCAGTTCCATTTTGGCGCGGTGAATCCGTCCGCGCACGGTGGGGACGGGCAGATGCAGCGTCGTCGCGATCTCCGCATACGTCATGCCCTCGCAGCAGCAGAGCACCAGCGGCAGCCGGAGGGCTTCCGGCAGGGCGGCCAGTGCCAGATCCAGCGTTGGATCAGGCGGAGCTGAGGCCATTTCGGGGAATTCCTCCATGCAGACGACGCGCCGCCCCCTGCGCTGGATGTCCCGGCAGGCGTTGATGCAGATACGCGTCACCCAGGTGCGGAAATAGCGTGGCTCCCGCAGGGCATTGCGCTTCTCCCAGGCCTTGAGCGCGGTGTCTTGCAGCGCATCCTCGCAGGCATGATCGTCCCGCAAGAGGGTATACGCCACCCGGTACAGCATGGCACTCTGCGCTTCCAGCTCCCGCACGAAGAATTCCTTGTCCATCGGCTCATCTCCTTGTAACGTTACACCCTTTAGACGGACGGACGCACGGATTCGTCACGCGGGGAATAAAAAATCCCCTTCACCCGCAAGGATGAAGAGGATGCACAGGCTGACAGTCCCTCCGCCGGGGCGCGTCACTCCAGCTCGTCCGGGATGCCGTTGCCGTCGTGGTCGCAGTGGCCGTCCGGCGCGTCCATCAGCATCTCGCTGGCGCGGATGTGGTGCTTCTTGCGTGCCTCGTCCACCAGGCGGACGATCTCCTCCTTGACCTCGATGGGGTGCTTGATGGATTCCAGCACCGTTTCGCCGTTGGAACGATCCGTGGAGTACACCGTGACAGTCCCCAGCCCGAAGAGCTTCTGACCCAGGCTGCGCGTCACACGCACATCCCGCACGCGGTACAGGTTCTCCTCGTCCAGGACGCTGTTCAGGAAGCCCTTGTCCACAAACAGCCGATCCTCCGTCAGCATATATCGGGTGAAGGACAGCGGCAGCCCCAGAAAGGTGCGCTTGCGATCCTCCCAGAGATAGGTGAGCTTCTTCATCGGGATGACTCCTTTCCATTCTGCGTCATTCCGCCATTTGACGGATGATAAGCCGAAAAGGGCTGCCCACATCAGCGAACAGCCCTATTTCTGTTGATCGGCAAATTCCTTAGCCGACGATGAGCATCAGCAGGGACGCCACGACGAACACGGCAGCGGCGATCTTGGTGCCCAGCGCGAGCTTCGCGTCGATGGTCTTGCCCTTATTCTTGCCGAAATAGGTCTCCGCCTCACCGGCGATAGCACCCAGTCCCTTCGCGTTGGAGGACTGGAACAGAACCGTCACAACCAGCACGAGCGCGGCCAGGACAACAACAATACCCAGAAAAATCGTCATTTCAAAATACCTCCTCGGTAAATCAGCGTCCCTATTTTATCACAGTCTTGCCCATTTAGCAAGGGGGGAACGCATGGTTTTCACATTTTTCACCGGATTTTGTGTCCCATCGGCGGGAAAAGCCGCCTCCCCACCGCCGATGCCGCATGCATCAGCCGAAACACCACAAATCTCCC
>CAZJOA010000028.1:0-21008 GCA_964547515.1 uncultured Faecalibacterium sp.
GGTCTTGGACTCCTCCACGGTGATGACGCCGTCCGCGCCCACGGTCTCCATGGCATCGGCGATGAGCTTGCCGATGGTCTCGTCAGCCGCGGAATTCGCCGCCACATTGGCGATGGCCTGCTTCCCGCTGATGGGCTGGGACAGCTCCTTCAGGCCTTCCACGGCCGCATCGGTCGCCGCGGCGATGCCCTTCTTCAGCACCATGGGATTCGCACCGGCGGCCAGGTTGCGCAGGCCCTCCCGGATGATGGCCTGTGCCAGCAGGGTCGCGGTGGTCGTGCCGTCACCCGCCACGTCGTTGGTCTTGGTGGCGACTTCCTTCACCAGCTGTGCGCCCATGTTCTCAAAGGGGTCTTCCAGCTCGATCTCCTTGGCGATGGTCACGCCGTCATTGGTGATGAGGGGTGCGCCGTACTTCTTGTCCAGCACCACATTGCGACCCTTCGGGCCCAGCGTGATCTTGACGGTGTCCGCCAGGGCATTGACGCCCTTCTCGAGGCTGCGGCGAGCCTGCTCGCCATACTGGATCTGCTTTGCCATAATCATACACTCCTTATTTCACATTGCGTGTCCCTGACGTTTCCGGACACAACGGACGGGGTCGACGATGTCCCCTTACTCGACGATGGCCAGAATGTCGCTCTGACGGACGATGATGATCTCCTCGCCGTCGATCTTGACTTCCGTGCCCGCATACTTGGAATAGATCACCTTCTGGCCGACGGCCACCTGCATGGTGACCTCCTTGCCGTCCACATTGCCGCCGGGACCCACAGCCAGCACCTCGGCCATCTGCGGCTTTTCCTTCGCCGCGCTGGTCAGGATCAGGCCGGACTTGGTGGTCTCTTCTGCTTCTACATTCTTGATAACAACACGGTCACCCAAAGGCTTCACGGTCATGGTCGTTTCCTCCTGATGTTGATCGGTATTAGCACTCGTTCGAGGTGAGTGCTAACCAACAATCCTTATTATACGCGATTTCTTCCATATCGCAAGAGGAACGTTTGTTCTATTTGCAAATTTTTTTCGCCGAACGCACTTTTGCGGGGCATTCATGGTATAATCGATAGGAAGCGGCGCTGACACGACGAGCGCCACACGGGCTGGTGTGGCGGGTCTGCCTACCCAATCGCGCCCGAAGGAGCGCGGGGGAACGGCGGGCTCTGCCCGCACCCGCGAAGGGTCTTCGACCCTCTCGACACCCATTTCGCGATGGGGTTGAATGATAAAGCATAGTTGCGTGCGCGTGTTTATTGACAGGGCTGTGCGAGCTTTGGCTCAGCTCCCCTACGGTCGCTTCGCGTCGCGCATAGTCGACTGTTCCTGCGACGTAGTAAGAGGCGGCATCATCCTGCGGATGATGCGGGATCATCTCGGGCTGGATGTTGTCGCACAGCTGCACGCCCGAAGGAGCGCGGGGGCGACCGGAAAGCCCTCGCATCGTCCCGCGCGGGAACTGTGTGCAGTACAGCCCGGCACGGATTCCTATACGATCACATAGCAGAAACGATTTTATTCAAGTGACCCAATAAATATTGAAGAAACAAAGGAGGCTGCCCATGCCTGACACGATCGCGACCCTGCTGCTGACCTGGTACGACCGTCACGCGCGGACACTGCCCTGGCGGGGCATCCGCGACCCCTACCGCACCTGGGTATCCGAGACCATGCTCCAGCAGACGCGGGTGGAGACGGTACTGGGGTACTACGCGCGCTTTGTGGAGCGCTTCCCGACGGTGGCTGACCTGGCGGACGCGCCGGAGGACGAGGTGCTCAAATGCTGGGAGGGGCTGGGGTACTACAGCCGGGCGCGGAATCTGCACGCGGGCGCGAAGCAGGTGATGTCCGAATTCGGCGGGGTGATCCCCTCTTCGGCGGACAGGCTGATGCATCTGCGCGGGGTCGGGGCGTACACCGCCGGGGCGATCGCGAGCATTGCCTTCGATCAGCCCGTCCCTGCGGTGGACGGCAACGTCATCCGTGTCGTCAGCCGAATCAGGGGCATCCGCGAGAACGTGGGCATCCCGTCGGTGCGCCGGGCGCTGGAGCAGGAAGCCGCGGCACTCGTCCCGGCGGAGCGTCCGGGGGACTTCAATCAGGCGATGATGGATCTGGGCGCGACGGTCTGCACACCCGGGACACCCAGCTGCGAGCGCTGTCCGCTGTCGGGGGCATGCGACGCTTTCGCGGCGGGGGACGCGGACGAATTGCCCGTCCTCCCGCAGAAGAATCCGCCGAAGGTCATCGATTACGCCGTCTGCCTGATTTTCAGCGGCGGACGGGTGCTGATGCGTCAGCGGACGGAAGCGCTGCTGCGTGGCCTGTGGGTGTTCCCCATGGCCGAGGGGACGTTCACCGCGCGGACGCTCCCTCAGGCGGTGCATCGGCTGACACACCTGACCGTCCGCCATGTGCAGGATGCCGGTCAGGCCAGGCATGTCTTCACCCACCGGGTCTGGCAGATGCACCTGTTCACCATGTCCGCCGACGAACAGGCCGACGCACCGGCGGGGTACGCCTTCATCCCGGCGGAGGAAATGTCCGCGCTGGCCATCCCGTCCGCCATGAAGGCCGCCGTGCAGGTCATCCGGGAACGGCTCTGAATGTATTTTCTGGTTGACAGGCGGACGTGAATGTGCTATGATGATGCTATCAGACCACTGTTCCCTGGTTATATTATGATGTTAGGAGAGATCGTTATGGCCATCCGTCTTTTCGAGACCCACACGAACAATACCAACATCCCCTTCCGCGTCGCCATGGGGCATTTCGCCACCAGCCACAGCCATATCAATTATTACATCGACCTGACCATGACCAAGCACCGCCTGTCCGAGGCGCGGGAGGTCGCCGCTCAGCTCTGCGGACACATCAACCCCATCACCGTCATCGATACCATCCTCTGCCTGGACGGCACGGAGGTCATCGGCGCCTGCATGGCCAGCGAGCTGACCCGCCTGGGCTTTGCCAACTACAACGCGCACAACACCATCTACATCGTCACCCCCGAGCACACCACCGGCTCTCAGCTGCTCTTCCGCGACAACGCCGCCCCCATGATCGTCGGCAAGAACGTGCTGGTGCTGGCGGCTTCCGTCACCACCGGATACACCGTGCAGGCCGCTCTGGAGGCCATCCGCTATTACAGCGGCAAGCCCGCCGGCGTCTGCGCCATCTTCTCCTGTGTGGACAGCTGCGACGGCTTCCCCATCGATGCCATCTTCACCAGGAAGAACGACCTCCCCGACTACAGCAGCACCCCCTTCCACGAATGCCCCATGTGCAAGGCGCAGCAGCGTCTCGATGCCATGGTCAACGCATTCGGCGTGTCCAGCTTCGGGGACTTCGCCCCTCTTTCCCGCGATTGAGCAGGGCATCCCGCCATACACGTCCGGCGAGGGACATCCCCCTCATCCGGCCTTACGGCCACGCAGCAACGGATGAGGTGTCCCCCCCCCGCATGTCCTTCAGTCCCGGAGCATTCTGGGGCTTTTTCGTATCCGAATGACACTTTTCCCCCCTTTGTTCATCGTGTTGTCATAAAATGCCGGTATAATCCTCCCGAAAGATGCAAAAGATTTCCGATTTGTAAATGGAATGTGAATCTTTCCGGCAGATGAAGGGAATTCCCCCCGCTGTACGTTATATCAGTGAGCCCACCATCATATGCTCTCCCAACCGCAGTCCGCAGAAGGGTCAGGCGTGTCGAAAGGCCGCTTCCTTTGACGGATGCGCTCAGGCGCGGAATATCCGACCCATCCGCGCATACATTATGAGAGGATGGTGGCAGCTGATGAACAAGCCCTCCCCCCTGACACCCCGCCCGCGCCCGGCCTTCACCTGGTCGACGCGCTCCGCGAAGCCCCGCCCGTCCCTGCGCCTGATCGGCCTGTTCGGTGCATTGGCGCTCCTCAGCGCGCTGTATCTCGGCCCTTTGCAGGCGGACGCGACCGCTGTCGTCGCATCGAAGAAGGTCCTCCCCATCTACTCCGTCGAACGGGAGGACAAGGTGATCTCCGTCACCTTCGATGCCTCCTGGGGCGGCGACAAGACCCGCAGGATCCTCGACCTGCTGGACGAATACGACGCGAAGGCGACCTTCTTCCTCGTGGGCATCTGGGTGGACAAATACCCGGAATTGGTGCAGGAGATCGCCGCCCGCGGGCATGAGATCGGCAACCACTCCGCCAGCCATGCCCACTTCACACAGCTCAGCGACGCGCAGATCCGTCAGGAGCTGTCCGCCTGTTCGGACAAGATCGAGGCGCTGACCGGTGTCCGCCCCACCCTCTTCCGTCCGCCGTATGGGGACTATAACAGCAAGGTCATCACCGTCGTGCGGGATGCGGGGTACGAGGCCGTCCAGTGGTCGGTCGATTCGCTGGACTGGAAGAACCGCGGCGCGGAGGACATCATCCGCCGTGCCACCAGCCATGTCCAGCCGGGGGACATCATCCTCTTCCACAATGACGCGCAGTATATTGTGGACGCACTGCCCGCCATTCTCCAATTCTATCAGGCGCAGGGACTGCAAATCGTCTCCGCCAAGGACATCCTGCTCTCAGGAGAAACGACCATCGACGTTCAGGGCAAGCAGCATCCTGCCGCCCCGTGACGTCCCCCCACCCCACACGGACGATGCGTCAGCCATGGTGCGCACCGTCCAGAAAAGAAAGGTGAATCGCTATGGAAGAAACCGGGAACTACCTGCATCTGAGCGGCATTCTGATCGAAGCCCCCACCTATGGCCACGAGGTCTTCGGCGAGAAATTCTACTATGCGACCCTGTCCGTGCTGCGGCTTTCCGGCGCGGAGGATCTGCTGCCCGTCACCATCTCCGAACGGCTGATGGAGGGCATCACGCTGGACGTGGGCACGCCCCTGCGCTTTGAGGGGCAGCTGCGCAGCTACAACAAGGTCGTCGAAGGCGCTGGCCGCCTGCTCGTCACCGGCTTTGCGCAGCGGCTGCTCGATCCCTATTCGAACGAGAACCCCAACCAGGTGCAGCTCACCGGTGCGCTGTGCAAGCCGCCGAGCTACCGCACCACGCCCTTCGGCCGCGAGATCGCTGACCTGATGCTGGCCGTCAACCGCGCCTATGGCAAGAGCGACTACATCCCCTGCATCACCTGGGGGCGGACGGCACGCTTCGCCAGCCACCTCCACGTGGGCGACCGCGTGACCATCACGGGGCGCTTCCAGTCCCGCCCGTATCAGAAGCAGCTCGCCGATGGCACGGTGCTGAACAAGACCGCCTACGAGGTGTCCGTCGGACGGCTGTCCCTGGAGGAGAGCATCACCCAGCCCAGCACGCCCTATGCCGTGTGCCCGACGATGCAGGAGGAGTCCCCCGCGCATATCGATCCCGCCGCCGGGGACACGACGATGTTCACCAATCCGCACTGATGGGCGGACGAAGCCGCAGAAAATGCGGCTTTTTTGCTGCCCTATTTTATAGGAAGCATTCCGCCGCGTCCCGCATGCCGATCCGCGGCATTTTTCCTGCCTTACAGGGCTGATCTTTGACAGTTTCAGACCTTTTTCGCCCGAAAACGTTTCTGCTTTTGTGCATCCCCTCAATTTTCGTTGTTTTTTCTCTTGACAGATTGACCAAATGTCGTTAAAATGGAAGCAGAAAGCAGTTGTATTTCCGTTTTGAGGACGGGCGTTCCTTTTGCCCGTCTTGAAACCGGTTGCATCTGCTCAATTTGAGAGGAGGACTTTCCCCATGAAGAAGTTCATTGCCCTGCTGCTGGCGATGCTGATGGTTCTGTCCGTGGTGCCCTTCGCCGCCGCAGAAGACGAACCCATCATCATCCGCTGGGGCACCCACTGGGCCGCCGGTCAGGACCCGAACATGATCGACGAGACCACCGGTACCTACACCATGACCGACGAATCCGACCGTCAGCTGCGTCTGGCTGCCGAGGCCGCCGTGCTGGAAAAGCACAATGTCAAGATCGTGCATGTGCAGTACGCGCAGGACACCCGTTCTGAGCTGGTGCTGTCCGTGCTGGCCGGCAACCCCTGCTGCGAGATCGCCCGCATGTGGTCCGGCTCGGAGAACACCGTCCTGGCGCAGAACATCCTTCAGCCCCTGGATGAGTACGCCTCCGTGTTCGAGGGTGCTGACTGGATGTGGCCCACGGCTGTGTTCGGCCACAACTACTTCGTCAACGCCAACATCTCCTTCAACCAGTACTTCACCCTCCTGGTCAACCTGACCAAGCTGGAGGCCGTGGATGCCCTGAAGGAAGCCGACGGCACCACCCTCTACCCCATGGAGATGCTGGAGCGCGGCGATTGGACCTGGTCCAACTTCGAGGACTATCTGGCCAAGATCGCTGCCCACTACGCCAACACCCCCGCCCCCGAGGCCGCGAAGGTCTCCAACATCGCCGCCTATGAGACCGACTACCGCTTCTCCGGCATGGCCGCGATGTACTCCAACGGCGGCGGCATCTACGGCAACACCGGCGTCATCGCTGACTCCCAGGAGTCCATCGACGCCATCGCCTTCATCCGCAAGCTGCTGGACGCCGGTTCCATGCAGGTCTGCGGCGTGTATGACGACCAGTGGACGCCCCAGTGGTGCGAGGCCGGCTACGACTTCGGCCGCGGCGCTGCGGTGTTCGCCGATTGCCCCATCTGGGTCATCAAGGGTCAGGTCGATGCCCGCACCGAGGCTGGCGAATCCGTCGCCATCATGCCCTGGCCGGCCGCTGACCGCCTCGTCACCAAGAACGATGACGGCACCGTCACCTACGATCCCGCTTATCAGCAGGTCATTTCCGTCGGCGACATCGACGGCGTGCTGAAGGGCATCTCCCCCGAAATGACCAAGCTGGCTCTCGAATCCTACCGCACCTACTGGGAGACCTACTACTCCCTCAAGGCCGGCGTTGATTCCATGGACGAGTACAAGTCCGCCGTCGCCAAGGACGAAGCGACCAAGTACGGCCTGGACATCTTCAACGAGACCTACGGCGAGGGCGTGCTGAATGCCTTCATCTTCAACTCCGAGCTGTGCGTGCCCAATGACGTGGCCGGCAACCTCGGCATGCGCGATCCCTGGGATCAGATCATGGGCAAGGGCCTGGCCGGTGTTGACGGCATGCCCTCCTATGACATCGCCATCAAGGCCAACCTGAGCAAGTTCACCGATGTCGTCACCGAGATGGAAGCCATCCTGGGCTCCACCGAGCTCAACGACAACCAGGCGCCCTCCGTCACCGTGAACGGCAGCCTGACCATCCCCATGGGCACCGACCTGAGCACCATCGACTGGACGCAGTACTTCTCCGCCGAGGACGGCTTCGACGGCGTGATGGATCCCGCTCTGGCCTCCTATGACTACGGCCCCGACCGCGTCGACGTGACCGTCGCCGGTTCCTACAAGGCCAAGGCCATCTTCACCGACAAGGCCGGCAACGAAGGCTCTGCCAAGGTCGAGGTCATCGTGTATGATCCCGCCAACACCGTTGCCCCCACCCTGACCGTCGTGGAAGAGCTGCCCACCATCGCCATGGACACCGACGCCTCCACCATCGATTGGACCACCTTCATCACCGAGGCGAAGGACGCTTCCGGTCTGGACCTGAAGGCCGCCATCACGGCTGACATGTCCGTCCTGGATACCTCCATGCCCGATGTGTACCCCGTGACCCTGACTGTGACCGACTACGCCGGCAACACCGCCTCCGTGGAGATCACCGTTGAGGTCGTCGCCGAGTAATCCAGCTCGATTAGCAACCCTAACCAATTTCGGGCGGGCGTTCGAGGGCTGATGCCTGAAAGCGCCCGCCCCTTCTCATTTGCGGGGGAAGCTCCGCATGACCGCTGCATAACGCAGGCTCCATGAACCATGGAGTCGGACACACGCTGTGCGGCTCCCACCAGGGAGTCCGCGTTATGCAGCGTTGATGAACGCATAAGGGGTGAACAGGCCCGTGACCAGAAAGAGCAACAAGAAAACCATCACCAAAAAGCAGTGCATCGTCCTGTGCGCCATTGTCCTCATCGTGGCCGTGGCGGCGCTCGTCATCGCGCTGACAGGCAGGGACGGCGGACATTTCGCCACGCCCGCCGCAGGTGTCAGCATCTCCCGCGAACGCACCTACCAGGCCTATCTGGATGCCCATGGCTATCAGGGCATCCTCTCTGACGGCGTGATCGATGTGGACGTGTTCGCATTCGAAAGGAGCGAAGACTCCAACGCCCAGGCGCTGTCCGAAGGTGTCGACACAGGTGACACCGGTGCGGTCACCTGGTCCTTCTCCGTTCAGGAGGAGGGCTTCTACAACCTCGAGATCAGCTACATGGCGCTGGCCGGGACGACCTCCGACATCCAGCGCCGCGTCCTCATCGACGGCGAAGCCCCCTACGAGGCGCTCTCCCAGATCGTCTTCAAGCGTATCTGGCACGATGAGGACATTCGCCTCAAAAACGATAACGAGATCCGCCCCAATGCCGAGGAGATCTTCAGCGAACAGACCATCTTCCTGGAGGACTACGACCGTCGCTCCGGCGATGCGCTGATCTTCCACCTCAGCGCCGGTGAACATACCCTCACCTTCGATGCGGTGAAGGAGCCCATGGAGGTGCTTCGGCTGACGTTCAGAGCCGCGCCCGTCCCGGAGAGCTACGAGACCGTGCTGTCCGCCTGGCAGGCACAGGGTCAGCCGTATGCGGGCGACGTGATCGTCGGCCAGGCCGAACGCCGCGCCGCCCGGGAGGATCAGGCCGCCACCGAGCTGTCCTACGCGAACGCCACGCAGGACATTCTGAAGTCCTCCCCTGCCATCACCGTCCAGAAGAACTACTCCGATGCCGCCCTTGAGCCCTACCACGCCTGGCACATCCTCTACCCCACCATCGGCGCGGATAACTGGGCTCAGCCCGGCGATGCCATCACCTGGCAGATCGAAGTCCCCGCCGACGGCCTGTATGTGCTCACCTTCAAGGGTCGTCAGGCCTCCCGCGGCGTGACGAGCTACCGCCGCCTGTCCGTCAACGGCGTCGTTCCCTTCGCCGAGGCGGAGGTCATCGGCTTCGGCTATGCCGGGTCGATGCAGAACTACACCTTCGCCAACGCCGAGGGTGCGCCGTACTATGTCTACCTGCACGCGGGCGTGAACGACATCCGCCTGGAATGCGTCATGGGCGGCATCGGCGGCGTGCTCAGCGAGGTCGAGGAGTCCCTGCGCAACCTCAACAGCCTGTACCTGTCCACCATCCAGATCACCGGACAGGCCCCCAGCCTGTTCATCGACTACGAGATCGTCAAGAAAGTGCCCGACTTCGTGTCCACCATGGAGACCGAGAGCGAACGCCTCTTTGCCCTGGTGGATCAGATGGTCGCCATCACCGGCGAAAAGGGCGAGAACACCGCTCTGCTGGAGAAAATGGCCATCCAGGCACAGGGTCTGGCGGACGATCCCGAAAACATCGTCAAGGAGCTCAGCCAGCTCAAGAACAACATCTCCGCCCTGGGCACATGGATCGTCAACGTGTCCACCATGCCCCTGGAGCTGGACAGCGTCATGCTCTCTGCGGACACTGCGTCCCTGCCCAAGTCCACCGAGGGCTGGTTCGAAGGCATCGTCGCCGAGACGCAGCGCTTCTTCGCGACCTTCTTCCATTCCACCAGCAGCGTCGTGTCCGACAGCGACGGCAAGGGCGCTCGCTCCGTCAAGGTCTGGATGGCTTCCTCCGGCCGCGAACAGGCGCAGATCATCCAGAACATGATCGACGAGACCTTCTCCCCCAACACGGACATCGCCGTGACCCTCCAGCTCATCCCCACGGACGTGGTGCTGCGTGCCGCCCTGGCCGGCAACGGCCCGGATGTGGTCATCGGCCTGTCCCAGGCCACCGCACAGGACTTCGCCATGCGCGGCGCGACCGTGAAGCTCTCCGATTTTGCGGATTATGCCGATTACGTCGCCCGATACGGCGAAGGCGTGCTGCGCTCCACCCACTTCGGCGATGACGCATACGGCATCCCCGAGCAGGTGACCTTCCAGATGCTCTTCTACCGCGAGGACGTGCTGGATGCGCTGCACCTGGATGTCCCGACCACCTGGACGGACATCATGGAGATGATCCCCGTGCTCAACCGCGAGAACTACGACTTCTACATGCCCTCCACCCGCGTGGGCACCGGCCTGAACGTCTTCTCCGCCATGGTCTACCAGAACGGCGGCGACATCTACATGGGCGACGGCCTCGATTACGGCATTGCCTCCGCGCTCTATTCCGATGAGGCCATGCAGGCCTTCAAGTGGTACACCGACCTGTTCACCGTCCACGGCCTGGAGGTGCAGGCGGACTTCAACAACCGCTTCCGCACGGGCGAGATGCCCATCGGCGTGACGGACTACACCACCTACTGCACGCTGGAGATCTTCGCGCCGGAAATCAAGGGTCTGTGGAGCTTCTCCGTGTTCCCCGGCACGGAAATGGCTGACGGCAGCATCGACAACACCTATGTCTGCGACACCGTCCAGACCGTCATCATGAATGGCGCGAAGGACAAGGACGCCGCATGGGAATTCGTCAAGTGGTGGAACGACACCCCCCAGCAGACCTCCTACGCCACGACCCTGGAGGCCATCATGGGCGCTGCGGCACGCTATCCCGCCGCCGACCCCAATGTCATCCGCAATCTGCCCTGGTCCAACGCCGAGAGCGCTCAGCTTCTCGCCCAGTACGAGCACCTGACGAGCATGCCGGCCGTCCCGGGCTACTACATGAACACGCGCATGATCTCCTACGCCTTCGAGGACGTGGTGGCAGACCTGGCGAATCCGCGCGAGACGCTGTATCTGAACATCCGCGACATCGACCGCGAGCTGACCAAAAAGCGCGAGGAATTCGGCCTCAACACCGTCAAGTAAAGGAGGGAGACACCCATGACGACCGCCAGAAAGCTGCCCCTGGGCGCAGCGCTCAAGAAATACCGCAACCAATACCTCATGGTAGCTCCCTTCGCCATCGTGTTCATTCTGTTCACGGTGCTGCCCGTGGCTGCTGCCATCTTCCTGAGCTTCACGTCCTTCAACATGACCTCCATGCCCGACTGGGTCGGCCTGGAGAACTACGTCACCCTCATCGTCGAGGATGACGTGTTCCTCACCGCCATCAAGAACACCCTCGTCTTCGCCATCCTCACCGGACCGCTGTCCTACATCATGTGCTTCATCTTCGCCTGGCTCATCAACGAGCTGCCGCGCATCCCCCGCGCCATCATGACGCTGGTCTTCTATGCGCCCTCCATCTCCGGCAATGTGTATCTGGTGTGGAAGCTCATCTTCTCCTCGGATACCTACGGCTATGCCAACGCCTGGCTGATGAAGCTCGGCATCCTCCAGGAGCCGGTCTACTGGCTGACCACCGAGGCCTACATCATGCCCATCCTGATCGTCGTGCAAATCTGGATGAGCCTGGGCGTGTCCTTCCTGTCCTTCATCGCCGGTCTCCAGACCGTCGACCGCGCCATGTATGAGGCCGGTGCCGTCGAGGGCATCAAGAACCGCTGGCAGGAGCTGTGGTACATCACCCTCCCCGCCATGAAGCCTCAGCTGATGTTCGGCGCGGTGATGCAGATCACCAACTCCTTCTCCGTCAGCCAGATCTCCCTGGATCTGGTGGGCTTCCCGTCGGTCAACTACGCGGGTCACACCATCATGACCCACCTGCATGACTACGGCAACCTCCGCTACGAGATGGGGTACGCCTGCACGATCGCTGTGTTCCTGTTCCTGCTGATGCTCTTCTGCAACATTCTGGTGCAGAAGGTGCTGCGCAAGATCGGTTAAGGAGGTGGACAAAATGGCAAAGAAAAAGAAGAATCTTTACCCGAAGCCTCCCAAGAAGACCGGCCTGCGCGCATGGCTGCGCCGCCGCAAGCTGCGCACCCGCCGTTCCCTCGCGGTGGACATCTCCCTGATGGTCTTCCTCGGGCTGTTCGGCATCTTCTCCCTGTTCCCGCTGATCTACATCGTCGTGTCCGCCTTCAAGCCCATGAGCGAGATCTTCATCTTCCCGCCCAAGCTGACGGTCGACAACCCCACGCTGAACAACTTCTACGACCTGAGCTACATCCTGGAGTCCTTCGACGTGCCGCTGAGCCGCTATGTGTTCAACACGGCGGTCATCACCGGTCTGGGGACACTGGGCACGGTGCTGCTGGGTTCTCTGGCGGCCTTCGCGCTGGCGAAGTACACCTTCCCCGGGTCAAGGCTGATGAGTGAGCTGATCGTCTATGCGCTGATGTTCTCCTCCTCCGTCACGGCCATCCCCAATTACCTCATCATGACCTATCTGGGACTGGTGAACACCTATTGGGCGGTCATCCTGACGGCCATCGGCGGCACGCTGGGCCTGTACCTGATGAAGAACTTCATCGGCCAGATCCCCGACAGCCTCATCGAGGCCGCCACCATCGACGGCGCACAGGAATTCACCATCTACTGGAAGATCATCATGCCCCTGTGCAAGCCCGCCTGGATCACCCTCATCATCCTCTCCTTCCAGCAGATGTGGGGCACCACCGGCGGTGTGTTCATCTACTCCGAGGAGCTCAAGCCCGTCTCCTATGTGCTCAGCCAGCTGGTCTCCGGCGGCATCGCACGCACGGGCGTGTCCTCCGCGGTCTCCCTCATCATGATGCTCGTCCCCGTGGCGGTGTTCGTCATTTCCCAGTCCAACGTCATCGAAACCATGTCCACCTCGGGCATGAAGGATTAAGGAGGCGCACAGATGATGAAACGATTCCTGCTTCTGCTGCTGACGGCCTCCCTGCTCCTTACCGGTGTCGCCATCGCGGCGGACGGCTCCAGCACGGTCTATGAGGGCTACACCTTCGACTTCAACGGCTACCTCAAGTCCACCCCCGCGCCCTTCGTGCTCAGCCAGATCATCAATTCCGACAGCGTGACAAAGACCGGCCGCACCATCGAGGCCGTCACCGACATCGCCACCAGCGCTGACGGCCGCATCTTCATCACCGATCGCACCAACTCCATCATCTACATCCTGGACGAAAACGGGCAGTACCTCTCCTTCATCAAAAACGTGAAGGATGCCGACAAGAAGAACGCCCAGGTCAACGGACAGAACGTCACCCTGACCAACCCCGAGGGCGCGTTCTACCACGAGAAGAACGGCGAATTGTACATCTGCGACACGGGCAATCAGCGCCTGCTGGTGCTGGATGGCGAGACCTATGTCTTCAAGCGTGCCATTCTCCGGCCGGACAACATGACCGGCGAGACCGAGTTCAAGCCCTCCAAGGTCACGGTGGACAACGCCGACCGCATCTATGTGGTCGTGCAGTCCTCCTACGAGGGCATCATCGAGCTGAATGAGGACGGCAGCTTCTCCCGCTATTTCGGCGTGAACGAGCCCCAGATCAACATGATCGACTACCTGTGGAAGTCCATCGCCTCCGACAAGCAGAAGGAGAAGATGGGCAAGACCTACGCCCCGGCGTTCAACAACGTCACCCTGGACGGCGAGGGCTTCGTGATGGCCGTCAGCAGCGATTCCGCCGCACAGGCCAGCGTCTTCCGCCTGAACTCCGCCGGCAAGAACGTCCTGCGCGAGATGGGCAACAGGCCCGTCATCGGCGACCTCTTCACCGAGAAGTCCTCCGCCTTCGCCGACATCGCCGTCAAGCCCTACGGCACCTACGCCGTGGTGGACAAGACCTACGGCCATGTCTTCCTGTACAACTTCGACGGCGAGCTCCTCTGCGTCTTCGGCACGAAGGGCAGCGCCGTCGGACAGTTCAAGACCCCCAGCGCCATCGCCTGGCTGGGTGACAAGCTCATCATCGGCGACAGCGACCTGAAGTCCGCCTACGTCTTCGCCCCCACCGACTTCGGCCTGGCGCTGCTCAAGGCCAATGAGGCCTACTACAACGGCGAATGGGACGTGGCCACCGCCCACTTCCAGGATGCGCTGCGCCTCTGCGCCAACCTCGAGACCGCCTACGTCGGCATCGGCAAAAACCTGCTGATGAAGGAGGACTACGAGGGCGCGATGTACAACTTCAAGCTCGGCAACAACCGGGAATTCTACTCCAAGGCCTACAAGGGCTACCGCAGCCAGGTGATGAAGGATCACTTCTGGGTGATCGCCATCATCGCCGTCGTGTTCGTCGGCGGCGTGCTGGGCAGCGAGGTGGCCTACCACCGCAAGCAAAAGAAGGGGGCGAAAGCATGAAGCCAGACATGAAGGACAAGCTCCATTACTGGGGGTATTCGCTCATCCACCCCTTCGACGGCTTCTTCGAGATCCGGTTCCGCAACCACGGCAGCCTGCTCATCGCGACGCTGCTGCTCATCGCCTATGCGGTGCTGAACTGCATCAAGTTCCAGTACACGGGCTTCATCATGAACACCAATGACCTGAACAAGATGGACGCGGTGTCCCTCTTCGTGTCGGTGATCTCCGTGGTTGGGCTCTTCACCGTGTCCAACTGGACGATCACCACGCTCTTCAACGGCAAGGGCAAGATGAAGGACATCTTCATCGTCCTGTGCTACAGCCTGACCGTGCTCCTCATCGGCGACGGCATCGTCACCTTCGTCAGCAACTACGTCACCCAGGAGGAGGTCATGATCCTCACCTCCATCCAGCTGCTGTGCTATGTGTACTTTGCCTTCCTGGTCATCGCCGGGCTGACGACCATCCATGAGTACGGCTTCGGCGGCAGCATCATGTCCATCATCATGAGCATCGTCGCCGCTGCCGTCATCCTGTTCATCGGCATCCTCATCTTCACCATGCTGGAGCGTATGGTCGACTTCTGCACCAGCGTGTTTGAAGAAGTGATGCGCCGCATTTAAGGAGGTGTACGCATGAAAGAGAAACTCAAGACGATCTACGGCGCACACCCCATCTCCTGGACGCTGGGCATCCTGGCCTTCGTGGCCATCATCAGTGCGCTGATCTACTATGCACCGGCCTTCTCCCTGACGGCGGCGGATGTCCCCCACCCCGGGAGCACCACCACCGCCATCGGCGAGGAGATCCCCATCGGCGGCACCGTCACCGTCGCCCAGCAGAACGGCCGCACCCTCACCCTGGACACCGAACGCCTCGTCCTCACCCTGACCGATGATGCATCCGGCCTGAGCTGGTCCTCCGCGATGGAGGGTGCTGCGGCTGACGATCTGGCTGCCATCGCCCTGATGGAGCTGACCTTCCGCGGCGAGGACAACAAGGAGACCGTCTGGAACTCCTACCAGAACTGCGTGGCCTTCCAGACCTACCGCATGTTCCATATCGCTGACGGTGTCCGCGTCGAGATGAACATCAACGAGGGCAATTCCAAGGTGTATCTGGAGTATCTGCCGCCCCGCTTCCCCACCGAAAGGTATGAGGGCTTCATCCTCCCCGGTGTGGATCAGCTCCTGGCGGACGGCAAGATCGACGAAAAGCAGCACCAGCGCTATCTGGACATGCTCAACCAGTGCTACCGCAAGAACCCCACCGCCGGTGTGGAGAGCTACGATCAGTTCTTCTCCGGTGTCAGCCCCTCCCCCTCCCTGCGTGACGGCCTGATCGCCCTGACCGGCCTGATCGGCTACACCCGCGAGATGCTCATTGAGGACTGCGCCGTCTTCGGCACTGTGCCCACCTTCCATGAGCCGGCACAGTTCGACATCGCCGTGGAATTCACCCTCAGTGACGGCGACCTGATCGCACGCATCCCCACGGGCGAGATCACCGCGGGCAATCCCTTCTACAAGATGCAGCGCATTGCCCTGCTGCCCAACCTCGTCGCCGAAGCGGCCAGCGCCGAGAACGACGGCTACTTCCTCACCCCCGATGGCTCGGGCGCACTGATGCGCTTCAACACCTTCGTGGGCAGCATGACCAAGTATGATCGCCCGTACATGGACAACAACTACTACGCGGACTACTACTTCATGTCCGAATACGCGGAGGAGCTGCGGATGCCGCTCTTCGGTGTCATCAACGGCGTTGATCCCGCCACCCACGGCATGCTGGCCATTATCGAGAACGGCGAGGACACCGCCAATCTCCACATCACCCTGGGCAGCAAGAACGGAGGCGGCAAGAAGGCCACCTACACCGGCACGAACAAGGCCTATGTGTCCGTGGACACACTGGAGCACGCCAGCGTGAAGATCAAGGGGGCCTATGCGTCCTCCAGCCCCACCTATGTGGCGGATTCCGGTCTCATCGCGGTGGACTTCACCGTGCGCTACAAGCCCTACACCAGCGAAGTGAGCTACTACGACATGGCGATGGACTACCGCGACTACCTGTCCGCCGTGACCGGGGTGGAGATCGCCGCCCCCGAAGGCCCCACCACCTATGTGGAGGTGCTGGGCGCTGTCACCCTGGTGGATCGCATCGCGGGCATCCCCCACGATGTCACCACCTCCATGTCCACCTATGCGGATGTGCAGGCCATCGTCGAGGCACTCCCCGAGGGCAGCGTCGTGCAGTATGACGGCATGTTCAACGGGGGCGTGGCCTCCGGGCTGAACGACGGCGCACGCCTCGTCCGGCAGAACGGCACGGCCAAGGAGCTGCAAAGCCTGCTGAATGCCGCCGCGCAGAAGAACACCAGGCTCTACTGCCAGGTGAACCTCTCCCGGGTGTATGACGGCGGACGCACCTACGTCCCGTACTTCCATGCGCTGCGGGGCTTCAACAATCAGGCGGCGGAGATCTACGCCTACAGGCCGGATGACGGCCAGTTCCACAACGCCTGGAAGCAGTCCTACACCCGGCTGTCCCCCAAGTATCTGCCCTATGTGACGGACAAGTTCCTCTCCGACCTTCAGGCGCAGGGGCTGAACCTGAACCTCGCCATCGGCGACCTGGGGCATGATGTCTTCGCGGACTACCGCTACAACAGCGTCATCAATGCGGTGGAAGCCAACCTCATCATCGGGGACACGCTGAACACCCTGCATGCCTCCGCCTCCCTGACGCTCAACGACCCCCTGTCGACCCTCGCCCCCATGGCGGACTACATCGTCAACATCTCCCGCACGTCCAGCGAGTATGCGTCCTTCTACTGCACCGTGCCCTTCCGTCAGCTGGCGCTCACCGGGCTGACCGAGGTCGTCGGCCGCGATGTCAACCTGTATTCCCGTGGCCTGAACGCTTCCCTCATGCAGAGCGCCGAATTGGGCATGAGCATCAAGTACACCGTCAGCGTGAAGAACCCCGATGTGCTCAAATCCAGCGCGTATGAGGGCTACTACGCCATCAGCTGGGACAGCTGGAAGGACGAGATCCTCCACGCGGCGGACAAATGCGCCGAGCTGCGCGCACGCATCGGCGGTCAGCAGATCGTCGACCATGCGATGCTGGAGAAGAACATCTTCCAGACCACCTACGCCAATGGCGTGCGCGTCATCACCAACTACACGGCTCTGCCCTATGAATCCGCTGACGGAACGGTGGATGCAGGCTCGTATCTGCTCATCCAGGAAGGAGGCGCACTGTGAAACTGTCCTATACCACCAAACGCAAGCTCTACGGCGTGACATTCCTGCTGCCCTTCCTCATCGGCTTCGTGATGTTCTTCGCCAAGCCCCTGTGGGAGACGATCTTCTATTCCTTCCAGAAGATCACCATTGACGATGTGGGGCAGATGCAGTTCCAAAACATCGGCCTGAAAAACTACGTCGACCTCTTCACCACCGAGGTGTCCACCTCCAAGACACAGATCCTGCGCGTCTTCACGGATGAGAACACCAACATGCTCATCAACGTGCCGCTCATCACGCTGCTGTCGCTGTTCCTGGCGCTGCTGGCGAACAGGCAGTTCAAGGGGCGCGCCATCGTCCGCATGATCTTCTTCCTGCCCATCATCCTGGGTCTGGATGTGGTCACGGACATGCTGACCGTCACCACCGGCTCGGAGACGATGCAGAGCGGCGGACTCTTCGCCGAGAGCTTCGTCGCCATGATGCTCGTCCGCTACACCTCCATCCCCATGACCTACCTCAACCCCATTATCCAGTTCGTGGAGAACATCTTCTCCGTCATCTCCCGTTCCGGCGTGCAGACCCTGGTCTTCCTCGCCGCGCTCCAGTCCATCAGCCCCAGCATGTATGAGGTCGCCAGGATCGAGGGCGCGACAAGCTACGAGACCTTCTGGAAGGTCACCATCCCCTCCATCCTGCACATCGTCGTCTTCGTGGTCATCTACACCATCGTGGACGTGTTCCTCACCAGCCAGATCGCCGAGGAGGTCTACGCTTTCGGCTTCCAGCAGAGCGGCAAGATCGGCATCGGCTCGGCGCTGTCGGTGGTGTACATCATCAACGTGCTGCTGGTGCTGGGCATCGTGCTGCTGTGCACGAGAAAGGTGGTGTCCAACAATGGCTGACAAGGAGCTCTTCATCCCCACGCGCGACACCGTTGCGACGCCTCCGCCCCAGCGCAAAAAGCCCAAGCCCCAGCTGACCGCGGAGCAGAACATCTACCTGGCCAAGCGCCGCGTCGGCACATTCTTCTTCAACCTCGTCACCCTGGTGCTGATCCTCGGCTTGTGCTTCGTCATCCTCTACCCCTTCCTCAAGCTCGTCCCCACTGTGTTCAGTGTCCTGGAGGACCTGGGCAACCCCAATGTCATCTGGGTCCCCGAGGAATGGTCCACCCTGTCCTTCACCGCCGCCATGCGCATGACCATGCCCGAGGGCATCATGACCATGGTCAAGTCCATCGGCTTTGCGCTGCTGCTCATGGCCATCCAGGTCTTCGTCTCCGCCATGACCGGCTACACCATGGCCCGCGTGAAGTATAAGTGGTTCGGCTCGCTGGTCTTCATGATGGTCATCCTGGTCTTCCTCACGCCCCGTCAGTCCCTGCTGCTGGCACAGTACATCTACTTTTCCAACTTCGATGCGGTGGGCATCATGAATGCCCTGCATGGCCTCATCCCCGCCCTGCCGGAGAAGATCAACCTCATCGGCAACCCCGCCGCGCTCTACATCATGGCCGCGCTGGGCAATGGTGTCAACCAGAGCCTGATGATCCTCATCTTCTCCCAGTTCTTCAAGAACATCCCCAAGGAGCTGGAGGAGGCCGCCCTGATCGACGGCTGCGGCTTCTACCGCACCTACTTCCGCATCATGGTGCCCAACGCCATCCCCGCCATCGTCATCGTCGCCATTCTCTCCTTCGTCTGGAACTACGGCGACACCTACTACACCCGCTACTTCGACCCGGAAGGCGCACACCTCGCCAGCGAACTGGCCACAACCTTCATCGACGCGAACAAGCAGACCCTGCTGACCCGCGTGCAGACCTGGTATGGCGTGCCCGTCACGACCGATATGACCTTCGACGCGCTCAAGCAGGCCGGTGTGCTGGTCTTCCTCGCGCCGCTGGTCGTGCTCTACCTCTTCGCACAGCGCTGGCTGGTCGAGAACCTCGAGAACTCCGGCCTGGTCGGCTGACAAATCCGGAAGGGCGGCGCAGGGTCTCCCCCTTGTCCGCCCTCCCCCTCTGGAGGATCGCAACATGATTCAATTCATCGCCCTTTTGATGGCGCTGATGCTCCTGGCTGCCGTGCCCGCCTATGCCGCGGAAACACTGACCATCGACGAGAGCGTCACCCATCAGACCCTGGAATCCTTCGGCACAAGCGGCGCCTGGTGGAGCCAATACGTCGGCACATGGGACGGCAAGTACCTGAACAGCATGACCACCAACCGCGAACGCATCGCGACGCTGCTCTACCACCCCACCTACGGCATCGGCCTGACGAACTACCGCTACAACCTGGGTGCCGGCTCGGCGGACAGCGGCAACGGCAGCTACAGCGATGTGAACCGCCGTGCGCAGTCCTTCGAAAGCGCGCCGGGCGAATACGACTGGACGAAGGACGAGGGTGCGCAGTGGTTCTTACAGCAGGTGACGCGCCTGGGCTGCGAGGAGGTCGTGCTCTTCTTCAACAGCCCCCTGGAACGCCTGACCCGCAACGGCTGGGCACACCTCACCCCCGATGGCGAGAAGATCAACATCGACCCGGAGAACTACGCCGCCTGGGCGGTGTACGCCTGCGATGTGGCAGAGCACTTCATCGCGCAGGGCGTGCCGGTCAGGTTCATCTCCCCCATCAATGAGCCCCAATGGGACTGGACGGGCGGTCAGGAGGGCTGTCACTACGAGCCCAGCCAGATCGCCGGGGTGTACATCGCCTTCCTGGAGGAGATGCAGAAGCGTCCCGCGCTGGCAGGCGTGGAGCTTTCCGGCCCGGAAAGCGGCGAATGGGGCGGCAAGACCATCCAGTATGTCAGCGCCCTGCTGGGCAACGGTACGCTCGGCGAACACTTCAAGGCCATCGACTGCCATTCCTACTGGTCGAACACCCAATCCAAGGTCAGCTTCAAAAACTGGATGGACGTGCAGTACCCCGATGTGAAGATCCGCATGAGCGAATGGTGCGAGATGGTCAACGGCACCGATCTGACCATGGACAGCGCCATTCATCTGGCGCAGTGCGTGCAGGAGGATCTGACCATGCTGGATGCGGTCAGCTGGTGCACCTGGGTGGGTGTGTCCCCCGGAGGCTACCGGGACGGGCTGATCCACGCCACGGAGAACGGCTCGGGTGACATCTCCATCGTGCCCCTCAAGCGCCTGTGGGCCTACGGCAACTTCACGCGCTTCATCCGTCCGGGCTTCGTCCGCGTGGACACGAACGGTGCGGACAGCGCGTCCCCCGTGGCCTTCACTGGCCTGAAGGACGGCAAGCGTCAGCTGGTCATCGTGCTCATCAACGAGCAGCTCAATGCCCAGACCATCCACCTGACGGGCGATTTCTCCGCCTACGGCAAGATGGCGATCCACGAGACCTCCACCTACCGCGACCTGGCGCAGACCTATTCCGGCGCGGTCAAGACGGACATCTCCCTGCCCCTGCAAAGCGTCATCACCATTGTGATGAGCGAGTGATTCACAAAATCGTCCCCCGGAAGCGCTTTCTTCCGGGGGACTTTTTT
>CAZJOA010000029.1:0-20909 GCA_964547515.1 uncultured Faecalibacterium sp.
CGTTCTTGAACATGAGCAGCCAGGGCTCTTTCACGCCGTCCACATCCACATCGATTTTGATGGAGCAGGCGTTGATCTCCTCGCTGACATCGATATTGGGGGTCTGTCCGATCTTCCGGAGGAACTTGCCGCCCAGGGTGGCAATGTCCATCAGGTTGACGGGACGGGTCTTGGCGCGTTCGCCATAGACCGTCTCCCGCGCCGCCAGATACCGGGCGAAGGCCTTCTCCACCGCCGCCTTTTCGATGTCCGCATGGTCGATGGTGGTCAGGAAGGTCGTGTGGCGGCAGTGATCCGACCAGTAGGTGTCGATCATGCGCACCTCGGTCAGGGTGGGGTCACGCTTTTCCCCGGCGAAATAGTCACGGCAGAAGGCCAGGTCATCCTTGTCCATGGCCAGGCCGTACTTGGCGACGAAGTCCTGCACCTGCGCCATGTCCATGGTGGTGAAGCCATGGAGGGTCTCCACCGAATCCGGCGTATCATAGGTCTGCCGGAGGGTCTCCTTCTCCGCCAGCTCCGCCTCACGCGCCTCCACCGGGTTGATGACATGCTTCTTCACGCGCAGCAGCTCATCCCCGGTGAAATCGCCGTCCAGCAGATACACGCGCGCGGAACGCACGGTGGGTCGGTCGCACTGACCCACCAGCTGAATGCATTCCTCGCAGGACGCGGCACGCTGATCGTACTGTCCGGGGAGGTATTCCACGGCGAACACGGCCTTCGCGCCCTCGGGGAGCTGCGTGTAGGTCACGTCCACCTGGGGCTCGGAGAACACCACCGGCAGGCACTTGCCATACAGCTCGTCCGACACGCCCTCCACGTCGTAGCGGTTGAGCAGCCGCAGCCCGGTCACGGACTTGATTTGCAGGATATGGCGGATCTCCCACAGCAGGTTCTTCGCCTCAACGGCGTATTCCGCCTTCTTTTCCACATAAATGCGCTTGACGCTCACAATAATCCTCCTCGCGGCGAACCGCTTCCTTCATCGGTTGTCCTTCAAAGCCGACAGGCCGCGCTGACCGATGTCACTGCGCATGTGCATATCGGTGAAACGGATCTTCCTCGCGGCGGCATAGGCCTTTTCGATCGCGCCGGGCAGGCATTTGCAGCGCCCCACCACGCCCAGGACACGTCCGCCCGCGGTGACGATCTCGCCGTTTTCGTTCTTCTTCGTGCCGGCATGGATGACCAGCGCGTTCTCCCCTGCCGCCTCCAGGCCGGAGATGACATAGCCGCTCCTGTAGCCGACCGGATACCCGCCGCTGGCGATGACCACGCAGCACGCCGCACCCTCGTCGAACTCCACGGGCGTGTCCGCCAATGTGCCGTTGACCGTGGCTTCCATGATGGTCAGCAGGTCGCTCTTGAGCAGGGGCAGCACCACCTGTGTCTCCGGGTCGCCGAAACGGCAGTTGTACTCGATGACCTTCGGGCCCTTCGGCGTCAGCATGAGGCCGAAATACAGGCAGCCCCGGAAGGTGCGGCCTTCGGCGTTCATGGCGTTCATCGTGGGGACGAAGATCTCCCGCATGCAGCGCTCCGCCATGTCGGGCGTATAGCAGGGGTTCGGCGCGATGGTGCCCATGCCGCCGGTGTTGAGTCCCTCATCGTGATCCAGCGCGCGCTTGTGATCCATGGAGGACACCATGGGCTTGATGCACTTGCCGTCGGTGAACGCCAGCACGGACACCTCCGGCCCGGTGAGGAATTCCTCGATGACGACGCTTCTGCCGCTCGCGCCGAATTTCTCGTCCTTCATCATGGACGCGACCGCTGCCACGGCTTCCTCGCGGTTTTCGCAGATCAGCACGCCCTTGCCCAGCGCCAGGCCGTCCGCCTTGACCACGATGGGCATGTCCGCCATTTGCAGATAGGCCACCGCCGCGTCATAGTCGGTGAAGGTCGCATAGTCCGCCGTGGGAATGCCGTATTTCTGCATCAGGTTCTTGGAGAAGACCTTGCTGCCCTCGATGACGGCGGCCTTCTTCTCCGGCCCGAACGCGGGAATGCCCACTGCCGACAGGGCATCCACCATTCCCAGGCAAAGCGGATCATCCGGCGCGACCACCACGAAGTCCATAGCGTTTTCCTTCGCCCAGGCGGTGATGCCCTCCACATCCGTGGCCTTGTAGGGCAGGCAGGTGCATATGTCCGCCATGCCGCCGTTGCCCGGCGCGGCGTAGAGCTGCGTCACACGCGGGTTTTCCGCGATTTTCAGGGCGATGGTGTGCTCACGGCCACCGCCGCCAACGATGAGAACCTTCATGCTCCTCTTCCTCTCTGCTTCAGTCATCATTTGTCAGTTGGTGGAACAGGCAGAACACGACCACCGCGCCCGCGACGACGATAAAAACATAGACGAGCAGCGCCGCTGCAACATACCATACCAGTGTCGCCAGCGCACCCAGAATGGCCGCACCGATCGCAGCAGGTATCCACCACCTGTATTGGATCGTAAACATGGAAAGCAGCATCCAGACCGTCGGGCTCACCGCCAATCCCACGATCATGTGCGATTGAGGGTATTCCCCCAGAACACTGTGCCCCATGGAAAAGGGTTCTTGCAGATTCAAGCTCGTTCCATTAATCAGCGCATCGATCCCACGATAGATCAGATTGCCTCCATATCGCGCGCCCAATACGGTCGCTGCCACACAGAGCGGGATAAACAGGATGGCTGCCAGCTTTTCTCCTCCCGAACCGTCAAGGAACTCTTCCAGCAGTTTTCCCGCACTCAGCACCGAACAGATCAGGAACACCTCGTACAGCAGCAGGAGCAGTTCGGTCTCGACAAAATCCCAAAACCCAACATCGTTCCGAACCAGCCCCACGCCGACCACGATCAGTACGATCGCCGCAATACAGCACAGGAATGCCGGATTCAGCAGAAACTCCATGCTTTCAACACCTGCCCTTTTCTTTTGCAGTCATCATGTCATGAATTCGTCTTCGCAGATCAATGATGGAACAGCCGCATGCCGGTGAAGGCCATGACCATGTTATACAGGTTGCAGGTTTCGATCACATGGTCATCGCGGATGGAGCCGCCAGGCTGTGCCACATAGGTCACGCCGGAACGATGTGCACGCTCGATATTGTCGCCGAAGGGGAAGAACGCATCGCTGCCCAGTGCCACGCCGGTCTGCCGATCCAGCCAGGCACGCTTTTCCTCGCGGGTCAGCGGGACGGGCTGTTCGGTGAAGAACTTCTGCCAGCGGCCATCGGCAATGACCTCGTCCGGCTCGTCGGAAATGAACACATCGATGGTGTTGTCGCGGTCGGCACGGCTGATCTTCGCCACGAAGGGCAGCGCCATCACGCGCGGATGCTGACGCAGCAGCCAGTTGTCCGCCTTCTGACCCGCCAGACGGGTGCAGTGGATGCGGCTCTGCTGACCCGCGCCGATGCCGATGGCCTGTCCGCCCTTGGCATAGCACACCGAGTTCGACTGGGTGTACTTCAGCACGATGAGCGCCACGACCAGGTCGATCTTCGCGCTGTCGGGCAAGTCCTTGTTGTTGGTGACGATGTTCTCCAGCAGATGCTCGTCAATGACGAATTCGTTGCGTCCCTGCTCGAAGGTGATGCCGAAGACCTGCTTGCGCTCCACCGGCGCGGGACGATAATCCGGGTCGATCCGGACGATGTTGTAGTTGCCCTTCTTCTTTGCCTTCAGGATGGCCAGCGCCTCGTCGGTATAGCCGGGGGCGATGATGCCGTCGGACACCTCGGGCTTGATGAGCAGGGCGGTGGACTCGTCGCAGACATCGCTCAGGCTGATCCAGTCGCCGAAGGAGGACATGCGATCCGCGCCGCGGGCACGGGCATAGGCGCAGGCCAGGGGGGACAGCTCCTGGTCACCGACGAAGTAGATGCGGCGCATGGTCTCATCCAGCGGAATACCCACCGCGGCACCGGCGGGGCTGACATGCTTGAAGGAGGTCGCCGCCGGAAGTCCCGTGGCACGCTTCAGCTCACAGACCAGCTGCCAGCCATTGAACGCATCCAGGAAGTTGATGTAGCCCGGTTTGCCATTGAGCACCTCGATGGGGAGTTCGCCCTCCTCCATGAAAATGCGGGAAGGCTTCTGGTTGGGGTTGCAGCCGTATTTCAGTTCCAGCTCGGTCATGGTTCAGTCCTCCGCTTCCTGGTCGTGCTTGTTGATGATGATGCTGTCCGCGCTGCCGTCCTTCAGGCTGATGAAGGACACATACAGGCTGACCTTGTTGTCGTCGTTCAGGTTCATCCAGGTGTCCAGCGCCAGCTGCTCAATGTCCCCCTTGAGAGTGACCTTTTCCGGTTCGCCCTCGAAGGACGGGATGGGGCTGCCGTCGCATTTGTAGGTGTGGATGAAATGCCCGATGCCCGCCTTGGGCTGGGGGTACTCATAGAAGAAGCGCTGGACGGAGGTATCGTCGTGCTCGTCGCTCTTGAGGATGGACAGCTTGTACATGCAAGCGCCGTTTCGGGTCTCGATCAGGCCGGAAATGCGCGGGGTGCAGTTGGGCTGATCGTCCTCGAAGGTGCGAGTGCGCAGCGCCTCCTCGAAGGTCCTGCCTTCCTTCAGAAAATCGCGGATGGTATCGGTCTGGTCGCCATTGGTGACGATCACCCGGCCGTCACCCATGTCGCGAACCGGCGCGTAGATGATGAGGTGCGGGTCGGTCATCAGGCTCTCGTCATGCGCCCTGGTGATGATGCCGTCCTCGGTCTCCTCGAAGATGCGGTTGCGGCTGTTGACGCTGCGCCCCATGATGAAGTACACGATCACGGCGTTCTCGCCCGTTTCGTCCAGACCCAGGCAGATGCCGCGTCCGGGGTAGGTATTGGTGTTCAGCAGGGTGTTGAAGTCAAAGGTCTGCATCGTCTTTCCTCCTGTGTCAGCAATTCAGGGAGCGTGCCACGTCCTCCACCGCCCGGGGGAGCAGCACCCATTCGGCTTGCTCCATCACGCGGCGCTGAAGGGTCTCCGGGGTGTCATCGGGCAGGATGTCCACCGCCTTCTGGGCGATGATGTCGCCCCCGTCGGTGATCTCGTTGACAAAATGCACGGTCGCGCCCGTGACCTTCACGCCCCGTTGGAGCGCCGCCTCGTGAACGCGCAGGCCGTAGAAGCCATCCCCGCAGAAGCTCGGGATCAGGCTGGGGTGGATGTTGAGCATGCGATGATCGTAGGCGCGGATGACGTTCTCCGGCAGGATGGTCAGGAAGCCCGCCAGCACCACCAGGTCGATCCGGTTTTCGTGCAGGAGGGACAGCAGGCGTTCGCCGTAATCCGCGATGGCCTCGCCCCTGGCCTTGCGCAGCACGGCGGCGGGAATGCCCGCGTTTTCCGCGCGGGTCAGCGCATACGCCTTCTCGTTGGATGCGACCACCAGCGCCAATTCGGCGGACGGGATGCGTCCTGCGGTCTTGGCATCGATGATGGCCTGCAGATTGGTGCCCCCGCCGGACACCAGCACAGCGACTCTTACCACAGCTCCACGCCCTTCTCGCCCTCAACCACTTCGCCCAGGACGTAGGCGTCCTCCCCGTTGGCATGGAGGATTTGCAGCGTCTTCTCCACATCAGCCGGTGCGACCGTCACCGTCATGCCAACGCCCATGTTGTAGGTGTTGAACATGTCACGCTCGGGCACTTGCCCTTCCCGTGCGATGATGTCGAAGATGGGCAGCACGCGCACGTCGTCGCGCCTGATCCTCGCGCACAGCCCCTCGGGCAGCGCACGCGGGATGTTCTCATAGAAGCCGCCGCCGGTGATGTGGCTGATGCCCTTGGGCTGCACCTCCTCCAGCAGCGCCAGGATCGCTTTGACATAGATGCGGGTGGGGGTCAGCAGCGTCTCGAAGAGGGACTTGTCCAGCTCCGGATAATGGCGATCCTGCGCGCCGTCCGTCAGCCCGAACACCTTGCGCACCAGCGAGAAGCCGTTGGAAGGCACCCCCGTGGAGGGCAGCGCGATGATGATGTCCCCCGCGCGGGTGGACTTGGGATCGATGATCCGGGCCTTGTCCACGATGCCCACGGTGAAGCCCGCCAGATCGTAGTCGTCCTCGGGCATCATGCCGGGATGCTCAGCCGTTTCGCCGCCGATGAGCGCACAGCCGGACTGCACGCAGCCCTCCGCCACACCGCCGACAATATCGGCGATCTTCTCCGGCACATTTCTCCCGCAGGCGATGTAATCCAGGAAGAAGAGGGGCTTCGCGCCGCAGCAGATGACATCGTTGACGCACATGGCCACGGCATCGATGCCGATGGTGTCGTGCTTGTCCAGCAGCATGGCGACCTTGAGCTTTGTGCCCACGCCGTCCGTGCCCGAAACCAGCACGGGCTCCTGCATACCGGCGGTGTTCAGGCCGAAGCAGCCGCCAAATCCGCCGATGTCATCCACGCAGCCCGCCGTCTTCGTGCGTGCCACATGCTTCTTCATCAGCTCAACAGCCTTGTATCCGGCCACGATGTCCACACCGGCGGCCTTGTAGGATGCGCTTTCGCTCTTCATGGTTCGAACTCCTTTCCACGGCGGCTGCCTCTCAGCGCCGCCTGCCCCTTCGTCAGTCGTGATGCTTGTGCCGCTTTTCCAGCGTCAGCGGCTGGTCATACCGGTTGATGTGCTTGCGCACCGGCGGCGCGATGGGGTATTCACCCGTGAAGCAGCCCTTGCAGAACCTGCACCTGCTGCCCTCGGCAATCTTGTCGCAGGCCTCCAGCGGCAGGTAGCCGATCGAATCCGCCCCGATGATCTGCCCGATCTCGTCCACCGTGTGATTCGCCGCGATGAGCGTCTCACGCTTGCTGACATCCGTGCCGAAATAGCACACATCGGTGAACGGCGGCGAGGACAGGCGGACATGCACCTCCTTCGCGCCGGCCTCCCGCAGGAGGTTGACGATGTGGGCGCTGGTCGTGCCGCGGACGATGGAATCATCCACCATGATGACCCGTTTGCCCGCCACGGTGGAACGGATGGCGTTGAGCTTGATGCGCACCGCATCCTGACGCTGCTTCTGCTCCGGGAGGATGAACGTGCGGCCGATGTACTTGTTCTTGAGGAAGCCGATGCCGTAGGGGATGCCGCTCTCCTGAGAATAGCCCAGGGCGGCATCCAGGCCGGAATCCGGCACGCCGATGACCACGTCTGCCTCGACGGGATGTGCCTTGGCCAGGAATGCCCCGGCACGCTTGCGCGCCTCATGGACGCTGCTGCCATCGATGATGGAATCCGGACGCGCGGTATAGACGAATTCGAACACGCACAGGCCGTCGTGGCAGGCATTCTCCATTTTGCGGCTGACGATGCCTTCCTCGCTGACCACCACCATCTCGCCTGCGGCGATGTCCCGGTCGAAGGTCGCCCCCACCGCATCCAATGCGCAGCTCTCCGACGCGAACACGATGTCCGCCCCGATATGCCCCATGCACAGCGGACGGAAGCCATGGGGGTCACGGCACGCGATGAGCTTCGTCGGACTCATGACGACCATCGAATACGCGCCCTTGATGATGCCCATGGCGCTGAACACGGCCTCTTCGATCGAGCCGCACTTGAGGCGCTCCTGGGTGATGATGTACGCGATGACCTCGGTGTCCGCCGTGGCGTGGAAGATCGCGCCCTTGGCCTCCAATTCGTCGCGCAGCTCGGCGGCATTGGTCAGCGCACCGTTGCACGCCAGGGACATAGCGCCCTTTTGGTGGTTGATGAGGATGGGCTGGGCGTTGGAGCGGCTCTTCATGTCCGCCGCCGCATACCGGCAATGACCGATGGCCATATTGCCCTCCTCGATCTTCTCCAGCATATCGCGGGTGAAGACCTCCGTGACCAGGCCGTTCTCGCGGTACTTCTTCATCACCCCGTCGGTGTTGACGCAGATGCCGCAGCTCTCCTGTCCGCGATGCTGCAGGGCATACAGCGCATGATAGGTCTCCGCCACCACGCCCCTGCCCGCCCTGCGGCAGATGCCGAACACGCCGCATTCCTCATGGGGCTTGTCCATGTCCTCGTGGAGGGATTCCGCTTCCAGCCAGCGATTGTCATCCATATGGCTCATATCCTTCTTCATCATGTCGAATTTGGGAGAATGTTCGGGTTTCAGTCGATGGACAGCGCCGCGTCCTTCGCGAGCACCGCATCGTGCTGCGCCTTGCGCTGGGCGTTGAGCTTCTCCGCCAGGGCGGCATCCTCCACGGCGAGAATCTGCGCGGCTAACAGCGCGGCATTGGCGCTGCCGTCGATGGCCACGGTCGCCACGGGCATGCCGGAGGGCATCTGCACGGTGGAGAGCAGCGCGTCCAGGCCGTCCAGCGTGGAGGACTTGACCGGGATGCCGATCACGGGCAGGGTGGTCTGCGCGGCGAACGCACCGGCCAGATGTGCGGCCTTCCCGGCGGCGCAGATCAGCACGCCGAAGCCGTTTTCCCGGGCATTGCGGGCAAATTCCGCCGCCTCGGCCGGGGTGCGGTGGGCGCTGTACACATGCGCCTCGAAGGGGATGCCGAGCTTCCTGAGCTGCTCGAACGCGGGCTTCAATACGGGCAGATCACTGTCGCTGCCCATGATGATGGCGACCTTCTTCATCATGCATTCCTCCTGTTTTGCTGCCTGCACACAAAAATGGCACGGCTGTATACAATCAGTCCGTGCCCATTGCGCCATATGAAGGAGACACGCCTTGACGGAAAACCATCTGCTGACCGGCCACGGCGCTACCTCCTTGTGCTTCATCCTGCGGAACGGCGAAGGTGCACGCTCCGACCTCATGACAGATGTATTCTACCGCAGGGAGGGTCATCTGTCAAGGGATTTTCCGAACATTTTTGATGAAAATTCGTGAATCGTTAGGGTTGACTGCATCTTTCGGCCATCTCTTCACCAGAAATCACAGGACGCGGCGCATGAAAAAAGGCGGACAGCTTACCCGTCCGCCCAATGTTCGTCTTTCAGTCGCTCATCAGGCTGGAGAAGCCCTCCCCCAGCGCCTCGTGTGCCTCGGTGATGAACATGAACGCCTTCTCGTCCTCCTGACGGACGATCTCCTTCAGGCGCGCCACCTCCTGCGGCGGGAGGACGCACAGCACCACCGGACGTTCCCGCCCGGTATACGCGCCGCGTGCGCTGAGCTGCGTCACCCCGCGTTCCATCTCGTCAAGCAGGCGGCGGGAGACCTTCTCCCATTGGTCGGTGATGACGAAGCAGGCCTTGTTCTGCGACAGGCCCAGCATGACCACGTCCACCGCCTTGCCGGAGACGAAAATGCAGATCAGCGCATACAGCGCCTCGGACGATCCGATGAAGATCCACGCCGCCACGACCACCACGCAGTCGATCATGAACAGGAACATCCCCACCGACATGAACGGCAGGTACTTATGCACCAGCCGGGCGCACATATCCGTGCCGCCGGTGGTCGCGCCGCCGCGCAGGATGAAGCCCAGGCCGATGCCCAGGAGGATGCCGCCGTAGAGCGTGCCCAGGATGGGCTCGACCGTGATCGCGCGCAGGGGCAGCAGGTCGATCGCCAGCGAAAACAGGATCGTCGCCACCAGACTCCGGAACGCGAACAGGCGCCCCATCGTCCTGTAGCAGATGACAAAGAGCGGGATGTTCAGCAGCAGCGACGTGATGCCGATCTCCCAGCCCCAGAGGTGGTTGAGGATCATGGCCACGCCGGTCAGTCCGCCTGGGGCGATCTTCCCCGGGTTCAGAAAGGTCGGATACGCTGCCGCACCGATGATGCAGCCCACAACGATCTGCACCCAGGCCATCAGCCTCTCCCGCTGCGACAGCTTTTGCAGCTTTTCCATCATATTCATTCGTTCCTCCCTATCGACTGTCATGCGCTATGCCTTGCCAAGGCTATGCGCCAGTGCGCGGTCGATGCGCGCCATGGCCGCATCGGTCAGGTGGCCGAGATAACGCGTCAGCCGGCTTTTCTCCAGCGTGCGCACCTGTTCCGTCAGCACCACCGAATCCGCCGGCAGACCGCTTTCCTCCGCCGTGATGAACACATGCACCGGCATGTGGGGCTTCTTTTTCCGTGTCGTGATCGCCGCCACGATCACCGTGGGCGAATGCAGATTGCCCGTGTCATTCTGGATGATGAGCACCGGGCGCACACCGCCCTGCTCCGAGCCGATCACCGGGTCGAGATCCGCTCTGTATATATCGCCTCGCTTCATGCTGTCACGCTCCGTCCGGGATGTCAGGGGGAATGCGTCCCCCCCCTTCAGCATATGCCCGAACGGCGTGCATGGTCGATGGCGGATCAGTTCACCTGCATATTGCGCCGCATATGGAGCAGCGCCTGCTTCTCCAGCCGGGACACCTGGGCCTGGCTGATGCCGATCTCACCGGCGACCTCCATCTGCGTCCGCCCCTCGAAGAAGCGCAGCTGCATGATGCGCTTCTCCCTTTCGTCCAGGCGGCACATGGCATCGCGGATGGCGATGTCCTCCACCCAGTTCTCGTCCCGTTCGCGGTCGTCCCGCACCTGATCCATGATGTAGAGCGCGTCCCCGCCGTCATTATAGACCGGCTCGAAGAGGCTGACGGGGTCCTGGATGGCCTCCAGGGCGAAGATGACATCCTCCTGGGGGACGGCCATGTCGGCCGCGATCTCCGCCACGGTCGGCTCGCGGTTCAGCCGGTTTTGCAGCCTGTCCCGCGCCTGCAGCGCCTTGTACGCCGTGTCCCGCATGCTTCGGCTGACGCGGATGGCGTTGTTGTCCCGCAGATAGCGGCGAATCTCACCGATAATCATCGGCACGGCGTAGGTCGAGAAGCGGACGTTCTGCGACACATCGAAATTGTCGATGGCCTTCATCAGGCCGATGCAGCCGACCTGGAACAGATCGTCCGCATTTTCGCCCCGGGACGCAAAGCGCTGGATGACGCTGAGCACCAGGCGCAGATTCCCCTGGACGAATTCGTCCCGTGCCGCCCTGTCCCCCGCGTGGACGAGGGGGAAAAGCTCCAGCATCCGCGCCTGCGACAGCACCGGAAGCGCCGATGTATCCACCCCGCAGATCTCCACCTTGCCATATGCCATTGCCCCGTACCTCCCTCAAAATCGGTCTGTACAGAGTATGGCACGGCACCTGCGCCCCTAAACGGGCACGGCAGGACTCGTCGTTTTTCGGCGGACTTCGCCCTTTTTCCGGCGCGGACACCCCTATCATAGCACAGTGCGGCGAATTTTGAAAGCCCGCGATGCAAAAAAAGCAGCGCCGCCCGATGGGGTCAGCGCTGACTTTGCTCAAGACGACTGCTTCATCATCTCCCCGTACAGGCGGTGGAGGATGCGCTTCTCCAGCCGGGAGATGTAGCTCTGGCTGATGCCCAGCACATCGGCGACCTCCTTCTGGGTCATTTCCGCCCGGCCGGACAGCCCATAGCGCATGGTCATGATCTGCTGCTCCCGGGGATTGAGCCGTCGCAGGGCGGCGAAGAGCATCTGCTTCTCGGCGTCCTCCTCCATGCCGCGGGAGACCGTATCCGCCTCCGTCCCCAATACGTCCGACAGGAGCAGCTCGTTCCCGTCCCAATCCGTCCGCAGGGGCTCGTCCAGCGATACCTCCGCTTTCGTGCGGCTGTGTCGGCGCAGGAACATCAGCACCTCGTTCTCGATGCAGCGGCTGGCATAGGTGGCCAGCTTGATCTTCTTCTCCGGGTCGAAGGTGTTGACGGCCTTGATGAGCCCGATCGTCCCGATGGAGATCAGATCCTCCAGCATCACCCCGGTATTCTCGAATTTCCGCGCGATGAACACCACCAGGCGGAGATTGCGCTCGATGAGCGTCTGGCGGACATACTGCGCATCCGCCGGGAGACGCGCCAGCAGCGCACGCTCCTCCTCGGCCGAAAGCGGTGAGGGCAGCGGGATCGGCCCGCCGATATAGAACAGCTCCTTGGGATGGAGCGACGAAAGCAGCTCCGCCATCTGCGGCAGACACATGGAAAGCAGCATCGGCCTTCCTCCTTATCATACAAATTCATACCGGCATCGCGGCCTCGTCCATCACCAGACACGCCGGGACAAGCGCCTGGAAGCCGTCATACCCCTCCGGCGACACCCCCAGAAGCGTCTCCACCCGCTGCCAACCCGATGCCGTCCGGAGGTACACGCTGTCCGGGTGGAAGACCATCATCATGGACGTGCCGGAGATCGTCCGCACACAAAGCAGCCGGAAGGGGTAGATCAGCCGACCCTCCGGCGGCAGCTGCACCAGTCGCTGGGCGGCACGGCGGCTGATGACGATGACCGGCAGTCCGCTGATGCCGTCACGCAGCAGATTGCCGCTGTCGATGAGCGCCGTGAGCGTCAGGTGATGCGCCCCGTGGCGGATGTCCACCGTCGCCAGGCGCGGAAGCTCCCCCAGCTGCGGACGCACCATCGGCACGACACGCAGCAGCAGACAGCTCCCCAGCACCAGCAATCCCGCCGGGATGCCCAGCGGCTGGGCGAAACGCATCACCCCCGTGACGCACAGGGACAGAAGGCAGCCCGTGGCGATCATGCGCATGCGCAGCCGCCTGGGCGAATCCGGCCAGGACAGCAGCGGTGCGAGCACCGCCAGGGACAGCAGTGCACTGACCCGCAAAAGCGTCGGTGCAGTCATCATCCAGGCGGACAGCCCCGCCGTCAGCCACGACAGGAGCATCAGCCGCAGGGGCGATGGACGGGTCAGTCCGACGCTCAGGCCGATGGAAAGCAGCAGGCAGCCCGTCAGCCCGGCCTGCTCCAGCAGAAAGAGCCATATGCTCACGCGCAGCCTGCATCACCGCCTTTCCCCCTTGCATGTGATACCATCATAGCGGGTTTGCGGCGGCGGCATCGTCGTTCCGCCCTGCGAAGAAACGCGAAACGGCTCGCATCAGTCCATCTCGATCACGCCGGGATACTGGGTCATGACCTCCTCGGCGCTGTTCACCCAGGTGCTGACGGTCTGCGGCTCGGTGTGGAAGGGTTTCCCCTCCACCAGCACGGACACCTTCTTCACCCCCGGGAATTGGCTCGCCGTGAACAGGATGGCCTGGATGGCCTGATGTCCGCCGTCGCTGTGCTGCGCCACCTCGGCGAATTCCCGGGTGAAGTCGATGGTCGCCACGCCGTCCCTGACCTTGACGGACCTCACGCCGCATTTGCCGGGGATGGGGCTCTCCAGCCCGGAATCCTTCTTCGGCCCTTTCGCCAATTCCAGGATGGCGGTGGACAGGTCCGCAGGCGAGAACACCGTGCGCGTCACCGGGACGAGCATCCGCCCGCTGGCTGACGGAAAGTACAGCTGGACGCATTCGGCATGGGCCTGTTCCGCGAAGGCCGAAACGGATTCCACATTCACCGACATTTCCGTGAACGCGCCGGACACATCCGTGCCATGGGTCAGCCGGGAACGCTTCTGTCCGTCAAAGAGGAAGCTGACCTCCTCCACCGTATCAAAGCCGCAGAGGGTCGCTGCCACGCCCTGCACCATCAGCAGCTCCTCCTCGGCATTGGCACAGTTCAGCGCCTCCTTGCTCATGTCCACCCGCGCCTTGCCGCCCGCGATGTCCAGGTCGAAGGTCACGCCCTCCGGGATCACATTGGTCAGCCCCATGCGCGCGGCGGCTAGGTCATTTTCGGAGGACTCCACCATCAGCGACAGGGTCGCCTTGGCGATGCCGTCCTGCATGGGAATCCGGCGCGTCACCGGCACGAGATAGCCGTCGCCGTCCTCATACCAGCACACCGTCGAGACCATCTCGGCCGTGTCCCCCTGCGCCGCGGTGGACTGACTCACCGGCGGCGCTTCGTAGAGCATGGTGTCCGCCGTGTCCTCGCCGCCGCGCAGTGCCAGCACCACCACCAATGCCGCCGCACCCACGATCAGCAGTCGCTCCATATCCACGCGGCGGGGCAGCTTCATGCCCCTGAGCCAGGTCAGGTCGGGGAATTTCTTCATCGTGACGCCTCCTTGTCCGATTCAAAGCTGGTTGAGGGTATGAAGACGACACGCAGGATATGCGCCCGGCTTGATTTATTCTGCAAAAAAGGGTATACTAAAAAGGCCGGCCTCTGCCGGCAGGAATCGCTTGATTATTTAGGAGGAAACAGCCATGCAGCAGCCCCGGCACATTATCGGAGCATTGCTGGATAATATCAGCAAAGTCATCATCGGCAAGGAGGAGGCGGTGGAATACGCCCTGATCGCCCTGCTGTGCAACGGTCACGTCCTGATCGAGGACGTTCCCGGTGTGGGCAAGACGACCCTGGCCTCCGCATTGGCCAAGTCCCTGGCGTGCAGCTTCCGCCGCATCCAGTTCACCCCCGACCTCATGCCCTCCGATGTCACGGGCTTCACGCTGGTCAATTTCAAGACCGGCGAGATGGAGTTCAAGGAGGGCGCGGTCATGTCCCAGGTGGTGCTGGCCGACGAGATCAACCGCACCAGCCCCAAGACCCAGTCCGCCCTGCTGGAGGTCATGGAGGAACAGCAGGTCACCGTGGACGGCGTGACCCATCCCCTGCCCCGGCCGTTCATCGTCCTGGCGACGCAGAACCCCGGCGAGTTCGTGGGCACTTATCCCCTGCCCGAGGCGCAGATGGATCGCTTCTTCCTGCGCATTTCCATCGGCTATCCCACCCTGGAGCAGGAGATGGACGTGCTGGAGCGCTATTCCGGTCAGGTCAAGCCCATGACCACCATCGAGCCGGTCTGCACCGCGCAGGACATCATCGCCCTGCAGGAGATGGTCAGGCAGGTGTACTGCTCCCCCGAGGTGCGCATGTATGTGGCCTCCCTGGCCGCTGCCACCCGTCAGGAGCCTGCGCTGACCCTGGGCGCGTCCACCCGCGCCGCCATCGCCCTCGTCCACGGGGCACAGGCCTGTGCGCTGTTGGCCGGGCGTGACTACATCATCCCGGAGGACGTGCAGCACATGGCGCTGCCGGTATTGGCGCACCGCCTTGTGCTCAGCCCGGAAAGCCGCATGAAGGGTGTCACCGCCCAGAGCGTCGTCCTGAAGGTGCTCAAGACCGTCCCCGTGCCGGTGAAGCTATGAGGTCGCTCAGGTCGATCGGGCGCGTCCAGAGCCGCGTCGCCCTCCCGCTCATCCTGGCCTTCGCCATGCTCATCGCTGCGCTGTCCACGGGCAGCGCCATCTTCCTGACTGCCGCGCTGCTGGTGGGGCTGCTGCTGATCGGCAGCCTTTTCAGCGTCTGGCGGGCAGCCACCACGCTGACCCTCTCGGCGGACATGTCCGAAACCACCATCCGACGCGGCGAGGACGCGACCCTCGCCGTCCGCATAGCCTATCGCAGCCTCATCCCCATCGCCCCGCTGACGGTCGATGTGTCCGCCGGGCCGGATCGTCCCGCGCAGTCCCTCCAGATCAGCGATGCGTCCGGCAAGGGGAAGACATTCTCCCTGCACTTCCACGCCTCCCATGTGGGGGTGACGAACCCCGGCGTACAGCGCGTCACCCTCAGTGACCTGCTGGGCATCTTCACCGTCGAAATGACCCCGGCTGCACAGGGGGGCGAGCTGATCGTGCTGCCCCTGCCCTTTGACGTGGGGGAACTGACCTACGCCGCGGGGGATTCGGGCTCGGAGAGCATGGCGCGTGCCGCCGAGGACATCGCCAGTCCGGCGGATGTACGCACCTATCAGCAGGGTGACCCGATGAAGAAGATCCACTGGAAGCTGTCCGCGCGGAAGCAGGAATTGATGGTGCGGCGCTTCGAAGCGCCGGTCATGCCCGATGCGCTGGTGCTGCTGGACTGCTCCACGCCCCCGCGCACGGAGGACGACGATGCCCAGGCCGATCTGCGCGATACGCTGCTGGAGACCGCCGCGTCCGTCATGCACCAGAATATCCAGACCGATCACCCCGCCAAGCTGCCCATCCACGGCGACCATCCCATCGAGCTGGACAAGGGCATGGGCATGCCCGTCATCCTGGAGGCACTGGCGCGGGTGGACTTCTCCGCCCCCGACCGCTTCGAGCGCATGCTCATGCTGGAGATGCGGCGCATGCGCAAGGTCGGCTGCACGGTGGTCATCAGCGCGAGACTCAATTCCGGCATGGTGGAGGTGCTCACTGCCATGCGCCGCATGGGACCCTACCTGCGGCTGTATCTCATCACCTTCACCCCGGAGGACGAAAAGCACCTGCCGATGATCTCCCGCCTGCAAAGCGCCGGGATCGAGGTCTGCTATGTGACCCCGGTGCAGGTCTGATGGCGCGAAAGGAGGAATCCCCCTGGAACAGAAATGGAAGGAAGCGGCGGCACATGCGCTGACCTCCTGTCTTTTCTCCCTGGGCATGGTGCTGACGCTCTTAGGCGTGACCGGCCTGATGCAGAAGGGCATCCTGGCCGCCTGTGTCCTGGCGGCGGTGCATGCGTTCGCCGTGCCCTGCGCCGTGCATCGGCCATTTCGCCTGATCGGCGGGATCATCGCCGGCTTTGCGGGCATCATCAGCCTCGCCGCAGGAGGCATCAGCAGCATCATCGAGGTATTCAACGCGCTGCTGCTGCATATGTCCGGGCTGACGACGGCACTGCCGATGGTGGGCGCGGCCTTCACCGTCCTCATCAGCCTGCTGTGCGCGGCAATCAGCTGGATCGTCACCCACCGCAGCGCCGGTGCGATCCCTGCGCTGATCCTGCTGGTGTTCTCCGCCATGCTGCTCTGGCTGGGCAACTGGCCGGAGGTGTTCCCATGCCTGCTGCCCGCCACCATCGCGGTGCTGACGCTGCTGCTGCGCGGCGGGAGCGAACAGACCAGCGCCTTCCGCGTGCTGCCGCTGGCCGTGGCCGTCGCTGCGCTGGCCTTCGCCCTCGCCGGGTCGACCGGCGCTGTCTCCGCGCCCCTCAAGGGCCTGGCGGATACCATCCGTCAGCGCATTTACGACACCTTCTTCTACACCCAGCCGCGCGATGTCTTCACCCTGGCCACCGAGGGCTATTATCCCCAGGGCATCGGCCAGCTGGGCGGCCCTGCGACACCGCACGAAGAGCCTGTCATGGCCGTCATCACGCCCCGGAAGACCTACCTGCGCGGCGTGGTCAAGAATGTGTACACCGGGCGCACCTGGCTGGACGATCGGGGCGGACGGCGCTATCTGCTGTCCTCCAACCGCTTCGCCGAGCTGCGCACGGCCACGTTCGATCAGGATCTGCCGCTGCTGGACGCAGGGCTGGATGCCAGTCGGCTGACATCGCAGAAGCTCCAGGTGCGCATGCTCCGGGACAGCGCATCGACCCTCTTTGTCCCCCAGCGCATGCGCAGCCTGACGCCGGAGGGCAGCATCACCCCGTATTTCAATGTGTCCAGCGAGCTGTTCGCCACGGCGAACCTGACCCTGGGGGACGTGTGGACGGTGGAAGCCGCGCTCTTCACGGCGAACGACCCAGGCATCGAAGCACTGGTCAATGCGGCGGATACATCCACCGACGACCGCTGGGACGAGGTCTGCGAGCATTATATGCAGCTGCACGATGACATCGACAGCCGCGTCTATGACATGGCCGCGTCCGCCACCGGCGCTGCGGCGACCCCCTTCGCCAAGGCCATGGCGCTCCAGCGGTATCTCGCCGCGAATTTCACCTACACCCTGGATGCCCCCGAGCAGTCCACCCATCACGACTTTGTGTCCACCTTCCTCATCGAGGGGAAGAGGGGCTACTGCACCTATTTTGCGTCCGCAATGACGGTCATGTGCCGAATGGCCGGTCTGCCCGCCCGCTATGTGGAGGGCTATGTGGCCAATCCCGATGCGGATGGGCTGGCCGTCGTCACCGGTATGGAGGGACATGCCTGGACGGAGGTGTACTTCCGCGGCTTCGGCTGGGTGACGTTCGACGCGACCCCCGCCAGCGTGGAGTTCACCGCCATGCCGCCGCCCGACGACACCGACAGCGAAAGCGATCCGCCGGAGGACACCCCTTCGCCGTCCCCCGAACCCACCGCGTCCCCCTCGCCCTCCGCCCCGCCGGAGGACTCCCCCACCCCCGCGCCCTCCGACCCGTCCGCCGATGAACCGGAATCCTCACCCCCGCCCACCCCCGAACCCCAGGAACACCCCCGTGACGCGGATGCCGCGTCCCACGGCGGACTGTGGTGGATGCTGCTCCTGCTGCTCGCGCTGGCGATGATGCTGCGCGTGGCGGTGGTTCAGCCGGGCATGCAGGCACATCGGCAGAAGACGGAATTCGCCCGATGGCTGGTTTGGATCAGCGCGAGCCACGATGTCCTGCGATGCGTCGGCCTGCGCAGGGAGTCCGCCGAAAGCCCTGCTGCGTTCTTCCGCCGCGCCGAGGACAGCGGCCTGGTGCATGTGTCCCTCCATGGGCTGACGGCTGCCGAAAACCTGATGTTCTACGGGCATGCCGCGCCCTTCGCCGAGGAGACCGCCCAGGCACGCGCCACCTTCACCTCGCTTTACCGGCAGCTCAGCGCACGGCAGAAGCTGCGCTTCCATCTGGAACGCGCATTCCTCCCCCGCCATCGCGGCGAATTCGCCACCCACTGACGCATATTTTGCATCGGGCGGATTCACTCCGCCGAAAAACGGGTATACTTTTCGCGGAGGACATGCGGGGCATTGCGCGATTCTTGACAAGCCCTGTTCTCTATGATATGATGAGATTTGGTGGTTTTCACCAAGTCAAAGTGCATCGAGGTAGATACCAATGCTGGAACTCAACCATCTGACGTTCACCGTCCCGGACGGGTCGGCGGACAAGGAGATCATCCATGATATTTCGCTGACCATCGGCACGGGCAAGTTCGTCGTCATCACCGGCCCGAACGGCGGCGGCAAGTCCACCCTGGCCAAGCTCATCGCGGGCATCGAGATCCCCACCGGCGGCGACATCCTCCTGGATGGCGTGTCCATGACGGACAAGTCCATCACCGAACGCGCACACATGGGCGTCAGCTACGCCTTTCAGCAGCCGGTGAAGTTCAAGGGCATCTGCGTGATCGATCTGCTGCGCATTGCCAGCGGCAAGAAGCTCTCCGTGGGCGACGCTTGCGCCTATCTCTCCGAGGTCGGCCTGTGCGCACGGGATTACATCAACCGCGAGGTGAACGGCAGCCTCTCCGGCGGCGAGCTCAAGCGCATCGAGATCGCCACCGTCCTGGCGCGCGGCACGGTGCTGTCCGTCTTTGACGAGCCCGAGGCCGGCATCGACCTGTGGAGCTTCAAGAGCCTGATCGAGGTCTTCGAGCGCATGCGGACAGCCAATTCCGACCGCACGATCGTCGTCATCAGCCATCAGGAGCGCATCCTGAACATCGCCGACGAGATCGTCGTCCTGGGCGGCGGACGCATCATGGCGCACGGCGCAAAGGCGGACGTCCTCCCCACCCTGCTGGGCACGTCGTCCGCCGTATCCGCCTGCGGACAGCTCACGAAGGGAGGCGAGCGCTGATGGACGCCATTCAGAAGCGCATCCTCATGGAGGTCGCCGGACTGGAAGCGACCCCCGCCGGCGCGTACAACATCCGCGCCAACGGCAAGTCCGCCGCACGCAATGTCACGGCGAACATCGACATCGTCAGCAAGCCCGACGGCAGTGGCATCGACATTTTCATCAAGCCCCACACCGTCAGCGAGAGCGTCCACATCCCCGTCGTGCTCAGCGAGAGCGGCCTGAAGGAGGTCGTGTACAACGACTTTCACATCGGCGAGGGCTGCGACGTGGTCATCGTGGCCGGGTGCGGCATCCACAACTGCGGCGATCAGGACTCCGAGCACGACGGCATCCACCGTTTCTTCGTGGGCGAAAACGCCAAGGTCAAGTATGTCGAGAAGCACTACGGCGAGGGCGACGGTCGCGGCAAGCGCATCCTCAACCCCGTCACCGAGGTTACCATGGCGGCCGGTTCGTCCATGGAGATGGAGATGGTGCAGATCAAGGGCGTGGACAGCACCGACCGCGTCACCCGCGCCGAACTGGCCGAGGGCGCGAGCCTGGTGGTTCGCGAGCGCCTGATGACCCATGGCGATCAGGTGGCCATCAGCGGCTACACGGTCAGCCTGAACGGCGAGGGCGCGTCCGCCGATGTGGTCAGCCGCTCCGTCGCCCGCGACAGCAGCTATCAGAAATTCGACAGCCGCATCATCGGCAATGCCGCCTGCACCGGCCACACCGAATGCGATGCCATCATCATGGATCAGGCGAAGATATTGGCCATCCCCCAGCTGGAGGCCAACAACATCGACGCGGCGCTGATCCACGAGGCCGCCATCGGCAAGATCGCCGGTGAGCAGATCATCAAGCTCATGACGCTGGGTCTGACCGAGGCCGAGGCCGAGGAGCAGATCATCAACGGCTTCCTGAAATAAACGAACCCCCCGGATGCACAGGCATTCGGGGGATTTTCTTGTTCCATAGGACAAGATCGACAGGTGGTGGGAGCGAATTTGACAGGCTGATAGGCCGTTTTCAGGGCTGACGCAGCGGGCGCATGATTAAAGGGCAGCGGCTTCCTGAAATAAGCGAACTCCCCGGATGCACAGGAATTCGGGGGTTTGTGATGGGCGGACTGACCGTTTTCGGGCTGACGCAGCGGGTGCATGACTCGCAGCTGAGCACAACGACTTTCCGAAATGAGCGAACCCCAGGATGCACAGGCATGCGGGGATTGTGCGCTGGGCGGACTGGTCGTTTCCATGGCTGACGCATCGGGCGCATGACTCGCAGCTGAGCACAACGGCTTTCTGAAATGAGCGAACCCCCGGATGCACAGGCATGCGGGGGTTTGTCGATGGGTGAAAGGACGGGGCGCATTGGACGGGCGGACAACCTCAAATTGCAGGTTGCTTCTCCCATATGCGTGCAAAATCGGTCTAAAACACGATAACCGCACTTCCCTTTGACAGGAAGTGCGGCAGATTAATTGACGCTCAAGTCGAC
>CAZJOA010000030.1:0-20748 GCA_964547515.1 uncultured Faecalibacterium sp.
ATTTCTTCTCTCTCGTTAGGTTCCTCTCCTTCCCTAACTTTCCGTGAAGAACCACCTTTTTTGTGTGAGGGACGAAGTCACCGGCGGGCTCTGCCCACACCCGCGAAGGACTTTCAGCCCTCTCGACACCCATTTCGCGATGGAGTAATCAGCCAATCCATTGTTGTGCGCGCGTGGAGCGGGTAGGGCTGTGCGAGCCTTGGCTCAGCTCCTTAAAGGGACGATGCCCTCGGTCGCTTCGCGTCGCGCATAGTTGGCTGTTCCTACGATGTAGTGAGTGGCGGCATCATCCTGCGGATGATGCGGGATAATCTCGGGCGGAATGCGGTCATATTGTTGGACACGCGTGCTTGTTGAAAGGGCTGTGTTAGGGAAACTTTGATTTGTCAGTGAAACAGTCAGATTGGCAAAGAAAAAGGCTCCCTTGTGTAAAGGGAGCTGTCGCGCTTGTGCGACTGAGGGATTGTCGATATGTAAGGGAGGTATTTCAGTGCCCCACGCGGGCTGGTGTGGCGGGTCTACCTACCCAATCGCGTCCGAAGGAGCGCGAGGGCGATCGGAAAGCCCTCGCAAAGCTCCACGGGGAAACTGCATGGCGGAACAACCCACTGAAGCGCGTGAAACGGGACAAAAACCCCGAGAAAGGGGAGTTTGTCCCCCCTCTTATTCGCTCATCACAATGGTGATGACGCTTTGCAGGGGCAGGGAGATGTCCGTCTTGACCGCGCCGGAATAGGTCTGCGCCAGGTCGCGGTAGGTGGAGGTCTCGTGGATCGCCATCTTGCCGTAGGCGGAGAAATCGCCCGTCAGGTGGATGGTCTGGGCATTGAGCTGCTCGTTGATGAGCACGATGACCAGCTGACGCTTGCCGTCCTTCAGGCCAGTGAAGGCCACGGGGGACGCGCTGTCCGCACCGTTCGTGTCCACGCGGACGAAGCCCGGACGGATGAAGCGCGTGAAGTTGCCGTAGGCCCACAGGCGCTTGAGGGGCACGATGGAGATGTCACCCGAGCCGTTCTCCGTGGCGTGGATCAGCCCGTCCCGGTAGCCTCCGGGGGACACACCCACCCAGGTGCACCAGCTGACCGCATCCAGCATGGTCAGATCCTCCTGCACGCACTGCGCCAGATGAATGGCGCTGTCCATGGTCAGATCGGTGCCGTTGACCATCTCGCACCATTCGCTCATGCGGATCTTCACATCGGGGTACTGCACGTCCATCCAGTTTTTGAAGCTGACCTTGGATTGGGTGTTCGACCAGTAGGAATGGCAGTCGATGGCCTTGAAGTGTTCGCCGAGCGTACCGTTGCCCAGCAGGGCGCTGACATACTGGATGGTCTTGCCGCCCCATTCGCCGCTTTCCGGGCCGGAAAGCTCCACGCCTGCCAGCGCGGGACGCTTCTGCATCTCCTCCAGGAAGGCGATGTACACCCCGGCGATCTGGCTGGGCTCGTAGTGACAGCCCTCCTGACCGCCCGTCCAGTCCCATTGGGGCTCATTGATGGGGGAGATGAACCTGACCGGCACGCCCTGCGCGATGAAGTGCTCTGCCACATCGCAGGCGTACACCGCCCAGGCGGCGTAGTTCTCCGGGTCGATGTTGATCTTCTCGCCATCGGGGGTGAGGTGTGCCCAGCCGTTGCGGGTCAGGCGTTCCAGGGGGCTGTTGAAGAAGAGCACGACCTCCTCGCAGCCCAGGCGCGTCACCTGCTGTAAGAACCACTGCGCACCCTCGTCCTTCGTCCAGTCGTATTCGCCCGGCGCGCTTTCGAAGGACTGCGCACGGCGGTTCACATCGCTGTAGCTGCCGTTGCCGCTGTCCGCCGAGCCGGCACCCAGGTTGTAGCGGTAGTTCGTCAGGCCGATGCCGTAGGTGGGGTGGTAGAGCAGCGTCGCGATGCGTTCGCGGTTGGTGGTCATGCTGTTCAGGTACTTGCCGTCCCATGTGCCGACGTATTGGCTCCACCAGGCGCCGCTTGTGCCGAAGGATTCCAGGGTCTGATGGGTGACGCTCTCGTCGATGGTCAGTGTTTCCGCGGCATAGGCGGGCACGGCAGCCAGGAGCATCAGCGCCATCAAAAGGGCGATGAATTGAATCATGTTGCGATCCTCCAGAGGGGGAGGGCGGACAAGGGGGAGACCCTGCGCCGCCCTTCCGGATTTGTCAGCCGACCAGGCCGGAGTTCTCGAGGTTCTCGACCAGCCAGCGCTGTGCGAAGAGGTAGAGCACGACCAGCGGCGCGAGGAAGACCAGCACACCGGCCTGCTTGAGCGCGTCGAAGGTCATATCGGTCGTGACGGGCACGCCATACCAGGTCTGCACGCGGGTCAGCAGGGTCTGCTTGTTCGCGTCGATGAAGGTTGTGGCCAGTTCGCTGGCGAGGTGTGCGCCTTCCGGGTCGAAGTAGCGGGTGTAGTAGGTGTCGCCGTAGTTCCAGACGAAGGAGAGAATGGCGACGATGACGATGGCGGGGATGGCGTTGGGCACCATGATGCGGAAGTAGGTGCGGTAGAAGCCGCAGCCGTCGATCAGGGCGGCCTCCTCCAGCTCCTTGGGGATGTTCTTGAAGAACTGGGAGAAGATGAGGATCATCAGGCTCTGGTTGACACCATTGCCCAGCGCGGCCATGATGTAGAGCGCGGCGGGGTTGCCGATGAGGTTGATCTTCTCCGGCAGGGCGGGGATGAGGCCATGCAGGGCATTCATGATGCCCACCGCATCGAAGTTGGAAAAGTAGATGTACTGTGCCAGCAGCAGGGACTGACGGGGCGTGAGGAAGACCAGGATGACCATCATGAAGACCAGCGAGCCGAACCACTTATACTTCACGCGGGCCATGGTGTAGCCGGTCATGGCGGAGACGAAGACCTGGATGGCCATGAGCAGCAGCGCAAAGCCGATGGACTTGACCATGGTCATGATGCCCTCGGGCATGGTCATGCGCATGGCGGCGGTGAAGGACAGGGTGGACCATTCCTCGGGGACCCAGATGACATTGGGGTTGCCCAGGTCCTCCAGGACACTGAACACAGTGGGGACGAGCTTGAGGAAGGGGTAGAGGATGACGAAGCACAAGCCGAGGATCAGCACCAGGGTGACGAGGTTGAAGAAGAATGTGCCGACGCGGCGCTTGGCCAGGTAGATGTTCTGCTCCGCGGTCAGCTGGGGCTTGGGCTTTTTGCGCTGGGGCGGAGGCGTCGCAACGGTGTCGCGCGTGGGGATGAAGAGCTCCTTGTCAGCCATTGTTGGACACCACCTTTCTCGTGCACAGCAGCACGATGCCCAGCACCAGCAGCACGTTGATGATGTACACCACCGACAGCGCCGAGCCGATGCCGATCTTGCCGCTCTGCTGGAAGCCGAAAGCGTAGACCTCCTCGGCGATCTGGCTGGTGAGGAACACGTCCACGATGGTGTAGATGACCACGAAGACGACGATGTGCAGGATGGAGGGGATGGTGACCTTCCAGAAGGTCTCGTAGCTTGTCGCGCCCTCGATCCTGGCGACCTCATACATGCTGGGGCTGATGGACTGGAGCGCGGCGAGGAAGACCAGGGTCTGCACGCCGGAACGGGAGATGACGGAGAAGATGTTCTCCACGAACTGGATAATGGGGTTGAGGTAGGTCATGGGGATGGAGGTGTAGCGGACGAGCATCATGGCGACGAAGCTCTCGGCGAAGAGTCCGCCGCTCTGCATCGTCTCCGAGCCGGTGGTGACGGTCAGCATGTCCGTGACCACATCCAGACCCAGGATGATGGGCAGGAAGAAGATCATGCGGACGATGGCGCGCCCCTTGAACTGCCTGTTCGCCAGCAGCGCCAGGAACAGCGACAGCAGCGTGATGAGCGGCACGTTGATGAGCATGTTGGTGTTCTCATCCGTGAAGACGCGCAGGATCTGTGTCTTGGAGGTGGACACCTCGGTGGTGAAGAGGTCGACGTAGTTTTTCAGGCCGATGTTTTGGAACTGCATCTGCCCCACATCGTCAATGGTGATCTTCTGGAAGGAATAGAAGATCGTCTCCCACAGGGGCTTGGCGAAGAACATCACGAAGCCGATGAGGAAGGGCAGCAGGAATGTCACGCCGTAGAGCTTGCGTTTGGTGGTATAGGACAGTTTCACAGTGCGCCTCCTTCCTGGATGAGCAGATACGAGCCTGCATCCACCGTTCCGTCAGCGGATTCATAGGGCAGAGCCGTGTAGTTGGTGATGACGCGCACGCCATTGGCGTAGGTGGTCTGGAAGATGTTCTTCTCCAGCATCGCATGGTCGACGATCTGCTGACCGCCGATGCGTGCGCGCAGCTCGGCGCATTTGTCCGCCGCGTGGAGGATCTCGTCCTTCCAGCTGTCCCAGCTGATGGCGTAGTAGCCCTCATACGCGCTGGATTTGAGCACATCGGGGTTCTTCACGCTGACGGTGTACTTGATGCTCATGCCCAATTCGGCGCTCTGCATGAGGGAAGCGTTCAGGCCACGGGAATACAGGTTGACATCGCGGCCGACGACCTCGGTCAGCCCGGTGAGCGCCAGCTGACGGAAGGGCACGGTGCAGTAGAAGGACGCATACTCGCTGGACGTGCGGGAGATGTTGACGATGTAGTCCGCCATGGGGGCGAGGGTCGACAGGGGGTCGTTGAGCGTCAGGGAGGCGGAGGCATGCAGGGTGTTCAGCGTGTCCCCGATGATGAGGTTGGCTTCCACCGCATTGATGACGCTGTTGTAGCGGTAGTCCGCGAAGACATCATGCCCCAGGTCGCCGATGGCGAGGTTCAGGTTCAGCCCCTGCGCCTGAAGGTCGGAGAGGAACTTGTCCGTCACATAGGGCAGATACTTGGGGGACAGCCGGGTGTAGGACTGCTTCCAGGCGTTGTGGAACTGGCCGTCATCCGGCCTGTAGGCGTAGATCTCCGCCGCCTGATTGTTGAAGCCCCGCAGCGCATGGAAGTACGGGACGTAGGTGCGTCCGCCGTCATACACCCGGGAGAGGTTCACCTGGCAGTAGAGCCTGGTGTTCTTCTGCGCGGCGGCATTCAGCAGGCTTTGCAGCTCCTTGGCCGTGCCGTTCTGCCGGACGAGGCGTGCGCCGTCGTTCAGCCCGGAGGCCACGCCCCCGTTGAACATGCCGTCATACTGCACGACGCTGCCCTCGGGGAGTGCCTCGACGATGGCCTGCACATCCGCATAGGTGGACATGGAGGTGGTGACATCGTGGGGGATGCCCGCGATGCGATCCACCAGGGTGACAGCGCCCAGCACCTCCACATAGGTGGTGGGGCCTTCGGGGGCGGCGATCTCCACCCCGGTCACGGCGGACAGGTAGTCGCGGTAGTCCATCGCCATGTCGTAGTAGCTCACTTCGCTGGTGTAGGGCTTGTAGCGCACGGTGAAGTCCACCGCGATGAGACCGGAATCCGCCACATAGGTGGGGCTGGAGGACGCATAGGCCCCCTTGATCTTCACGCTGGCGTGCTCCAGTGTGTCCACGGACACATAGGCCTTGTTCGTGCCGGTGTAGGTGGCCTTCTTGCCGCCTCCGTTCTTGCTGCCCAGGGTGATGTGGAGATTGGCGGTGTCCTCGCCGTTCTCGATAATGGCCAGCATGCCGTGGGTGGCGGGATCAACGCCGTTGATGACACCGAAGAGCGGCATCCGCAGCTCCTCCGCGTATTCGGACATGAAGTAGTAGTCCGCGTAGTAGTTGTTGTCCATGTACGGGCGATCATACTTGGTCATGCTGCCCACGAAGGTGTTGAAGCGCATCAGTGCGCCCGAGCCATCGGGGGTGAGGAAGTAGCCGTCGTTCTCGGCGCTGGCCGCTTCGGCGACGAGGTTGGGCAGCAGGGCAATGCGCTGCATCTTGTAGAAGGGATTGCCCGCGGTGATCTCGCCCGTGGGGATGCGTGCGATCAGGTCGCCGTCACTGAGGGTGAATTCCACGGCGATGTCGAACTGTGCCGGCTCATGGAAGGTGGGCACAGTGCCGAAGACGGCGCAGTCCTCAATGAGCATCTCGCGGGTGTAGCCGATCAGGCCGGTCAGGGCGATCAGGCCGTCACGCAGGGAGGGGGAGGGGCTGACACCGGAGAAGAACTGATCGTAGCTCTCCACACCGGCGGTGGGGTTCTTGCGGTAGCACTGGTTGAGCATGTCCAGATAGCGCTGGTGCTGCTTTTCGTCGATCTTGCCGTCCGCCAGGAGCTGATCCACACCGGGGAGGATGAAGCCCTCATACCTTTCGGTGGGGAAGCGGGGCGGCAGATACTCCAGATACACCTTGGAATTGCCCTCGTTGATGTTCATCTCGACGCGGACACCGTCAGCGATATGGAACATGCGGTAGGTCTGGAAGGCCACGCAGTTCTGGTAGGAGTTCCAGACGGTCTCCTTGTTGTCCTCGCCGCGGAAGGTCAGCTCCATCAGGGCGATGGCAGCCAGATCGTCAGCCGCAGCACCCTCCATCGCGGAGGACCAGCTCAGGCCGGATGCATCATCGGTCAGGGTGAGGACGAGGCGTTCGGTGTCCAGGGTGAGGGTGCGGCCGTTCTGCTGGGCGACGGTGACGGTGCCGCCGATGGGGATCTCCTCGCCGATGGCGGTGGTGGTGCTCCCGGGGTGGGGGACATCCGCCGCCGTCAGGGAGAAGGCCGGTGCATAGTAGATCAGCGCACTGATGATGGCCACGAAGGCCAGGATGCCCAGCGTCCAGGAGATGGGGTGTGCGCCGTAGATCGTCTTGAGTTTCTCTTTCATGCGTACACCTCCTTAAATGCGGCGCATCACTTCTTCAAACACGCTGGTGCAGAAGTCGACCATACGCTCCAGCATGGTGAAGATGAGGATGCCGATGAACAGGATGACGGCAGCGGCGACGATGCTCATGATGATGGACATGATGCTGCCGCCGAAGCCGTACTCATGGATGGTCGTCAGCCCGGCGATGACCAGGAAGGCAAAGTACACATAGCACAGCAGCTGGATGGAGGTGAGGATCATGACCTCCTCCTGGGTGACGTAGTTGCTGACGAAGGTGACGATGCCGTCGCCGATGAGGAGCACGGTCAGGCTGTAGCACAGGACGATGAAGATGTCCTTCATCTTGCCCTTGCCGTTGAAGAGCGTGGTGATCGTCCAGTTGGACACGGTGAAGAGCCCAACCACGGAGATCACCGACACGAAGAGGGACACCGCGTCCATCTTGTTCAGGTCATTGGTGTTCATGATGAAGCCCGTGTACTGGAACTTGATGCAGTTCAGCACCGCATAGGCGATGAGCAGCAGCGTCGCGATGAGCAGGCTGCCGTGGTTGCGGAACCGGATCTCGAAGAAGCCGTCGAAGGGGTGGATGAGCGAATACCCCCAGTAATGGAGCTTGTCCTTCATGTCTGGCTTCATGCTTTCGCCCCCTTCTTTTGCTTGCGGTGGTAGGCCACCTCGCTGCCCAGCACGCCGCCGACGAACACGACGGCGATGATGGCGATCACCCAGAAGTGATCCTTCATCACCTGGCTGCGGTAGCCCTTGTAGGCCTTGGAGTAGAATTCCCGGTTGTTGCCGAGCTTGAAGTTGTACATCGCGCCCTCGTAGTCCTCCTTCATCAGCAGGTTTTTGCCGATGCCGACGTAGGCGGTCTCGAGGTTGGCGCAGAGGCGCAGCGCATCCTGGAAGTGGGCGGTGGCCACGTCCCATTCGCCGTTGTAGTAGGCCTCATTGGCCTTGAGCAGCGCCAGGCCGAAGTCGGTGGGGGCGAAGACGTAGGCGGACTTCAGGTCGCTGTCGCCGATGATGAGCTTGTCACCCAGCCAGGCGATGGCGCTGGGGGTCTTGAACTGTCCGACGGCGCTGCCCTTCGTGCCGAAGACGCAGAGGAGCTCGCCGTCGAAGTTGTACAGGAAGACATGGCCGTAGGTCTTGTCCACCACGGCGTAGGTGCCGTAGGGCTTGACGGCGATGTCGGCGAAGGCGGAGGACTTCTCGGTGAAGAGGTCGCCGATGACGGGCCTGTTGCCCATCTCGCGCAGGACGTTCTTGCCGGCGGAGTTCAGGCGGAAGACGCTGGCCTGTGCGGCGGAATCGCTGCTGACGGCCATCACGAAGCCCTCGCCGTCCAGGGTGACGTTGTTGAACGCCGGGGCGTAGGTCTTGCCCATCTTCTCCTTCTGCTTGTCGGAGGCGATGGACTTCCACAGGTAGTCGATCATGTTGATCTGGGGCTCGTTCACGCCGAAATAGCGGGAGAAGCTGCCGTCCTCATTCAGCTCGATGATGCCCTCGTAGGAGGACTGCACGACCACATAGATGCGGTCGGCGTTGTCCACCGTGACCTTGGAGGGCTTGAACTCGGTCTCGCCGGTCATGTTGTCCGGCCGGAGAATGGCACGCTTGAAGACATAGGTCTCGCCATCCAGCACCAGCAGGCGCTGATTGCCCGTGTCGCAGATGTACAATTCGCCGTTCTTCTCGTGGTAGAACGCGCCCTCGGGGTTGGTCAGGGTGACGTTCTGTCCGTTGACCTGGGCGTTCTTCTTGTCGGCATCCTTCACGTTTTTGATGAAGGAGAGGTACTGCCCGTTTTCGTCCAGGATGTAGATGATGGAGTTGGTGCGATCGGTGATGAAGATGCGGCCGTCAGCGCTGGTGGCGATGTCGGTGACGGCCTCGATGGTGCGGCCGGTCTTTGTCACGCTGTCGGAATTGATGATCTGGCTGAGCACGAAGGGCGCGGGGGTGGACTTGAGGTAGCCGTTGAAGTCGAAGGTGTAGCCCTCATAGACCGTGCTGGAGCCGTCCGCCGCGATGGCGACACCGGTAAGGAGCAGGGAGGCCGTCAGCAGCAGAAGCAGGAATCGTTTCATCATCTGTGCGCCTCCTTAATCCTTCATGCCCGAGGTGGACATGGTTTCGATGACGTTGGACTGGGAAATGACGAACACCGCCACGGGGACGAGCATCATGATGAGGGAGACCGCGGAGGACACGCCCGTGCGTGCGATGCCGCCGGAGACCAGCTGGCTGAGCACATAGGAGACGGGCTTGAGCTCCTCGGAGTAGATGAACACACCGCCGGTGGTGCCCCACATCTGCTGGAAGGAGAGGATGATGAGGGTGATCCAGGCGGGCTTGCACAGGGGCATGATGATCTTCCAGTAGATGGTGAATTCCTGTGCGCCGTCGATGGTGGCGGCCTCGATGAGGCTGTCGGGGATCTGGCCGATGAAGTTCTTCATCAGGTACAGGCCCAGCGTGCCGCCGATGGCCGTCAGGATGACCGCCCAATAGGTGTTCACCAGTCCCAGATAGGTCATGATGAGGTAATTGGGGATGGCCGTGACGGAGGAGGAGAACATCAGCGCATAGACGATCAGCTCACTCATCAGCCTTGACCCGGGGAAGGTGTACTTCGCCAGCGCGAAGGCCGCCAGAGAACCCAGCAGCACCGTGCCCAGTGTCCCCAGACCGGTGATGACCGCCGTGTTGAACACATAGCGGCTCAGCGGCACGTCGAAGGACTCCAGGATGTAGCTCAGGTCGTAGAAGTTGTTCAGCGTGGGGTTGTCGACCGTCAGCTTGGGCGGGAAGATGAAGATCTCGCTCATGGGCTTGAAGGCGGACACGACGATGTAGATCAGCGGGAACAGGGAGAAGATGCCGAACAGCCCGAGGAAGACCATCAGGGAGATGTCCACCGCGAGGGAACGGCGGGTGCGCAGCTTGCGGCGGCGCAGCCATGCGCGCAGGCCGGTCTTCTTGGGAGGCTTCGGGTAAAGATTCTTCTTTTTCTTTGCCATTTTGTCCACCTCCTTAACCGATCTTGCGCAGCACCTTCTGCACCAGAATGTTGCAGAAGAGCATCAGCAGGAACAGGAACACAGCGATCGTGCAGGCGTACCCCATCTCGTAGCGGAGGTTGCCGTAGTCATGCAGGTGGGTCATGATGGTGTGACCCGCGTAGTTGACCGACGGGAAGCCCACCAGATCCAGGGAGATCTGGCTGACGGAGAAGGAGTTGGTGATCTGCATCACCGCGCCGAACATCAGCTGAGGCTTCATGGCGGGGAGGGTGATGTACCACAGCTCCTGCCAGCGGTTCTTGATGCCCTCGACGGCACCGGCCTCATACATGGCGCGGTCGACGGTCTGGAGACCGGCGATGAAGGACAGGAAGGACACGCCCAGGCTCATCCAGATTTGCACGACGATCAGGATGGGCATGATGTAGGCCTCGGTGGTCAGCCAGTAGACCGGCTCCTGGAGGATGCCGAGCTTCATCAGCCAGGCGTTGGCATAGCCGTAGGTATCCGAGGAGAAGATGAGCTTCCACACCAGATACACATTGCCGGAGATGGAGGGCGCATAGAAGACCAGCGTCATGATGGCGCGGGGGATGCGCGGCAGCTCGTTGATGAGCCAGGCGAAGATGAAGCACATGATGTAGGACAGCGGTCCGGTGAGGATGGCGAAGACGAGGGTGTTCTTGATGGCGGTGAGGAACACGTCATCCTCGACGATGAGGGTGACGTAGTTCTCCAGGCCGACCCAGTCGGGCATGGAGGTCATGTTGAAGGACGTGAAGCTCAGGAAGATGGCAGCAGCCACGGGCAGCACCGTGAACAGAATGAACACGATGGCGAAGGGAGCTACCATGAGGTATTGGTTGCGGTATTTCTTGAGCGCTGCGCCCAGGGGCAGCTTTCTGGCGGTCGTCATGGGTGTCTCCCTCCTTTACTTGACGGTGTTGAGGCCGAATTCCTCGCGCTTTTTGGTCAGCTCGCGGTCGATGTCGCGGATGTTCAGATACAGCGTCTCGCGCGGATTCGCCAGGTCTGCCACCACGTCCTCGAAGGCGTAGGAGATCATGCGCGTGTTCATGTAGTAGCCCGGGACGGCCGGCATGCTCGTCAGGTGCTCGTACTGGGCGAGAAGCTGAGCGCTCTCGGCGTTGGACCAGGGCAGATTGCGGATGACATTGGGGTCGGCGGCGGGATAGCGTGCCGCAGCGCCCATGATGGCCTCCAGGGTCGTGGCGTAGGAGGTCTGCTGGGGGGTGTCGTTCCACCACTTGACGAATTCCCATGCGGCGTCCTTGTCCTTCGCGCCATTCATGATGACGGTCTGGACGGTGTCGCAGACATAGGTGTTGTCGATGCTGCCGTCAGCCATTTCCGTGCCGGGGAACACGGAGAAGCTCCACAGACCCTTGATTTCCGGCGCGAAGATCTCCAGCGTGCAGTAGGTGGTGTAGTCCGTCACGCCGATGGGCATCTCGCCCGTGCGGAAGCGGTTGTTGAAGTCCGCCTGCACCTCCAGGCCGTGGACGGTGAACAGGTCGGTGTACCACTTGAAGGCCTGCATGGCCTCATCGGAATAGAGCGCGGAGGCAATGCCGTAATCGAGGCCGTCGCCCATGTAGATGTCGCCGCCGTTCTGGTAGACCATGGCGGAGAAGACGTTCAGGCCGGTGCCCACGCGGGTGGAGGGCATGTAGAAGTCGTAGTTCTCGCGGTTGAGCACGGGGATCATCTCCATGATGTCCGTCCAGGTGGTCGGGACATCCAGGTGCAGCGCATCCAGCACGTCCTCGCGGTAGAAGAGCATCTGGAAGGTCACCTGCTCGGGGATGCCGTATGCGTCATCGCCGAAGTGGGTGGAGCGCAGCACGCCTTCGCCGTATCGGGCGACGTAATCGGCATAATCCGCAAAATCGGAGAGCTTCACGGTCGCGCCGCGCATGGCGAAGTCCTGTGCGGTGGCCTGGGACAGGCCGATGACCACATCCGGGCCGTTGCCGGCCAGGGCGGCACGCAGCACCACGTCCGTGGGGATGAGCTGGAGGGTCACGGCGATGTCCGTGTTGGGGGAGAAGGTCTCGTCGATCATGTTCTGGATGATCTGCGCCTGTTCGCGGCCGGAGGAAGCCATCCAGACCTTGACGGAGCGAGCGCCCTTGCCGTCGCTGTCGGACACGACGCTGCTGGTGGAATGGAAGAAGGTCGCGAAGAAGCGCTGCGTCTCGGCGACGATGCCTTCGAACCAGCCCTCGGTGGACTTGGGCAGGGACGCAGTGTCCGCAGAGAGCATGACGCTGTCCAGCTCCAGGGGCATGGTGGACACGTTGACGATCCATGTGCCCAGGGCGGAGATGTTGTTCTTGAGCTGGCTGAGCTCCTTGACGATGTTTTCGGGATCGTCCGCCAGACCCTGTGCCTGGATGGCCATTTTCTCCAGCAGAGCGGTGTTCTCGCCCTTTTCGCCGGTGATGGCGACCATCTGATCCACCAGGGCAAAGAGGCGTTCGCTCTCGGTCTCCATGGTGGACACGAAGTCGGGCACTTTCTTGACGATCTCGTAGTCGATGAACAGGCTGGGGGCCTGTCCGGTGATCTGGATGGTGGACAGGTACAGGCTGTTGAGGTTGCGCAGGGACTCCTCGACCTCGCTGAGCACGCCGCCGATGCCGCCCATGACGCATTCCAGGCGGATGTCGTTCACGCCCGCGTGCAGGTAGACATAGTACGGCGCACCCTCGGCGTTGGCGAAGGTGTAGTTCTGCATCGACCCGGCATAGCCGAAGCCGATGACCTCCGCCTCGGCGAAGGGAACGACGCCGTTGACGGACAGGCGGCGGTAGCTCGTCACGCCGCGGGAGGCCTGACGACCCTTGAAGGTGAGCACATACAGGCCGTCGGCGGGGACTTCGATCTGCCAGGTGATGGCATCGCCGGGCTGAGCCCAGTTATCCGCGCCGATGGTGGGGTAGAGGATGTGCCAGGCGTGGTAGGGCTCAAGGGCGGCATCGGAGTAGTTCTTCTGGACGGTGATGGCAGGGGAGGACTTCAGAATGTCCTGCGTGGCGTTCGCGTAGGACAGCTCGGTGGCGGCCTGATCCTCCCGGGCGGCGCGGCGTTCGGCCTGGCCGACGATCACGTCGCCCGCATACGGCTGACCCTGTGCCTGCCAGGCGGACAGCACGGTCTCGTAGCTCTCCGGGACGGGCGCGGCTCTGAACGTCAGCCGAAGCACCTCCATGGGCTCCTTCACCGCATCGAAGGTGAGGGTATGTTCACCGGCGCTGAGGTGGAAGATCAGCGCATCGCCGGAGCGACGGTCGTAGTCCTCCAGGAAGATGGTCTGTTCGCTGAAGATCTCCTCGGCATTGGGGCGGATCTCGTTATCGTTTTTGAGGCGAATGTCCTCATCGTGCCAGATACGCTTGAAGACGATCTGGGAGAGCGCCTCGTAGGGGGCTTCGCCGTCGATGAGGACGCGGCGCTGGATGTCGGAGGTCGTCCCGGCCAGCGCCATGTAGCTGATCTCGAGGTTGTAGAAGCCCTCCTCCTGAACGGAGAAGGACCAGGTGACCGCACCGGTGTCACCTGTGTCGACACCTTCGGACAGCGCCTGGGCGTTGGAGTCTTCGCTCCTTTCGAATGCGAACACGTCCACATCGATCACGCCGTCAGAGAGGATGCCCTGATAGCCATGGGCATCCAGATAGGCCTGGTAGGTGCGTTCGCGGGAGATGCTGACACCTGCGGCGGGCGTGGCGAAATGTCCGCCGTCCCTGCCTGTCAGCGCGATGACGAGCGCCGCCACGGCCACGATGAGGACAATGGCGCACAGGACGATGCACTGCTTTTTGGTGATGGTTTTCTTGTTGCTCTTTCTGGTCACGGGCCTGTTCACCCCTTATGCGTTCATCAACGCTGCATAACGCGGACTCCCTGGTGGGAGCCGCACAGCGTGTGTCCGACTCCATGGTTCATGGAGCCTGCGTTATGCAGCGGTCATGCGGAGCTTCCCCCGCAAATGAGAAGGGGCGGGCGCTTTCAGGCATCAGCCCTCGAACGCCCGCCCGAAATTGGTTAGGGTTGCTAATCGAGCTGGATTACTCGGCGACGACCTCAACGGTGATCTCCACGGAGGCGGTGTTGCCGGCGTAGTCGGTCACAGTCAGGGTCACGGGGTACACATCGGGCATGGAGGTATCCAGGACGGACATGTCAGCCGTGATGGCGGCCTTCAGGTCCAGACCGGAAGCGTCCTTCGCCTCGGTGATGAAGGTGGTCCAATCGATGGTGGAGGCGTCGGTGTCCATGGCGATGGTGGGCAGCTCTTCCACGACGGTCAGGGTGGGGGCAACGGTGTTGGCGGGATCATACACGATGACCTCGACCTTGGCAGAGCCTTCGTTGCCGGCCTTGTCGGTGAAGATGGCCTTGGCCTTGTAGGAACCGGCGACGGTCACGTCGACGCGGTCGGGGCCGTAGTCATAGGAGGCCAGAGCGGGATCCATCACGCCGTCGAAGCCGTCCTCGGCGGAGAAGTACTGCGTCCAGTCGATGGTGCTCAGGTCGGTGCCCATGGGGATGGTCAGGCTGCCGTTCACGGTGACGGAGGGCGCCTGGTTGTCGTTGAGCTCGGTGGAGCCCAGGATGGCTTCCATCTCGGTGACGACATCGGTGAACTTGCTCAGGTTGGCCTTGATGGCGATGTCATAGGAGGGCATGCCGTCAACACCGGCCAGGCCCTTGCCCATGATCTGATCCCAGGGATCGCGCATGCCGAGGTTGCCGGCCACGTCATTGGGCACGCACAGCTCGGAGTTGAAGATGAAGGCATTCAGCACGCCCTCGCCGTAGGTCTCGTTGAAGATGTCCAGGCCGTACTTGGTCGCTTCGTCCTTGGCGACGGCGGACTTGTACTCGTCCATGGAATCAACGCCGGCCTTGAGGGAGTAGTAGGTCTCCCAGTAGGTGCGGTAGGATTCGAGAGCCAGCTTGGTCATTTCGGGGGAGATGCCCTTCAGCACGCCGTCGATGTCGCCGACGGAAATGACCTGCTGATAAGCGGGATCGTAGGTGACGGTGCCGTCATCGTTCTTGGTGACGAGGCGGTCAGCGGCCGGCCAGGGCATGATGGCGACGGATTCGCCAGCCTCGGTGCGGGCATCGACCTGACCCTTGATGACCCAGATGGGGCAATCGGCGAACACCGCAGCGCCGCGGCCGAAGTCGTAGCCGGCCTCGCACCACTGGGGCGTCCACTGGTCGTCATACACGCCGCAGACCTGCATGGAACCGGCGTCCAGCAGCTTGCGGATGAAGGCGATGGCGTCGATGGACTCCTGGGAGTCAGCGATGACGCCGGTGTTGCCGTAGATGCCGCCGCCGTTGGAGTACATCGCGGCCATGCCGGAGAAGCGGTAGTCGGTCTCATAGGCGGCGATGTTGGAGACCTTCGCGGCCTCGGGGGCGGGGGTGTTGGCGTAGTGGGCAGCGATCTTGGCCAGATAGTCCTCGAAGTTGGACCAGGTCCAATCGCCGCGCTCCAGCATCTCCATGGGGTAGAGGGTGGTGCCGTCGGCTTCCTTCAGGGCATCCACGGCCTCCAGCTTGGTCAGGTTGACCAGGAGGGTGAAGTACTGGTTGAAGGAGATGTTGGCGTTGACGAAGTAGTTGTGGCCGAACACAGCCGTGGGCCACATCCAGTCAGCACCCTCGAACACGGAGGCGTACTCATCCAGGGGCTGAAGGATGTTCTGCGCCAGGACGGTGTTCTCCGAGCCGGACCACATGCGGGCGATCTCGCAGCAGGGGTTGCCGGCCAGCACGGACAGCACCAGCTCAGAACGGGTGTCCTGCGCGTACTGCACATGCACGATCTTGACATTGTGCTTTTCCAGCACGGCGGCCTCGGCAGCCAGACGCAGCTGACGGTCGGATTCGTCGGTCATGGTGTAGGTACCGGTGGTCTCGTCGATCATGTTCGGGTCCTGACCGGCGGCCCAGTGGGTGCCCCAGCGGATGATGATGGGTTCGTCTTCTGCGGCGGCGAAGGGCACCACGGACAGAACCATCAGCATCGCCAGCAGCAGGGCAATGAACTTCTTCATGGGGAAAGTCCTCCTCTCAAATTGAGCAGATGCAACCGGTTTCAAGACGGGCAAAAGGAACGCCCGTCCTCAAAACGGAAATACAACTGCTTTCTGCTTCCATTTTAACGACATTTGGTCAATCTGTCAAGAGAAAAAACAACGAAAATTGAGGGGATGCACAAAAGCAGAAACGTTTTCGGGCGAAAAAGGTCTGAAACTGTCAAAGATCAGCCCTGTAAGGCAGGAAAAATGCCGCGGATCGGCATGCGGGACGCGGCGGAATGCTTCCTATAAAATAGGGCAGCAAAAAAGCCGCATTTTCTGCGGCTTCGTCCGCCCATCAGTGCGGATTGGTGAACATCGTCGTGTCCCCGGCGGCGGGATCGATATGCGCGGGGGACTCCTCCTGCATCGTCGGGCACACGGCATAGGGCGTGCTGGGCTGGGTGATGCTCTCCTCCAGGGACAGCCGTCCGACGGACACCTCGTAGGCGGTCTTGTTCAGCACCGTGCCATCGGCGAGCTGCTTCTGATACGGGCGGGACTGGAAGCGCCCCGTGATGGTCACGCGGTCGCCCACGTGGAGGTGGCTGGCGAAGCGTGCCGTCCGCCCCCAGGTGATGCAGGGGATGTAGTCGCTCTTGCCATAGGCGCGGTTGACGGCCAGCATCAGGTCAGCGATCTCGCGGCCGAAGGGCGTGGTGCGGTAGCTCGGCGGCTTGCACAGCGCACCGGTGAGCTGCACCTGGTTGGGGTTCTCGTTCGAATAGGGATCGAGCAGCCGCTGCGCAAAGCCGGTGACGAGCAGGCGGCCAGCGCCTTCGACGACCTTGTTGTAGCTGCGCAGCTGCCCCTCAAAGCGCAGGGGCGTGCCCACGTCCAGCGTGATGCCCTCCATCAGCCGTTCGGAGATGGTGACGGGCAGCAGATCCTCCGCGCCGGAAAGCCGCAGCACGGACAGGGTCGCATAGTAGAATTTCTCGCCGAAGACCTCGTGGCCATAGGTGGGGGCTTCGATCAGAATGCCGCTCAGATGCAGGTAGTTCCCGGTTTCTTCCATAGCGATTCACCTTTCTTTTCTGGACGGTGCGCACCATGGCTGACGCATCGTCCGTGTGGGGTGGGGGGACGTCACGGGGCGGCAGGATGCTGCTTGCCCTGAACGTCGATGGTCGTTTCTCCTGAGAGCAGGATGTCCTTGGCGGAGACGATTTGCAGTCCCTGCGCCTGATAGAATTGGAGAATGGCGGGCAGTGCGTCCACAATATACTGCGCGTCATTGTGGAAGAGGATGATGTCCCCCGGCTGGACATGGCTGGTGGCACGGCGGATGATGTCCTCCGCGCCGCGGTTCTTCCAGTCCAGCGAATCGACCGACCACTGGACGGCCTCGTACCCCGCATCCCGCACGACGGTGATGACCTTGCTGTTATAGTCCCCATACGGCGGACGGAAGAGGGTGGGGCGGACACCGGTCAGCGCCTCGATCTTGTCCGAACAGGCGGACAGCTCCTGACGGATCTGCGCGTCGCTGAGCTGTGTGAAGTGGGCATGGCTGGCGGAGTGGTTGCCGATCTCATGCCCGCGGGCGGCGATCTCCTGCACCAATTCCGGGTATTTGTCCACCCAGATGCCCACGAGGAAGAAGGTCGCCTTCGCGTCGTATTCGTCCAGCAGGTCGAGGATCCTGCGGGTCTTGTCGCCGCCCCAGGAGGCATCGAAGGTGACGGAGATCACCTTGTCCTCCCGTTCGACGGAGTAGATGGGGAGGACCTTCTTCGATGCGACGACAGCGGTCGCGTCCGCCTGCAAAGGGCCGAGATACAGCGCGCTGAGGAGCGCCAATGCACCGAACAGGCCGATCAGGCGCAGGGACGGGCGGGGCTTCGCGGAGCGCGTCGACCAGGTGAAGGCCGGGCGCGGGCGGGGTGTCAGGGGGGAGGGCTTGTTCATCAGCTGCCACCATCCTCTCATAATGTATGCGCGGATGGGTCGGATATTCCGCGCCTGAGCGCATCCGTCAAAGGAAGCGGCCTTTCGACACGCCTGACCCTTCTGCGGACTGCGGTTGGGAGAGCATATGATGGTGGGCTCACTGATATAACGTACAGCGGGGGGAATTCCCTTCATCTGCCGGAAAGATTCACATTCCATTTACAAATCGGAAATCTTTTGCATCTTTCGGGAGGATTATACCGGCATTTTATGACAACACGATGAACAAAGGGGGGAAAAGTGTCATTCGGATACGAAAAAGCCCCAGAATGCTCCGGGACTGAAGGACATGCGGGGGGGGGACACCTCATCCGTTGCTGCGTGGCCGTAAGGCCGGATGAGGGGGATGTCCCTCGCCGGACGTGTATGGCGGGATGCCCTGCTCAATCGCGGGAAAGAGGGGCGAAGTCCCCGAAGCTGGACACGCCGAATGCGTTGACCATGGCATCGAGACGCTGCTGCGCCTTGCACATGGGGCATTCGTGGAAGGGGGTGCTGCTGTAGTCGGGGAGGTCGTTCTTCCTGGTGAAGATGGCATCGATGGGGAAGCCGTCGCAGCTGTCCACACAGGAGAAGATGGCGCAGACGCCGGCGGGCTTGCCGCTGTAATAGCGGATGGCCTCCAGAGCGGCCTGCACGGTGTATCCGGTGGTGACGGAAGCCGCCAGCACCAGCACGTTCTTGCCGACGATCATGGGGGCGGCGTTGTCGCGGAAGAGCAGCTGAGAGCCGGTGGTGTGCTCGGGGGTGACGATGTAGATGGTGTTGTGCGCGTTGTAGTTGGCAAAGCCCAGGCGGGTCAGCTCGCTGGCCATGCAGGCGCCGATGACCTCCGTGCCGTCCAGGCAGAGGATGGTATCGATGACGGTGATGGGGTTGATGTGTCCGCAGAGCTGAGCGGCGACCTCCCGCGCCTCGGACAGGCGGTGCTTGGTCATGGTCAGGTCGATGTAATAATTGATATGGCTGTGGCTGGTGGCGAAATGCCCCATGGCGACGCGGAAGGGGATGTTGGTATTGTTCGTGTGGGTCTCGAAAAGACGGATGGCCATAACGATCTCTCCTAACATCATAATATAACCAGGGAACAGTGGTCTGATAGCATCATCATAGCACATTCACGTCCGCCTGTCAACCAGAAAATACATTCAGAGCCGTTCCCGGATGACCTGCACGGCGGCCTTCATGGCGGACGGGATGGCCAGCGCGGACATTTCCTCCGCCGGGATGAAGGCGTACCCCGCCGGTGCGTCGGCCTGTTCGTCGGCGGACATGGTGAACAGGTGCATCTGCCAGACCCGGTGGGTGAAGACATGCCTGGCCTGACCGGCATCCTGCACATGGCGGACGGTCAGGTGTGTCAGCCGATGCACCGCCTGAGGGAGCGTCCGCGCGGTGAACGTCCCCTCGGCCATGGGGAACACCCACAGGCCACGCAGCAGCGCTTCCGTCCGCTGACGCATCAGCACCCGTCCGCCGCTGAAAATCAGGCAGACGGCGTAATCGATGACCTTCGGCGGATTCTTCTGCGGGAGGACGGGCAATTCGTCCGCGTCCCCCGCCGCGAAAGCGTCGCATGCCCCCGACAGCGGACAGCGCTCGCAGCTGGGTGTCCCGGGTGTGCAGACCGTCGCGCCCAGATCCATCATCGCCTGATTGAAGTCCCCCGGACGCTCCGCCGGGACGAGTGCCGCGGCTTCCTGCTCCAGCGCCCGGCGCACCGACGGGATGCCCACGTTCTCGCGGATGCCCCTGATTCGGCTGACGACACGGATGACGTTGCCGTCCACCGCAGGGACGGGCTGATCGAAGGCAATGCTCGCGATCGCCCCGGCGGTGTACGCCCCGACCCCGCGCAGATGCATCAGCCTGTCCGCCGAAGAGGGGATCACCCCGCCGAATTCGGACATCACCTGCTTCGCGCCCGCGTGCAGATTCCGCGCCCGGCTGTAGTACCCCAGCCCCTCCCAGCATTTGAGCACCTCGTCCTCCGGCGCGTCCGCCAGGTCAGCCACCGTCGGGAAGCGCTCCACAAAGCGCGCGTAGTACCCCAGTACCGTCTCCACCCGCGTCTGCTGGAGCATGGTCTCGGATACCCAGGTGCGGTAGGGGTCGCGGATGCCCCGCCAGGGCAGTGTCCGCGCGTGACGGTCGTACCAGGTCAGCAGCAGGGTCGCGATCGTGTCAGGCATGGGCAGCCTCCTTTGTTTCTTCAATATTTATTGGGTCACTTGAATAAAATCGTTTCTGCTATGTGATCGTATAGGAATCCGTGCCGGGCTGTACTGCACACAGTTCCCGCGCGGGACGATGCGAGGGCTTTCCGGTCGCCCCCGCGCTCCTTCGGGCGTGCAGCTGTGCGACAACATCCAGCCCGAGATGATCCCGCATCATCCGCAGGATGATGCCGCCTCTTACTACGTCGCAGGAACAGTCGACTATGCGCGACGCGAAGCGACCGTAGGGGAGCTGAGCCAAAGCTCGCACAGCCCTGTCAATAAACACGCGCACGCAACTATGCTTTATCATTCAACCCCATCGCGAAATGGGTGTCGAGAGGGCTGAAAGCCCTTCGCGGGTGCGGGGCAGAGCCCGCCGTTTCCCCTCGCGGGGTCTTCGACCCGTTTTCTCGCGATCGAGGGGGCTGTCCTGCCATACAGTTCCCGCGTGGGGCTATGCAAGCGCATTCAGTCCGACATTATCCCGCATCATCCGCAGGATGATGCCGCCTCCCACTACCCCAAGGAAGAAGACCTGTAAGCGCGACGCGAAGCGACCGTAGGGGAGCTGAGCCAAAGCTCACGCAGCCCCTTCAACAAGCACGCGCACGCAACTATGCTTTATCATTCAACCCCATCGCGAAATGGGTGTCGAG